>JBBQVM010000115.1:0-9508 GCA_038211525.1 Bacteroidia bacterium
AAACCAACAATAGGGCACGACATTCACACCGAAGAGGAACTTCGTTTTTTACTTACCGAAAGTGAAGAAGGCGGAGCCATTAAACATTCGGAACATGAACTGATACAAAATGTGTTTGAGTTTGACGATCGAATTGTACGACAGATACTCGTTCCACGCACAAAAATTTCAGGAATCGATATTGATGCTACCAATGATGAGATTTTGAATCAGGTTATAGATGACCAGTTTTCAAGATTTCCGGTTTATAAAGAAGAAATAGATAACATTATCGGAATTATTCACACCCGCGATTTGCTGAAGTTACTTCGCAATAATAATTTTAGTGGTATTAAAGATATCATTCGTCCAGCCTATTTTGTACCGCTCACAAAACGTATTAATGAATTGTTACGCGAATTACAAACTCAACATATTCAAATGGCCATTATCACCAACGAATTTGGTGGCACTGCAGGAATTGTTACCATGGAGGATATTATTGAAGAGTTAGTAGGTGAAATTCAGGATGAGTACGATGAGGAAAAGCCGTCGGTAGAAAAGAAAAGTGAAACGGAGTTTATTGTAAATGCTCAAACCTCTATCAATGATGTGAATGACCTTCTGCCGATCGCACTACCGGAGACTAACGAATATGATACCATATCAGGTTTGCTAAACTATATTTTCGGACGTATACCGGCAGTGAATGAAAAAAGAATTTTTGGCGGTTATGAATTTACCATCCTCAAACGTTTTAAACACAGCGTGGAAAGTGTAAATATGAAAGTTGTTGAACAAGAGGTAGAAGTTAGTTAAGAGCTATATTGCTTTTGAGGAATAATTTTGTCGCTGTAGCACTACTGAATACAATTGGCTTTTTGTTTTCCTAAACAGAATCCGTATCCTTCTGAACTCGAATTAAAAATGCCTGATGCAGTTAGCGATTTTAATTTTGGTTGAATTTGACAGGTGTAAGACTACCTGAAATTGTCTGAACTTGCTTGCCTGCTGCAATGACCAATGACCCAATGACCCAATGACTTTTTTTTCTCCCGTTCGCACAAAGGCTCACGGGATGACATTCGCGGCGTTCGCCAGCGAGTCAAATGACCCAATGACTTTTTTAGTGACTAATGGCTTTTTTTCACAATCACCGCCAATTCACCTGCATCTTCTTCACCAACTTCTCGCTCTCCGTTTCAAATGTAATCAAATAAATTCCACTGGCAAACGATGCACAATTTAAATCACGGGTAAAGTATTGCGAATTTAGCGTGCCACTTTCGGTATACACTTCTTTTCCTAAAACATCGATCATTCTCAAACTGTAAGCCCTGCTACTGTTGCTTCATTTCTTCCGCATTCATTTTTGATCGAAGTAATTCATAATAATCAAATTTCAATGAATCATTCGCATCAGCTAAAATTGCAGTACTTATTAAGCTATCAATCATTAAAGAATAATTTTTCACTCATTGCACCACCACCTTAACAACTCCCAACCTTTCACCGCCATAAGTTACAACTTCTATTAAATAAATTCCTGCGTGCAGACCTTCGGGTTTGAAAATGCATTGAATCCAAGTATCAGAAACAAGAAAACCTGTTTCGGGTTGTTGAACCAACTTGCCTTGTAAATCATATACCCGCAGCTGGTAAGGTTCATTTAATAATCGCTGCGAAAGTCCATCTACTTTTATTATTGCTTGAGTGCTTATGGGATTGGGTGAAACACTAATGGTGAATGGCGATGAAGAAGCAGTTTCAAATAAACCGGTTGGCTCACCACATCCGCTCGACAAGCATCCTGTACTATCCAATTTCACTAACCAGCCATCCTGACCACCACTGGCGCCATCAAACACAAAACCCGCACAAATTATTCCGCCATCCGGGGTTTCTTGCACATCACGAAAATAACAATGGCTGTTGCCATAACGGTATTGGCGACGCCATTTTTCGGTGCCCGATGAATCGGTACGGATTATGAAGCCATCATCAATATTATTCACCCTAATAGAGGTTATCCCAACTAAATCAGTGCTGGACATTTCACGCACCCAATAATACGCATTAACATCAACACCTTGATGCTTTTTCCAGATTATATTTCCATTTTGATCAATTTTTATTATTTTTCCACGTACAACTCCAAGCGAATATGAATATGACCCACTTGAAACAATATAATTTCCATCAGCAATTTTTGTTATTCCTATTGCCGTTTCATAGTCTCCTGTCCCATACGTTTTATGCCATTGGTAATTTCCAACACTGTCCCATTTCACTACAATATCATCCCTATTGGAGTTATTCCCGAATCCAAAACTTCTAGTCCAGCCTGCTGTTAAATAACCCCCGTCGGGAGTTTGGACGGAAGAGTAACCACAATCAAAACGAATTCCTCCAAAACTGTTCATCCATTCGAAATTACCTAAGCTATCTGTTTTTAAAATGAAAATGTCTGCATCAGTTATAAGTGAATCAGCTATTTGACCTGTTATGAGAAATCCATGGTCTGAAGTTTCTATCATATATTGTCCATAGAAATCGAAGCCTTGAGGTGCTGAATATTTTCTTGTCCATAAGGTATCTCCAATTTGGTTCAATTTTGCTAAAAATGAGAGGCCTTTATTACTTTGGATATTGTAACAGGATGCTCCTATAGCAAAGCAAGTATCTATAGTTCTGCAAAGACTATAAATTAAATATGTTTCAGGAGCATCTCCATACTTTTTAGATGATAAAATAATCCCGTTTGAATCTAAATCTTGAAAGATAAAACTTCTATATGGTGAGTCCATAGAATGCATCACTTGTTTATAACCTGATCCATCAACTAAGATAGTAAAAATGCCATCTACATTATCATGATAAGTTTTATTAAAAGTTATTTGAGCATGAATGTTGCCATGCTCAAATAACTTTATGAATATAAATAAAAATAATATTCGTTTCATTTACCTTTTTTATTGTTGCACTATAAATTTGGTACTCAAAGTTGAATTGGACGATTTTACAAATAACAAATAAATTCCGGCAGGTAAATTTGAAATATTAATTTCAAACTTTGTTTTGCTGATGTTGGCTTGTGTAAATACTAGTTCACCATACGAATTAATGATTTCGCAAATGGTATTTTCTGTCAAATTCAAATTAGTGGTCACCGTAAAAATGCCGGAACTTGGGTTGGGGAAGATTTTTAATTGGTCAATTGAAGCGTCTTTCTGCAATACAGTACTCTTACCAATTCTTTCCTCCGACAATTGTTCCGGTATGAATTGATGTGTACTATGAGTTGCAGTTCCCAACCAGGCAAATGCGTTATTTGTAATATCTGAATTGTTTGCAAGCCATGGTTCTATGTTTTCAATATCACTTGAAGAAAGATTAAAAAACGTCCCTTCCGCATTCATTTTTGATCGAAGTAATTCATAATAATCAAATTTCAATGAATCTTCCGCATCAGATAAAATTGCAGTACTTATTAAGCTATCAACCATTAAAGAATCACCTTTATCCAAGTACCAGGTAATTTTGTACCATGGTGTTTCTGAATTGTCCAATGAATCAAAATACATAACAATGGTGCTGTCCTGAAAGAGCGTGTCTTCACTAATTAACAATTGGATAAAAGAGGTCCATAGCTTTGCTTTAATTCCTCTGTCCTCCTGTACAGCAATAATGTCCAGCCATTCATCGCGGTCATTTCCGGATGGTTCATCAACGGCACATGCTAAAGGATCTAAGCTTCCATTTCCGCAATCTTCAATGTCTCCTGGATTTGCATCACTTAAAATATCGCTGGAACAGGCTATATACGGCAACGTTTGTGAAGGATATCCATTGGCGTAATACCAAAAATCAACTGTTGAACTTATATGATTTTTCTTGACAGGATCAAAACAGGCATCAATGAACAAGTTGCCTGCTGTGCGAAAAGTAGGGTCAATTGGAGGACATCCAGTACCCTGATCATTTAAAATGCCCCATGCACTTTGCGGATTAACAACCCAGGAATGAGCATGATTTTCATAGGTATTGCAACGAATTTGAAGATTAGTATTATATGATTCAGTTTGAGTTCCAATAAAAGTTCCGTCAAAAGCATTGTCAAATATTTCACAAGCAGATGGAGCACTTCTGGTAGCAAGGAGTCCTATGTTCTGGAGACCTGCTGTTCCAGACAAAAGAAATTCATTTCGATTGTAAATTCTGTAATCTCTACTAAAGTTCATCCATACACCGTAAGGTCTTTCTAAACCCGAAACTTGAGTTGGAATATTAAAAACGTTTCCTTTAATTTCAGCGAAGCTTCCTCCAATAATGTTTGCTCCAAAATAGACGTCATTAAAAATGTTTTCTGAAATCAAAATACGTCTTGTACTCCCAAGGGTCAAATTATCCGCATAAATTCCATAAGTAAGATCAGTAAAGGTATTGCCGGAAGTAATATTAATGCCACAAGTATGGCACTCAATACCATTCCCCCGAATATCAGCATCCTGAGTGTTTAAGGCGGTAAAATTATTGACTGAGATATTAAATTGACTACTTCCATAAAGTTTCACAAAACTTGATAAAGCTTCTCGTCGATCATCTGCATATTTATAAAACGGATCTCTCAAAATGCTGCTAGATATGAAATCATTACCAATAATTCTATTAACGGAATAACCTTGTCTAAATGGTCCAATCCAAATTCCATCTCTGTTATTTTCAAATATTGAGCCATCTGTAGCTTGTACTATTCCACCTCCCAATAGATTTGTTCCAGTAAGGTACTCAAATTTACGATCATATTTGGCTTCATCAGCACAAATAGCAATTCTGGCATTTCTAATTTGAGCCGTTTCATGAATTTTAACGTACCCTTGATTAGCTACAGTTTGGGACAGATTCGGTTGCCCAAGCACCTGAATACCATCCCACATACCATCGTCACAACCGCTGTCAATTACATCTAATACAGCATGATCCATTATTTCCAGTTCTCCACCGGGTTCAACGATAAGTTGTGTAAGAATATTGTGTCCTGTTTCATCAGCAATGCGCCGGCTATCGGCGAAAGTAATGACGGTAGAGCTACCCTCAATTATCAATTTTGCATTGGCTTGAATAACAACTTTACCGAAAACAGTTTTACTACTTGACCACGTTTCAGGGCTACCACCAGGGCTTATTATGTATTCATTATTAAATCCTGAAATATCTGCATCCGACACAATTCGTGTTATACAATCACTTTGCAATTTACACAAATAAAAATCATCAAAATTTTCGCTGTTATTTCCGGCTATTACATAGCCATTATCAGGAGCTTGAGTAATGGTATACAAACATTCTTGCTTCTTGTAATTTTTCGGATAAGCAACTGGGGCTTTATCATTAATATCAAATTTTATTTCCCATTCAGGGACGTCTACTGAGGAAAATTTTGCGACATATGCATCAGAATTCCAATAATCTTTTTTTGAATAAACTGTGGGATCTGAAGGATCAGAAGGGGTACAAGAATATACACCTTGATTTTTATCGACTCCCTCCTTGGTACTCAAAACAGCAAATCCAAAATCCTCTGTTGGAACCACATCAATTTTTAAGTCATAGGCATGAATGCTCCCAATGGAAACCGCATTTCCTATCGGATCACCAGTTGTTATATCAACTTTGTACACTAGTCCTTCTGCCATGTTGTCGCCGGCTCCATAACATGACCCACAATTATCGACTACAGGAAATAAAATAATATCATCGCCAAATTCATTTTTACCCATTTTGACATAGTAAGCGGTAGAATTCAGTTCATTACTGTTGTGATTAAAATCTTCTTCATTGACCCAAGCTAAATCATTCAACAAATCCAAAGCTCCTAATGTTCCTTCATTGAACATCGCAATATACGCTATTCGGGAAGGATAAGGAAACAAAGGATTTAAGTAATCCGGACCTTGAGTATAACCACAAATAATATTGTATTCTGTTCCACTTAATTCATAACGTATAATATCCGATCCTATTCCGTAATACTGCTGCTCAATTCCTGTTACGGGTTGATTAGTTGAAGTTTCCGGAATGAAATAGGAATTTAAGAAATATCCATTTTCATCAATATCCAAAATCCAAGAATTAAATGCTTGAGAAGATGGGTTCCATGCCAGACCAATTGCCCTAAATCCTCCATCCATTTCAACAAAATTAAATATTTCGGCTTTTTGATCATTTATATTATTGATTGATTCAGGCCCATACCTATACTGCCATATAATTTCTCCACTCTTGTTGGTTTTAACAATATAGCCTTTTGTACCTGCCGTTGTTAAAAAGTCACAAACGTCATCCGTTTGCGAAAGTGAAGTTGGGTTGTATCCAATTATGTCTCCAGTTTCCCGGTCTCTAGTGGCATAGGTGTGACCTACGGCCAAATAACCCCCATCACTAGTAGATTTAGCCATATAAAACTGTCCTCCGCTGCATACACGATACCACATAAAATTTTTGCCACTTAAAGGCTTTAAAGCAACTGTAGCAAACAATCTTCCTTTTTTTAATGTGGAACTTTCAAAATCTTCACAGTCCCAAAATGAAGGATCGTTTTCGGTATCACCACACCCTGGAGTAGAAAGCGTCGATTCATCAACACTCATATTAATAAATGACGCATAACCGGCACAAATATATCCATCTACTGTACTACCATCTAAACTATTGCTATGTCCATACCACCATTCATCTCCACTATCATCCCAATTTAAAGGATTGTCGTTATCCAATACATTTTCTTTTATCCAATCATCGGCTTTCCAATCTACAGCCGGAGGATAATAAAGTGTAGGTAATGATTGCGAACTGGCTGTTAATTTTAAAGTAATTGAATCCACTGCAAATCTGTTTTTATAATCGCTTGCAAATAGGAAGTATTTTCTCGACCCATTAAAAGTAACTACCGGATTCAAGCACGTATAACAGGATAAATCAGCCTTCGGAAACCACCTTAAAACTCCATAAGCACTTACCCCAGAAATATTGAATGTTCCGAGGACTATAGTCGTATCATTGCCTAAAACAACATAGGGCAGTGTAGTAGTTCTATAAGCAAATGTGAAATAGGAATAATTTGAAATAGTTGTATTGTTTTTTATTTTACCTGAAGAAACATTTCCCGTGAAAGAATTTTGACCTAAATCCTTCCATTGCGACCCATTCCAAACTGCCACTCTCAAATCTATCGAGTCCAAAATTGGACAGTCATTTGAGTTCCAACTTAAATATACATTTACATTTGAGCTGCCAGCAGTTCTATCCAATTTCCAATAATCACATAGGCTAATATAATCAATTGAAGTATCCATAGTATTGCCCTGTGATTGTTCCTCATCAAAATACTCAGCTGTAAAAGCATCAGATGCAGTGGAAGGCGCAGAAATTTCAATGCTATTTTGAAATGAATCTTTCCCAACTGGAAACTCAAATGCTGTATTCCCAACTTTCTTCACCGGTCCACTCACAAAACTACTATTCGAAGCACCACTAGCCACCGAACTACCCTTCATGGTGATTAAATTTGAAGATGTTGTAATCAAATTTCCACCTATAAAAAACAACGTATCATCCACACTCAAAGTAGAATTTGCTGTAACCTGATTTGCCGATTTATCAATAGCCAGTTTCTTAAACGGAAAGTTATAGCTTCCATTTAAGCTTTGCGAATTGCCTCCCGCGAAGGTCACCTTACCACTGGCTGTATTAAACACTACTTTGTTGCTGTTAATGGTTATATTTCCATAAAGATAGGAATTTCCGGCGTAACCAACTTGCACATCTTGTCCGCCGGAAGAATTAAAGGTAACATTGCCGTTAAAGGTGTCGCCCGTGGTGGTTGCCATGCGGATTCTTCCTCCAATGCCGGCATTGTCTATAGTAGTTGATCCATTAAATATATTTCCCCCATCACTCTGATGGTTGGTGCTACTTGCATTTCGGGTGAAATTGCTTGTACCGTTGAAGGTACTGGTTTTTAATAGGAAACCCGGAGCGGTGACGGTTAAATCACCGTTAAAGGTGCAGTTAATTAAGTTCACAATGGCAGTTCCCGTGAGCGTCAGCGTTTGAGCGGTTGAACCCAGTTGAATGAAATTCTTTAATGTCAAATAATCATTGGTGAAGCCTCCGGTACCAACCGAAATAGTTTTTCCAGAGGCTAACGTGCTCACACCACCGGAATTTCCAAAAACCATACCACCGCCATTTGTGCTGTTTACAATAATATTGTTGAAGAAGGCTGAATCACCTGTTGCCAAATAGACCTCGTGGGTACTTAAGTTGGTTATAGTAACTGTATTGTTAAAGTAGTCCTTTCCCGAGCTTCCCATGGTGAAATAATAAGTACCAGTATTAGTGATGCTAAGGCTGTCGTTAAACACGCAGCCACCCGTTCCGCTGGTACTAGCTGCTCCGGTACTGGAAAGGCTAACCGGATAATTAAAAGTACCACCATTCATTCGAAAATATCCACAGGTAGCAGAGACATTTACATTCAAAATGCTCGCTGAAAATTGGCACAAATTACCTGTTGGAAGCACGATTCCATTGGTAACTAATCCGCCATCGAATTTTGCGGTTCCGGTAATGGTTAACTGGTAGCCGCCTAAATCGATGGTGTCACCATTAATAGTAAAATCGGATACAACACGATTTTGAGTTAGAATTAAGTTGTTGGGCGCGTTGGAGTTGATTACAATATTATCTACAGAATCGATTGGTACACCGCTCGGAGACCAGTTCCCCGAATTACTATAAGAGTTTGATATTGAGCCAGTCCAAGTTTTTGTAGCGGCTATTGATAGGTAACTTGAGGTTAGCAGAATTAGTATGAGGAGAATATATTTTGTTTTCATGATTGTATGATTTTTATGATTTTTAGATCATTATGATTGTTATGATTTATTATGATGGATTTGATATAAATTTGGAATCGATATTTTATTTTTGCATGCAGTAGACATTCGAAATCCAAAGCCAATTCGTAATTTGTAGATTCGTAAACCAAAGCCAATTCGTAATTTGTATAGTTCGTAAGCCAATTCGTAATTTGTAATTTGTATATTCGTAAGGCGAAGCCAATTTGTAATTTGTAGCTTCGTATATTCGTAAGGCGAAGCCAATTCGTAATTTGTAAATTCGTATATTCGTATATTCGTAAGGCGAAGCCAATTTGTAATTTGTAGATTCGTATATTCGTAAGGCGAAGCCAATTCGTAATTTGTATAGTTCGTAAGCCAATTCCAATTCGTAATTTGTAGCTTCGTATATTTGTAAGGCGAAGCCAATTCGTAATTTGTAGCTTCGTAATTCGTTGCGTTAGTTGGTGACGTACTCATAATATGTACTCCAATTTCCACCAGAATCTTTTAAACGAATTTTCACATTAAAAGCATCCGTCAAAGTAATTGTGCCCGCACCAAGAAAAACATCTGTGCCTTGTCGGCTATAAGTTAATCCTGTTGGTAAACCTGAAGTCTGGTCG
>JBBQVM010000116.1:0-9464 GCA_038211525.1 Bacteroidia bacterium
ACACGAAATGGGATCATCAACTTACCCTATATAAATGACTGATATGCAATAGCCAAAGGTAGTGATATCTGTATCACTATTACAAAATTGTAAAATTTATTTTAGATGTGTTGAGAAGTATTCCATACTACTAAAGTATGATGAATCGGGGGGATTTCTTTCGAAAATACCGAATACAGAGGAGCCACTTCCACTCATGGCTGCATATACTGCTCCGAGGCGATACATTTCATTTTTGAGTGAGTTAATTTCCGGATATTTTTTAAATATTGATATTTCAAAATCGTTTTCTATATTCCCTTTCCATTCAGCAATATCGCTCTTTAAACTTTGTTTTAGAGTTGATTTCGATGCTGCAGGAACTATTCCCGCAAAGGCAATTGAAGTAGCGACGTGAATACGGGGATTCACTAATAATAAGTATTTTCCCGATAAAGAAACTTTTAAATCTGATAATATTTCACCTCTTCCTTCTGCGAAAGCGGGCACATTTCTAATGAAAAAAGCACAATCACTACCCAATTGTGCCGCCATGGAAATTAAGTTTTCATCACTTAATTTTGAACCAGTGATTATATTGAGCATTTTCAAAACTTCCGCTGCATCAGATGACCCACCACCAAGTCCTGCACCCATTGGAATAATTTTATGAAGATGCATCGATATATCATGTGGTAAAGGATGCTGCCTATCAAACATTTTTACTGCCTTAACACACAAATTATTTTCAATTTTATCTCCTATTGGAATGCCCGAAGTCGAAAAACTTAATCGCTTCCCGCTATCAAGAGTGAGCTGTTGCGGTTTAGCTGAATGAAGTTCATCTTCACGACCAAATTTATCTTCATAATGCTCATTCTCAACTATTTCAAGAATATCACAAAATGGAAAAGGATAAAAAACCGTTTCAATATCGTGGTAACCATCCGGTCGTTTGCGAAGTACCTTTAACCCGAGATTGATTTTAGCGTTTGGAAACCTGATCATAAGACATTAAAATTCAGGCGAAAATAAGTAATTATATCGATGATTATCCCTTGCTGTAAGTGGAGAGCAATTATCTTAATATATTTGTGATTCGTTAAAATTTGATTTATGAACTACCTGGATTTTGAAAAACCCCTTGATGAACTGAGAGATCAACTGGAAAAAGCAAAGCAAATTGCTGAAAAAGGAAAAGTGGATGTTAAAAGTCTGATAGAAGAAATTGAAAAGAAAATAGAGGATACCCGCAAAAATATTTACGGCAACCTCACCCCTTGGCAAAAAGTACAGCTTTCCCGCCACCCCGACCGCCCCTATGCCCTGGAGTATATTAAAACTATCACCAATAATTCATTTATTGAAATGTTTGGCGATCGAAATGTTAAGGACGATAAGGCGATGATAGGTGGATTTGGAGCTATTGACGGTCAAACTGTTATGTTTGTTGGCCAGCAGAAAGGTGTTAATACAAAAATGCGTCAGTTCCGAAATTTTGGAATGCCTAACCCTGAAGGTTACCGTAAGGCTTTAAGATTGATGAAGTTGGCCGAAAAATTCAATAAACCGATTGTGACTTTTATCGATACTCCCGGAGCTTTTCCGGGATTGGAGGCTGAAGAACGGGGACAGGGTGAGGCTATTGCCAGAAACCTGTATGAAATGTCGATTCTGAAAGTGCCTGTTATCTGCATTATTATAGGTGAAGGTGCCTCCGGTGGTGCCTTAGGAATTGGTATCGGCGACAAAGTTTTGATGCTCGAAAACACCTGGTATTCAGTGATTTCACCCGAGTCGTGCTCTTCTATTTTGTACCGCAACTGGGATAATAAAGAAAAAGCCGCCGATTCACTGAAACTTACCGCTACCGATATGTCGGAGCTTAAGTTGGTCGATGGTATTATCAAGGAGCCTCTTGGCGGGGCTCATTCCAATCCTGAAAAAATGTTCCAGATTGTGAAGACTGAAATCAAGAAAAACCTATCCAAATTGCTCGAATTGGATCCTGAAACCCGGATCGAAAAACGGATTGAAAAATTCTGCTCTATGGGAGTTTATGTAGAGGGTTGATTGTGAATTTTTTGATACTTTATCAGAAAAATAAAAAAATAATTTTTATGTTGAAAACTATTTAGTTAATCGAAGCTGCCCTGCCTGCAGCGAATAAGTAATTTTGTAATATGATTGAGAATAAAGAAAATCAGGGAACATCAAAAAGAAAACCTCTGGTTAAGAATTTAAGTGCTAATAACTTAACCCAACAATTAGGCAAACTACCTCCACAAGCAGTTGATATAGAGGAAGCAGTTTTAGGTGCGTTGATGTTGGAGAAAGATGCCTTAAGTGCAGTGATTGATGTTTTGCGTCCTGAATGTTTTTATAAAGATGCACATCAGAAAATTTTCGCAGCAATTCATTATTTGTTTCACAAAGCAGAACCTATTGATATATTAACAGTAACTCATGCATTGAAAAAAAGTGGTGAGCTGGAAATTGTTGGAGGAGCTTATTACATTACGCAGTTAACGAGTCGCATCGCTTCTGCTGCAAATATTGAATACCACGCCAGAATTATTTTGCAAAAACACATTCAAAGAGAACTCATTCGCATTTCGGGCGAAACAATCCGTGATGCGTATGAAGATAATATGGATGTGCTGAATCTCCTCGACAGAGCTGAAAAAAATCTTTTTGAAATTGCTGAAGGGAACATCAGAAGAAATTTTGAGGACATGCAATCGTTAATTTCTAAAGCAATAAAAGAGATTGAAGTTGCCAGTAATCAAACCTCCGGTATTACCGGTGTGCCTAGTGGATTTACTGAATTAGATCGTGTAACGGCAGGATGGCAAAAGTCTGATCTTATTATTATTGCTGCACGTCCAGGTATGGGTAAAACCGCTTTCGTTTTAACGATGGCGCGCAATGCAGCAGTGCAATTTAAACGCCCTGTTGCCTTCTTCTCTTTGGAAATGTCGTCGGTGCAATTGGTGAATCGTTTAATTTCCAGCGAGACTGAAATCACCTCTGAAAAAATTCGCAAAGGCCAATTAGCAAATCATGAATGGGAACAACTAAATGCAAAAATAAAACCGCTTACCGAGGCACCACTTTATATTGATGATACCCCCGCGCTATCTGTTTTCGAATTAAGAGCTAAATGCCGAAGATTAGTTGCCGAGAAAAAAGTAGCCATGATTATTATTGATTACTTGCAGTTGATGGTTGCCGGAAATGATAACAGAGGTGGCAACAGAGAGCAGGAAATTAGTACCATTTCACGTTCGTTGAAAGCCATTGCGAAGGAATTAGGTGTTCCTATTATTGCACTATCGCAGTTGAGTCGTGCTGTGGAGACACGCGGTAGTTCCAAGCGCCCACAGCTTTCCGATCTTCGTGAATCAGGAGCTATTGAGCAGGATGCTGATATGGTAATGTTCATCTATCGTCCGGAATATTATGGATTAGATGAGGATGAAAATGCACAATCAACACAAGGAATTGCAGAAGTTAACGTTGCTAAGAATAGAAATGGAGCATTAAAAACCGTTACACTGAAGTTCATCGGTCACCTTACCAAATTTGCTGATCTTGATTCGTATGAATTTGCCGACAATTCATTACCTGCCATTCCACGAAATAACGATTCAGAAAGAGTTACCAGGCGGTCCCGTATTAATGATATGGAAGATGAGCCCCCCTTCTAAAAATGTACATTAAAAAAATAGTAATCATCGTCTTTCTTCTGTTGGGATCGTTTTCATCTTTCGCTTCCCACCTTTTAATTCCTATGGATGAAACCCAAAAGAATCATCTTAAAGCCTATGGAATCGCCTATTGGGAACTTTCCCGCGAAGGCGGCACACTGGAATGGCTGCTTAATTATCAGGGAGGCAGTTTTCTGTTTTTGTATTCCTCGTCGCTGGAAAAAGAATGTAACATAAGAGGTGTTTCTTATAAAGTTATTGCTGATGCTCAAGCGGCTCAGATACGTCAGGAGATAGCCGATCCGGAAGTGAATATGGAGGTGGTAAAATTGGAAAAAGCTCCTAAGATCGCCGTTTATTCGCCTAAGAACAAACTTCCCTGGGACGATGCCGTTACGCTTGCACTTACCTATGCTGAAATTCCTTACGAGGTAATTTACGATGAGGAAATTATTCAGGGAAAGTTACCGCTTTACGATTGGTTGCATCTGCACCATGAAGATTTCACCGGTCAGTATGGAAAATTTTACGCCATGTACCGCAATGCACCCTGGTATCAGGAACAGGTGCGTAGCTTGGAATCCCTTGCAAAAAGTCTCGGATTTAATAAAGTGTCTCAGTTGAAATTAGCAGTTGCAAAAAAAATACGCGACTTCACTGCAGGAGGTGGTTTTTTGTTTACCATGTGTTCAGGAACCGATTCGTATGACATAGCGCTTGCCGCGGAAGGTTTAGATATTTGTGAATCGATGTATGATGGCGATGGTACAACACCCGATTATAATTCTAAACTAGATTACAGTAAAACATTTGCGTTTCAGAATTTTAAACTGAGCACGAATCCGATGGAATACGAATTTTCGAATATCGATAGAAAACAATCAACCCGTGTGCCTCGCGATCAGGATTTTTTTACACTCTTCGACTTTTCAGCAAAGTGGGATATTGTGCCTACCATGTTGTGTCAGGATCACGAACAGGTAATATTTGGTTTCATGGGACAAACCACTGCGTTTGACAAAAGTCTCATAAAACCCGGCGTGTTGGTGATGGGAGAAAATAAATCCATTAACGAGGCGAAATACATCCATGGTGAGTATGGGAAAGGCACCTGGACCTTTTATGGCGGACACGATCCTGAAGATTATCAGCACATGGTAGGCGATCCTCCTACCGACCTGAACCTCCACCCTAACTCCCCCGGCTATAGGTTAATTTTGAATAATGTACTTTTTCCTGCTGCTAAAAAGAAAAAGCAGAAGACATAATTTGTAAATACGGTTTTATTTTATTAGAATATTTAAGAATCAATTTTCATTTTTTGATCATATTAAAAAATGATTTTCGCTCTTAAAAGAAAGCTCTCATGAAAATATCTACATCGACCTTTTGAATTCTTCATCAAATCTTATGTAGCATGAAATATTAGGAGCTAGGTCAATTGGGAAACTCATCGAACCTCGAATTTTTATTACTATTTTGTCATTAAAGTGAGTCAAGTTGTGACTGGAAAAACCATCAAGTATTTAAAACAATTTTTTCATCCTAAATGTCAAAGCGAAAATTAAAAAGAGTATTAATGCTATGAATTGAATTCCAAAAAATACATATTCTATCATTTGAAACCATTTAGGTAAAACGTCTTGAAAAATCGCAAAACACGAACTCACTAAAATTACAACTTCCAAACTTAAAACTACTAATTCACGCAACTCAAAATAGTGTATTTTTATTCGAAGTTGCTTGATAATCCAATAGAGTAAAACAACAAGAGATAAACTAAAATTTAATATTAGGATAAATATTAACTGATTTGAATTTACCACATCATTGATTATTGCAAGTAAGTAAATTACAATAAAAGTTACTACAGTAGCTATTAATCCTCTATTAGATATTGTCACCAAATTTTTTTGTTGTCGAATGTCTGTAAAGATTGTATTTTAAAACTCATCAATTTACTTGGCGAATACAACATGGAAATTATAAGTTTGGTTGTTCGCTGTTATTGTTAAAAAATAAATTCCAGTTGCTTCATTCGTGAACTGGTAAATTTTATTTTGATTAAGCTCAATTTCCTTATTTAGAATTATTGGAGAACCCATAGCATCACAAATAGATAAATGATAATTTTGGCCGTTAATATTACTTGATTGGATATAAATTGCTCCGGAAGTTATTGTAGGATAAATTAAAGGCGATTGCACATATAATTCATTTGATATAGAAACCGGGGCAACAATCGTATTTATGGTCATGTTAGTTATAACCGGTTGATTAAAATCAAAAATAATTCCTGCACCATTTTCAATTTGAGAACCAATACCTAAATTAGGTTGGGGCTTCATACGATATCTTACAAATCCATGGCTTGCGGTTTCATTGGTTGTGCTATCCGGAAGATTGATATTATTGAATTTGAAAACAAGTATATTTCCCTGTTCAAGCGAAACACTGTAAGGCGAATGACTTGCATCTAAAATTTCAAGTGTGCTCAAATCTAATGTTGCTGCAAGTGTATCAATTATAATTACACGCCATGCCGGTGCAGTTCCTACATTTTGAAAGTAAATTGTGTAATCAAGCTTGAGACCATCCATAATTTGCATCTCAGTAATATCTCCGGGAGGCGAAACTATTTTCATGTTGGGATCAAAACTTCCTCCAACCGGTAATGTTATAGTATCGTAATTATTTTCAGGAAATATATCATTTGCTATAGAATCAATTAGTGCTGAAAAAATAATTGAATCCGGTGTCAATATAAGTGTATCCATAAAGGTTGTCAAATACGACAAACTAGAAAACGGAGCTATACCATTTGATAGCCAAGTGGCTTCAGTAGTATTTAGAGTTG
The DNA here is from genome assembly GCA_038211525.1 of Bacteroidia bacterium. Classification (GTDB taxonomy): domain Bacteria; phylum Bacteroidota; class Bacteroidia; order AKYH767-A; family OLB10; genus JADKJB01. The sequence continues at coordinate 6,547 of JBBQVM010000116.1, forward strand.
TTGCGACTGGAAATGTTGAACTTACTCCTGACAAACTATTGAATTTTAATTTCACCTTACTTACAACGTTGTTAAGGAAATTATTTTTACCTGTTGTCTGTATAACACTTGGCACACCTGATTGAAATGGTGTAACCGGAGTTATGATTACCTCTAGTTCTTTTTGTGTTGAAGATGTATATAAACCAAAATCGTTTCCTGTATCATGTATAATTTGCGACGACAGCACAGCAGTGTTCATGATTGGCCAACATGATCCATTAAATCCTGAAGTTATATCAAAAGCCGGAAGTGTAATAGTGTAACTACCTGCAGGAACATATTTCATATAAAATCCATTCACATCTGTCATAGTAAAAAAATTGCCGGGCTGTATTTCAACAATCTGCCATGGAATTGGCATTTCTCCGAAATCTTTTATTCCATTTACATTATCATCTTTGTACACAGTTCCCGAAATTCTATAATAACTGCTTTGGCTTTGAGGTGTATCTCTTATTATATATTTTGTAACACCTATGTCCATCAAAGAAACCATGGTGTCGGTTTTGATGCCTAATCCTAAATCAAAGTCGCATATACCAGTAAAACTGCTTATATTCAATAAATGATTTTGATCTGTTAAAATCAAATTGTGCCATATTGTATGCATTTCAGATCCTTCAATCGGTAAAAAAAAACTGTACTTTCCGTTCTGATCGAAACGAGCGATAAAATCATCGGTATTTGCCAATGCTTCAAATGCCGGCAGTCCTGTTTGTGGATTTGAATACGTACTATCGAAGATTGCTGATATATAAAAATTATCAAATGAATCACTCACCAACCACCCCGGAGTAACACCCTGCCCCGGAATTTGTTCAACATAAATTAGATTCCCTAAGCTATCAAGAGTACCATAGCTGGTTTGACCGAAAACACCAAGGAATGCAGTTCTGTGATCAGTAAAAGGGGCTATGTCTGCAATTTGTCCGGTTAAAAATTCTTTTGCAAAAACACATGTTCCATCAGGTTTCAGTTTCGCGATTATTCCTCCGGCACCAACACTGATTACATTTTGAGTGCCATGACCTATGATTGTACCTGGTCCATACATGTAACCCCCTACCAGATAATTCCCATCATAGTCGTACTTAATACTATATACATAAAATGGATTTGCCCAAATTGTACAATCAATTAAATTTGAAGAAATGTTCGCACCTGTTGTGTCAAATTCAACAATATGAACATCATAAGCACCCGGTGTCTGGCTAAGAGGAATCGGAGTTGAATCCACTTTAAGATAATTATCACAAAATATTGCCATTACACAATTACCATTCGAGTTAAATTCTGCATCTAGTATATGAACATCCTGTGTTATTGGACCAGTTGAGATTTTTCTAACAAATTCTAAATTACCTAATGGAGAATATTTAGCATAAAAGCCACAACGTGTGTTGGTGGATCCGGCACAAAGTTGCACAACATTAAGGCTAGGATCAAAATCTACACAATTTGAAAATTCCCCACAAACAAAAATGTAACCATTGTCATCCACAAACATGCTATTGGCACCAACGCCATAACCTAAAATAAAAGCCATAATAACCTGCCCTAAACTATCGTGCTTTGATACATATTCCGAAAATACTGGAGCTGTTAAATTATATACCGCAGCAGTTGGATCAATATCTTGAATTGTATCTGTTATTCTAGATGCTATATAAAAATTATTGTTGTTATCTTTTGCAATAGTACTTACATGTAAACTTCCCGGCCCTTTTATTGAACCATGCCAATCCAAATCTAATTGTGCTTGAGCAGAATAGAAATTTATTATCATCAGGAAAAGGAAAATTATTTTACCCATAAGATTTTTCATTTATTAATAGAATTGAATATGACTAAATGGTTTTTAAATGTTTTTTAGTATTTCACTATTTTACTTACAAAACCATTTTCATTATTAATTTTCAACAGATAAATTCCCGGTGATAAATCCGAAATATTTACTTCGGTTGAAAAAGTTGGAGCAACAGAAATGTTCTTCACCTGCTCTCCAAATAAATTATAAATAGTAATTGTTTCAATTTTCTTAGCTTTTCCCGTTAGCCGGATGGAAATTTTTTCGTTGGCCGGATTTGGTGAAACAGTGGGTGGTGAATTGTAGGTTGTTGTTGGAATTCCAGTTGGCATTATAATATTCGTCACTGCAGTATTCGTAATCACCGGATTATTAAAATCAAAATAAATGGCCGCGAAATTTTGAATGGAATCACCAACTGCTACTGTCGTTTTTGACTTTATCCGATACCGCACAAAACCATGACTCATCATTTCATTCACGTTGCTACCAGGAAGTAAAATATTATTCATCAAAAACTCCAAATTACGTTCGTGATAAACAAATTGAACATCTGCAGGATGCGAAGTAGCAACAATTTCGAGTGTGCTTAAATCTAGTTTGTTGGTATCAAGCGGATTCAGCAACTTCACTGTAAAGGCAGTATCATTTCCTGTATTTTGAAAATTGATAATGTACTCTAAATCGGGAGGTGAGGGCATTTCATAATCGTATAAGAAATTTCTATTTACCAAAATATCATTAGGATCAATCGAGCCGGTTGTATAAACTTCCCAGTAACTTGAATTACAGCCCGGATTGGCATCGTTAGCAATGGGCAGAATCATCGCTCCGGAATTTATTAACGTGCCAATTGGAAGACCGTTATTCACACTAACGGTGATGGATATTTGTCCCGATTGAAAGGGTGTTAACGTTCCTAAAACAAAAATCACTGAGTCAGGAGTTATAAATGTTGGAGTAATGCTAGCCGAAACAAAACTCACATTTGTATAAGGATAAAAAACGATGGTTGGTGTAAGTGTGGTTGTGCCTTGATTGGAATAATTCAAACTATAACTCGCATTAA
>JBBQVM010000117.1:0-9464 GCA_038211525.1 Bacteroidia bacterium
GGGAAAATTACACCACCTTATTTTACGAAGAATTTAAATTGTGGAGGATGGGCGAAAGGGATTTATGTGGTGAGATTGGGGTGTGGCAGCTATCGGACGGGAGAGGAGCGTTTGGTGAAAAGATTTGTGATTGAGTAGGAATTTTGGGAATGAAAAAACGAGAATGCATTGGCAAGCTCAGTGCACTTGTAAAATTTTCAATGTAGAATGTTCCCTTTGTGCTGGATTAAATTCATCTCAGTTAAAAATTTATCTTCTACGAAAGTGAAATAATTATTTTACTTTTTTTACAGAAAGGAGTTCAAACTGCTAAATTTTTTGAAATAAAAAAACCCCTGCTTTCGCAGAGGTTTTTTATGAATGAGTACTATTATTTAGTAAGAACTACTTTCCCTTCGGCACTCCATTCGCTGTTACCTAAACGAACAAGATACATTCCGGCAGCAACGTTGCTCCAGTCGGGATGAATTTCAAAAGTGGTGTTGGATGAGTTTACCGGTAACGATAAAACTACTCTTCCAAATAAATCAATTACTTCGAAATTTAATTTTCCTGTAGTAACAATTGACTCAACTTTTACCGATGGTTGACTTCCGGGATTGTTTACGAAGTATAAACTAAGTCCATCATGGTATTCAACTAAGCCAACATTTGTGATACAAAGTGTATTTGATTGCACATTGCATCCTCCAACGGTTGATAAAATCATAAAATAACATCCGTTTGCATTTGGTGTAAAGCTGGATGAATATTGTCCGTTGATGTAGGTGGAAGAACCATCAGGATACCAGTTGTAAAAATAAGTGGAATCAGTTACGCTTGATGTAAATGTTCCTGACACTGCAGAGGAAATTATTACGGGAGGTAATGAAGGAACTATGTTCACTCTAACGGTGTCGGTAATGGAAGAATTACATGCACCATTACCTGTTACAGTTACATACACGATTCCTGTTTCACCGGGACCCGGTGTATAAACTGTTGAAAGCGCATTGGTAGGAACGAAAGTACCTGTTCCTCCGCTCCATTGAGGGTTACCAATTAAATTCACTGCCGATCCATCAAGCAAGGCAGTTGCTGAACCACCCGGACAAATTCCTACATCCGGCCCACCGTTAAGCGCCAAACCGGTAGATAAAGCCTGACAGCCATAGTTAAGATAGGTTGCAACACCTGCTGCATTAAATTCAACAAATGCTCCGTCGTTCTCATAGGAGAAACCACCAATCACACCATATTGATTTACCAACAACGTACGATCGTAAGTTACCGTATCGGAACATGCACCGGCAAAAGTGATAGACAATCCGCGCATTCCGGGTAACACATTATAATTTGCAAAATGACCGGAGGTATTTCCGGCACATTGAAAAATAACATACAAGTTTTCATTCAGGTTAGTGAATGAATTTGCCATGGAATTAACATTGGTACTGGTTAACAAAAGCACTTTAGCGTTGGCCGGAAGCACTCCTCCTACAGGTTCAACAACCGAACCACATCCTGTTATATTTTGATTAATTGCTGTTACTTTTGCAGCGGTTCCAGCATCCTGACAAACTCCCTGCCAGGAGTTATTCGCCCAATCAACAGTCATGTTGGAAACGTTTAATGCATTCGGACCCACATCAAAGCGAACCATTTCATTTTCGCCTTCGGGAGTACCGCATGCATCAACAAGAATACTTTTAATTTCAATACAACCCCCTTGTGCATTTGCATGAAGAGTTGGAATAATAGCGATGGCACTTATAGCCACCACCGATTTAAGAATGTGTAAACATTTCATCATTTTATGAATTAGATTTTGGGAACAAATTTCGTTATAATGCAGCAGCCACGAGTTGGGTTAACCGAATGGTAACAATCAGTTTATATAACCCTGAATTATGGGGAAACAAAGTTACAACTATTCCCGATGGGAGCAAAAACCTTAAAGCGCTGATATGCTGATAATTACTACTTATTTGGTGATGCAGGCTTCGTCTTTTGACTTAGAATGATAATAACCACCACTGCAGCAGTAATACAAATGGCCCATTTTACCCAGTAAATTTTTACAATAAAAAAGGCACTGATGAACATACTCACTAACATCATAATTATTGCGGTAATTTTGGTTTTCATGGTCATGCCTTTCCCTCTTTTAAAATCAAGAATTTGCTGACCAACATATTTATTACTGATGATCATTCGTAAAAATTTACGCGATCCTTTCGCAAAACAAAAAGTTGCGATAAGAAAAAATACCAGTCCGGGCATTAAAGGAGTAATGTAACCGATAATACCAATCCCAACAAAAATAAAACCAAGCACAATCCATAAGGTGCGGGCTATTTTAGTTGTGGAAATACTCATTTGAAATAAATTTTAATTAGCTGCAAAGTTAATCAGTTTTGCCAAAAGCGGAATCGAAATATTCAGTTCCATTCTAACTCATTGCTGTTTTATTATTGTTTACAATTCGATAGCTGAATTATTGCAAATAAAAAATAATAGTGTTATCGATCGCCACCTAATTTAGCAAACCTGAGCGGATTTGCAGTCACCTCATCATACAGTTTACGGTTATGAAAAATATCGATAGCAAGATAAATCGCAGAACGGAATGAATCTTCCAAAGCAATATTTTTTCCGGCTATATCGTAACCGGTACCATGATCGGGAGAGGTGCGCACTATTGGCAAACCGGCAGTAAAGTTCACTCCCGTATCAAAGGACAATGATTTAAATGGTACCAGGCCTTGATCATGGTACATAGCAAGAACACCATCGAAAGTAGTAAATTTAGTCATACCAAAAAATCCATCAGCAGGAAAAGGTCCATACACTAAAATCCCCTGATCGAATGCAGCTTTAATGGCGGGAGTTATAATTTCTTTTTCTTCCGTACCAATTAATCCACCATCACCTGAGTGTGGATTTAATCCTAACACTGCAATGCGAGGTTTACGAATATTAAAATCGCGTTTGAGAGAATGGTTCATCACTTTAATTTTAGCGATAATTTTCTCTATGGTAATTTCTTCAGCAACTTTTTTAACAGGAATATGTCCGGTAACGGTGGCCACTCTAAGACGATCACTTACCAGCATCATCAAATGTTCGGGTGCATTAAATTGTTGTGCAAGATATTCGGTATGTCCGGGGAAACGAAATCCTTCTTGTTGCATGGTTTTTTTATCGATGGGTGCTGTCACCAGAACATCAATGTTCCCTTCGGCAATATCTTTACATGCAGCTTGCAAGGCAGTAAACGCGTATTTACCACCGATGGCAGTAGGTTGACCGAGTTCAATTTTTACCTCTTCTTCCCAACAGTTAATCAGGTTGGTGCGTTTATGATTTAGCTCGCCAATAGTTTTTATAGAGGTGTAATTAAACTCGATATTGTTCATGGCCTTCCTGTGAAAGGAGATCACTTTTGAGGAGCCGTAAATAATAGGAGTACACACCTGATGCATGCGGCTATCGGCAAACGTTTTAATGATTACTTCAGGACCGATTCCATTAAAATCGCCAATGGTTATCCCCACTCTTAATTTATCGTCGTTCTCAGGTAGATTGCTCATGAATACTAAAAATATTAATACTGAATATAAATGTGGAAAGTAATGTAAAGGAAAAATTATTTCTTCTTTACGGTTTTTCTTTTCACATAATCAAACATAAAACGAACACCTACACCTGTTCCGTTTTTTCCACGATAACTATCGTTGGATTTAGTGAATGATGGGCCGGCAATATCAAAGTGCATGTAAGGATAATCAACAAAACGTTGGAGGAATCGACCTGCTGTAATAGCACCACCAATAGCACCACCAATATTTTTTATGTCGGCGATATCCGATTTAATTAAATCATCGTATTCATCCCAAAAAGGAAATTCAGCAAGACGTTCGTAAACATGATTTGCACTAACATTCAATTCATCCTTAACTGCATCCGCTACATCACCCATACAAACAATTCCATATTGACCAATTGCATTGGCAGCAGCACCGGTGAGCGTTGAAAATTCCATCACTAATTCGGGCTTATAACTCTTGGCATAATGCAATGCATCGGCAAGAATCATTCTGCCTTCGGCATCGGTATTCAGCACCTCCACTTTTAATCCACTCATCATGGTAATAACATCTCCCGGCACATAGGCATTTCCATCAGGGCGGTTATCGGTTGCTGGCACAAGTGCAACCACGTGAACAGGTAATTTTTGTTTCGCAATAGCATACATCACACAACCAACAGCGGCTGCGCCTGCCATATCCGATTTCATATAATCCATAGAACCGGCAGTTGGTTTGAGACTTAATCCACCGGTATCATAAACAACACCTTTTCCAACAAAAACAATTGGTTTTTTATTTATCGCTTTCGCCGGTTTCCACTCCATCACAGTAAATGTTGGAGGATCGATACTGCCTTTATTTACCGCAAGCAATCCACCCATTTTTAGTGAAGTAATTTTTGCTTTATTGAATACTTTCACTTTAAAACCCGATTTTTTCCCCATTTGCTCAAATGCCTTCGAGAGCTGAGTAGCACTTAACGCATTCAACGGTTCATTCACGAGATTACGGGCCATGTAAACGGCTTCACAAACAGATGACAGTTCACTTAACTGTTGATCGGAAACATTTTTTGCATCAACAATAATTTTATTTAGTGAATTATTTTTCGCGTCCGATTTGTAATTTAAAAATTGATAATTGCCTAGTAACATCCCTTCAACAAACGCCAATACCTCCTGATCAGTTCCATCCGTTTTTAACTGAATGGTGTTGATGTGAAGTTTGTTTAACATACCGGTTAGCTGATCGCCGGATTTCCTCAACGCCTCCAGATTTTTATATTGATCCTTTTTACTGTTGTCAATTATTTGTAAAAAAACATATCTGTTGTACTGATTTACAGTAATAAAATTATTTTTTTTCTTAATTTCAGAGTTTACAAATTCAAGTTCGGATTTGGAAAAAAAAGAGGAGTCAAATTTTGAAGCAGGATTGGTAAAAATGGCTACACTTTCATTCTTTGCAGAAGATGTGCCTTTACGGATTGTTGTGTTCATTAAATAGTTATAATTTTGAGCGGTTGAAATTAGTCAAATAGGGTATCATATCAAAACCCGATTGAATTCGCTGTCTCCGGATTCTGAACAATTTAATTCTTCAAATGTTTAACTATGACCGAATTACAAAAAGCAACGGTAAACGTATGAATACGAAGGAATTATTGAAGTCGGCTTTAAAAGGCGATTTTTTAAGTGCTGAAGAGGGTAAACACCTGTTTATCAATGCCACAACACCAGAATTGATGTGGACGGGTAACGAAATGAGGAAGCAGCGAAAAAAAGAAAATATTGTTACTTGGATCATCGACAGAAACGTAAATACCACCAACGTGTGCATTGCTAACTGTAAATTTTGCAATTTTTACAGAATTCCGGGTCATGAGGAGTCGTACATTACCACTATTGAGCAGTATAAAACTAAAATAGAGGAGACTTTTCGTTTAGGCGGTGATCAGCTATTGTTGCAGGGAGGCCACCATCCCGATTTAGGATTATCATTTTACACCCATCTTTTCAGAGAATTAAAACAACTATATCCTACACTCAAATTACATTCACTGGGACCTCCTGAAGTGGCACATATTGCCAAGTTGGAAGGACTTACGCATACCGAAGTGCTGACTGCCTTAAAAGAATCAGGTCTTGATTCGTTACCGGGAGCTGGGGCTGAAATTCTGAATGACCGCGTGCGCAGGATGATTTCAAAAGGTAAATGTTCCGGCAGAGAGTGGCTCGATGTGATGAGAGCAGCACACCAACTAAATATTACTACTTCGGCAACAATGATGTTCGGCCATATTGAAACGATTGAAGAGCGATTTGAACATCTGGTTTGGATAAGACAGGTGCAATCGGAAAAACCGGCGTCGTCAAAAGGATTTATTGCATTTATTCCCTGGCCTTTTCAGGATGAAGGAACCCTGTTGAAGCGTGTGAAAGGCATCCGTAACAACGTAACCGCCGACGAATACATACGAATGATTGCCCTAAGCAGAATTATGCTTCCCAATATTGAAAACATTCAGGCATCGTGGCTCACAGTGGGCAAACCGGTTGCTCAGGTTTGTTTGCATGCAGGTGCGAATGATTTTGGATCTATTATGATTGAAGAAAATGTAGTTTCTGCTGCCGGAGCACCTCATCGTTTTACCAGTCAAGGTATTCAGGACTCCATTCGGGAAGCAGGATTTGAGCCAAGGTTACGCACCCAGCAATATGAGTTTAGGGAAACCCCGGTGGAAATGGAACAGCAATTAATTGATTATTGACTTCAAAATAATTGAAGATTTAAGGAGTTATAAAACAAGAACTATTTTCATGAAAAAAATATTCCCTTTCATTATCTTTTTAATCAGCTTTCCAGGAATACTGATGGCCACGCATAATAGAGCAGGCGAAATTACCTACCAGCAGGTAACGCAGTTTTATTACAAAGCCACTATCACTACCTACACTAAAACATCATCACCCGCCGATCGTCCGGAGCTGACTTTATATTGGGGCGATGGCGATAGCTCCGTATTGGCGCGTTCCTCTATCCAAGATAATTTTGGTGGACCCGGAAGTGATATCAGAAGAAATACTTACGAGGGATTTCATACTTATCCCGGGCCATCTTTGTATAAAATGTATTTTGAAGATCCGAATAGAAATGGCGGGGTCATCAATATTCCGAACTCTATTGACATACCTTTTTATGTTGAAACACAATTAGTGATATCGGCATTTTTAGGATTTAATAATTCACCAATACTTTTACAACCACCTATTGATAATGGAACCGTTGGACAAGTTTTTATTCATAATGCAAATGCTTATGATCCCGATGGCGACAGTTTATCATACGAACTAATTTTTTGTAAAGGATCTGAAGGATTACCTATTCCCGGTTATTCGTATCCAAGTGCGAGCACCTCGTTCACTCTTGATCCCATTACAGGTGACCTGGTGTGGAACAGTCCGCAAACATGTGGCGAATTTAATGTGGCGTTTCTGATAAAAGAGTGGCGTAGTGGAGTCTTGATTGGTTATGTGGAAAGAGATATGCAGATCACCATTTTGTGTAACAACCCTAATAACAATGTAGCACCAACTATTTCGTTCATCAATGATACCTGTGTTACAGCGGGAGATTTGTTGACTTTTAATATAACTGCTACCGATGCGAATACACTTAATTTGGTAACCTTAACTGCAACCGGTGCTCCGCTTATAGTCCCCACTTTTCCGGCTCAATTCAATCAGCCTGCTACGGGATTAGGATCAGTGACGGAACCTTTTGAATGGCAAACCGATTGCGATCACGTTCGTCGACAGCCTTATCAAATGGTTTTTAAAGCAACCGATAACGATCCTTTTATTAGTCTTGCTTATTTGCAATCGATGCAAATAACTGTGGTGGCACCGGCACCGCTAAACCCAACGGCTGCGCCTATAGGAAATTCCATTCAGCTTGGATGGGATCAGAGTATTTGTCCGCAGGCTGTTGGTTATAAAATTTACCGGAGAAGTGGATTTTACGGATTTATTCCCGGTCCTTGCGAAACAGGTGTTCCTTCTTACACAGGTTACCAACTGATTAAAAATTTAACCGGATTAACTACCACCTCTTTTCTTGATAATAATAACAACATGGGTTTATCCCCCGGCACCGATTACTGCTATATGATTGTTGCTTACTTTGCGGATGGCGCCGAGAGTTATGCATCGGTTGAGGTTTGTGCAACACTCAAGAAAGATCTTCCGGTAATAACCAATGTAAGTGTGACCTTTACAGGAACAGGTAACGGATCTATGTTTGTTGGTTGGAGCAAACCAACCGATTTGGATTCTAATCAATATCCGGGACCTTATGAATACAGAGTGCTTCGGGCCACCGGTATTAATGGCAACACTTTTTCACCTGTTGGATCCACTTTTAATTTGAACGATACTTTATTCAACGACAGCGGACTCAATACCTCCACCGACGCCTATAGTTATAAAATAGAATTGTATGCAACCGTTACCGGATCTCAATTACTGGTAGGCACATCACAAAATGCTTCTTCCATTTTTGTTTCAATTGCACCTACCGATGAGCGATTAAATTTAAGTTGGGTGTTAAATGTTCCGTGGCAAAATAATTTTTATACGGTGTATCGTTTCAACGGAGCCGTTTACGATTCTATTGGTTTTAGTACTACCACCAATTTTTCTGACAGTGGTTTGGTGAATGGAGTACAATATTGTTATTACGTAAAAAGTTCTGGTACTTATTCAGGGCCCGGTTTTGTAGATCCAATTATTAATGATTCACAGGAAGCGTGTGAATCTCCTTATGATAATGTTCCGCCATGTGCTTTAAATGCAGATACTGCGAATTTTGATTGCATAGCACGGAAAGTTACTATTATTTGGAACCTTCCCGACTCAGCTTGCGCAGATGATGTTGACCATTACAATATCTACTATTCGCCTACTACAGCAGGCAACTTTACACTTCTTGCAACAGTAAACGACAACACGATTAATTCGTACGATTACACCAACAGCATTTCAATTGCAGGATGTTATTATGTTACAGCAGTTGATTCAAATGGCAATGAGGGTGCGCCGGGTTTAATCACTTGCGTTGATAATTGTCCGGTGTATGAATTACCCAATGTGTTTACTCCTGATGGTAATGGAATTAACGACACGTTTCACCCATTCCCATACCGTTATGTAAAAGATATTGATATCCGAATATTCAGCAGGTGGGGACTGGAAGTATTTTCATCTACTGATGCCGATATTAACTGGAACGGAAAGACAGATAACACCGGTGAGGATTTACCAGATGGAGTTTACTATTATATATGCAGAGTAAATGAGATTTATTTATCCGGTATTAAGAGTAGAGAACTCAAAGGATTCATTCAATTAATTCGCAAAAGCGGAAGTGTAAATAAGTAAAAGACTAAATATGTTTACAGGAATTATTGAAACTTTTGGAAAGGTTATTTCCCTTGATCCTGATAAAGAAAATCTGAACATCACACTTCAAAGCGCTATTGCTTCTGAACTTAAAATTGATCAGAGTGTTTCGCACAATGGCGTTTGCCTTACAGTAACCGGTGTAACTAATGATGGGTATACCGTTACAGCAATTGCAGAAACATTACGCAAGTCGAACCTGGGCCTGCTTGCTAACGGCGATAGTGTGAATCTGGAAAGAAGTATGGTGATGAATGGCAGAATTGATGGTCACATTGTGCAGGGTCATGTGGACGGCACCGCTGTTTGTAAATCGGTGAAAGAGGAGGGTGGAAGTTGGATGTTTACTTTTGAATATGATGATTACAGCGACGGGATTACTGTTGAAAAGGGTTCCATTTGTGTGAATGGAGTAAGTTTGACGGTTGTTGAT
>JBBQVM010000118.1:0-9427 GCA_038211525.1 Bacteroidia bacterium
TCCATTGTCTCTGATAGAAGCAACCACATTTCCATTTTCATTTTTAAGTTCAACATGAACATGACCCTGATTTCCATCAGGAATTGATTGGATCGCATTCTTCAATAAATTTGAAAATACTCTTAACAATTGCTCTTTATCTCCAAATACGGAATAAATTCCATCCGGGTATTGATAATGTGTAATAGTGGCCGATTCGTTTTCGCTGTATAGCGCAACTGTATTAATAATTATAGTCGAAAGGTTAACCTCTTCATTATTTGCTTTTGGCATTTTGGCAAAATTCGAAAACTCGGTAGCAATATTCGAAAGTGTATCAATTTGTTCAATTAAAGTTTGTGAAAACCGTTGCATGATAGTATCAAGTTGTGGGCTCTGCTCTTTCCAGGCACGTTGCAAATGTTGAACACTCAACTTCATAGGTGTTAACGGATTTTTAATTTCATGCGCCACCTGTTTTGCCATTTCTCTCCATGCACTTTCTCGTTCCGATCGGGCTAAAAGTGCGGCACTCTCCGATAGCTCTTCTACCATTCGGTTATATTCTCTTACAAGTGCTCCAATTTCATCGTCACGGTTCCATTCAATAAGCTCATTGCGCTTTCCTAGTTTTATTTTTCCCAGTCGTTGCTGAATAATTTGCAATGGTTTGGTGATTCTGTTCGAAATTATGAATGTGATAAAGATGGAGAATGCAAATAAAAGGACGTAAATATTAATAAGTGCTACCAGAAAGGAGGAGATATTTCTTTTCAGTTCATCCTGTCTGGCGAAATAAGGTAGGTTGATAAAGCCAATTGTTTGATACGAATTATTTCTCACGGGTTCATAAGCCGACAAATATCTAAGTTTCCCAATTTCTTCAAACTGAACAAAAAGAGATTTGTCATTCTCCGTTAAATTGTCAATAGCAGTACGATTCATAGCTCGAGAAATAATTACTTGATCGTAAATTTTAGGCTGCGTTGAATATACTAATTCACCATGACCTGAAAAAATATTAAAATCAATCGCAAGGGTATTGGCTAATTTCGAGAATGAATAATTCATCTCATCACTAATTTCACTCTCCTCTAACGAACGCTTACTTAGTTCGTCCTGAATTGCAATCAACATCGATTGCAATCGATCATTAACTGTACTGTACTGGCTAGTTACATAATTTCTAAAAATATAATACACAGTTGCGCCTCCAATTAACAACATAGTAATAACTACGATTACCACAACAGTAACTTGTATTCTGTTTTTAAAATTGATGGCTAACTTTCCTTTTTTACGTATCAAAATGCCGGAAAGAAAAATTAATATGAAACCAACCCCATAAAAAGAAAATAAATATGAAAATAAGGTAATGAACTCAAGTATGCCCGGATTTCGAATACTAATTACCAGCAATCCGTCTTCTCCTGTTTTATAAAATAAATGAGAGTAGTTTTCAAAGTTTACAAAATTTTCTTGATTACCGATTTTTATATATGATTGATATTCACCACTATTAACTAAATAACTAAAATCACCAAACTGGTTTACTAGCAAACCGTTTTTATAATGAGCGTACGAGTAATTTGAAATATCCCGCTTTAGCGGAATTTTATCACTAATAAGTAGTTCAGGAAATCCAGCTTCCCCTTGCAGGGCCTTTGAATTTAAATTTATTATTATGGTGCCAGTCTGATGCTTTTCATTGTTCTGGTCGTAAACCGGTATTCTTCCTACATAAGAAATTCTTCCAGATACGTTGCCCGAAAAAAACAGAAATGGGCTGTAAGTTGGGCTACTTTCTTCTTTGATCAGGATATTAAAATAATCCAAATTCCATGTAGGATCGCCTCCTGTATTGACAGGTAATCCTTCCGAATTAAAACATTTGATACTTATATCATACTTCCCCCAATAACCTGTAAAGTATAACTGAATCATCCGCCTTGAAATGGGTTCATCGGTTAATACAGAATTAAGCAATTGTTCGTACGGGTTCTCGAAATATCCTTTTATTGCTTTATCTCTTGAAACTTTTTCAGCAATATCATTAAAAAGATATTCAGCAATCTGGTCTTGTTCATTTTCCAGTTTAACTGCCAAAACTTTTCTGTTTTCTTTTTCACGAAGCTTATTAAATCCGGAAATAGCTTGAGCAGCGTATATGCTAAATCCGAATATGATGAGAAGGTATCTTGTGAAAGCATAAATATTACGCATGTTTCTTCTGATGTAACCGCTATAAAACATCAGGAAATTAGTCAATAAAAAAGCTCCGATCCCATATTCAGCAAAAAGAAATAAATCCCGGAAGACAACAATTGAAATTATGAAAATAATTTGTGCTGTCAAAAATAATAAGAGCACCCTCTTTAAACCTAATCTAGCCTTCTGAATAAATCGAACACTTCCATCGCAAACCATATAAAATGAAAAAAGTAAAATTCCAATAATTACAACTCCCACAAGGCTATAAATATCAAGTTCAAAAACATTGTTGATGTTAAATGATATTCTTGAATTTAAAATAAGACCTGCTAATAAATAATTTACAAATACAGAATATAAAAATGTTGCCAATATTACGGCAATCACAGAGCCATACGTGAATGATATATTGGATGGCGATAAATGGTTTCCAATTCTGGTTCCGAATAATTTATAAACTACACTGACCAGATAAGCCATTAACAAGGTGCTAATTAATAAATCTCCCAATGAATTCAATAAAAATGAACTTGCATAATAACTCGGACTAAAAAGCGGTAATCCGTAAAGTGAACCCGGGAAATTATAATAAACACTAAGAAATCTGGTTAAGATTACTGTAAATAAAGTAACTAATCCTGCCTTAAGATCTGACCTTAATTTAACAAGTACAATATAATAAACAGCAACCAGAAAAAGCAGGTAAGAAAGAAAATACAAAAGTGCTATTAATCCATTATTTCCGCCTGAGTGATCTGTTTCATTAAACTTGAGATAGAACATAGGATCCCCCGAATTTCCATTTACAGCAAAATGTTCCTTCCCGCTTACTGTTGAAATCTCTGTTGAGGTACAAATATTCAAATCGGGATGAAAATCATTCGATAAAAATCTGTTTTGAAAAGCATATTGATTTCTAATTTTTAATAATCCTACAATTTTGTAAGGTCCTTTTTGAAGGCTACTAAATTCATACCACCCATTCTGATGAAATCGAAATCCCGGTTGTAAATTTCTTGCATCCGGCAATACTGAATTATCCGACCACCATAACAATGAATCCGATTTATAAATAAATATAGAAAGCCATTTTACATTACACTTTACATCCACAAGTGCTGTATTGAAGCTACTATTTAGAGCAGGTATTCTTGAAACGATTTTTTGCAGACAGGCATCACGATCTTTCTGCAAACACACTAATTGCTCCCCTGCATTTTTAGAAATCCCTTTAAAATTATAATGCCGATTATAAGCGACTCTTTCAAAAGTATAGGCAGCTGCAAAAAATAATACAGCAAGTAACAAAATAATATATCTGTACCTTTTCATCCTACCAAATTCATTTCCTGCAAAGATACTCAGTCCCATGTAGGCTTTTAATCGACATTTATCCAGTTATTCACAAAACATCAAACAAAACTTTTAATAGTAACCCCCTTACGGTAAGCCTGTTTGTTAACGTTGGATTCTGTTTCTTTGTATAGCAAATTATATATTTATTCCCATGGAAATTAACCCGTACCGAGCCCTCTTCGACAAACTCAATGATAACAAATTCACCGTCCGCAACAGGAAGTTGAAGTCCCGGATTAGCATGCTTTCATTGTTGGAGAAGGCTATTCACCAGCATCGTAAAGCTTTTCGCGATGCCCTTTTCGAAGATTTCCGCAAACCACACATGGAGACCGATATTACCGAATTATATGTAGTTCTGAAAGAAATCCGCCATACTAAAGCCAACCTTCGTAACTGGGCACGTTCTCAAAATGTTGCAACTCCATTGGCGCTATTGGGAACCTCCTCTGAAGTAGTTTATGAGGCTAAAGGTGTTTGTCTGATCATTTCTCCCTGGAACTACCCTGTAAATCTCTCTTTGGGTCCCTTGGTTTCGGCAATTGCGGCCGGAAATGTGGCAATTCTTAAGCCCTCCGAAATGGCACCTCACACCTCTGCGTTGCTCAAAAAATTTGTAGCCGCAACTTTTAATGAAGATGAAGTTGTTGTAGTGGAAGGCGGAAAAGAAGTATCAGAACAACTCCTTGATCTTCCTTTCGACCATATCTTCTTTACCGGTAGCCCAAAAATTGGTTCCATTGTAATGAGAGCAGCATCCAAAAATCTTACCTCGATAACCCTTGAACTTGGAGGAAAATGTCCCGTTTACGTGCATCATGATGCGGCCATTAAAGATGCCGCTGCAAAAATAACTGCTGCAAAACTGGTAAATGCAGGCCAATCGTGCATTGCTCCTGATTATATTCTTGCTCATACCAAAATTGCCGACCAACTCTCCTCAGAATTGCAAAAAGAAACAAAAAACTTTTTCGACCCACAAAAGAAAGGTGAAAACGATTATTCATCAATTGTAAATTCACACCATTACAATCGATTGAAGCAACTTTTAGGCAACTCCAATTCAAATGAAAACAGTGACATATCCAATTTGTTGCCGCCTGTAGTAGTGACCGATGCCAATGCAAATTCAGAATTGATGAATGAAGAAATATTTGGTCCTATTTTACCCATTATCAAAATTGAAAATGAACAAGAAGCTCTCAAAATAATTCACAAATACGAGGAATCTTTGGCAGTGTATATTTTTACCGGAAACAAAAAAACAAAAGAATTTTTCAGAGAAAACACCTCATCGGGAAGTATCTGTTACAATGAATGTGCGGTGCAATTTTTGAATCCAGCTTTACCTTTCGGCGGAATACATGGAAGTGGAATAGGTCGTTCACATGGAATGGCTGGATTCAAATCCTTCTCCAATGAAAGAGTGGTATTTCATCAACGTGTTGGACTCACATCAGCAAAATTACTCTACCCACCCTACTCCAATTTCAAAAAAATAATTGTGAATTTATTGTTGAAGTATTTTTAGTTTCACTTCAAACGTTCGTTCAGCAATTTCATTTCCGTTTTAACAGAAGCATTGCCATACAAAATGCGATAAACCATTTCGCATACCGGAAGGTCTACCTTGTATTTCTTATTGAGTTCATGAATACATTGCACGGCATAATAACCTTCAGCAATCATGTTCATTTCGAGTTGTGCTGATTTAACCGAATAGCCCTTGCCTATCATGGCACCAAAAGTTCTGTTTCTGCTAAATTGAGAATAAGCCGTTACTAGTAAATCTCCAAGATATGCGGAGTCGTTAATATCACGTGTAATAGGCGAAACTGCATCCAGGAATCGTTTGATTTCCTGTATGGAGTTTGCTATGAGTACAGCTTGGAAATTATCTCCGTAACCTTGTCCATTGCAAATACCGCTTGCAATTGCAATGATGTTTTTGATCACAGCCGAATACTCTGTACCATAAATATCATCCGAAACTGTGGTTCGAATATAACGGCAGTTCATCAACGCTGCAAGTAAGGCTGCATGCGAAGTATCCTGACAAGCAATGGTAAGGTATGAAAGTTTTTCAAGCGCCACTTCTTCTGCATGACAGGGTCCTGTTATGACTCCGATGTTGCTAATAGGGATTTTGAAGTTGCGATGCAAATATTCTCCAACAATAAGTAGTTCCTCTGGAATGATGCCTTTGATGGCAGAAAAAACAATTTTGTTTTTGAACAAATTTTCATCCAATTCTTTCAGTACAGTTTTCAAAAAAGCAGATGGCACAGCTAAAATCACCAAATCGGCACCTATAATTACTTCTTGAATAGAAGAAGATGGTATTACTTTGTCAGTATTAATTTCAACATCACTCAAGTAGGTGGGATTGTGCTTGTTTGTTTTTATAAAACGAACCGTTTCATCACTGCGTAACCACCACGAAATATTGTCACTGTTGTTTGATAATATTTTCACAATGGCCGTTGCCCAACTTCCGCCACCAATTACTGCAACTTTGTTACCCGACTGCATCAAGAATGAAAATTACTTTAATTTAAAATTCGATTTCTTTTGAAACTTCTTCTGCACCCCTTTTAACAACCACTGTTGTTTTATCGCCTTTATTAAAGCGACCCAATGCTTTCATATAACTCATCATATCGGTCACTTTGTTGTCGCCAAGTTGAACCACAATATCTCCTGCAAGCAGACCAGCCTTTTGTGCCGGCTTATCATCGCTCACTCCATCTATACGCATTCCTTCACCATCAAAGCCATAATCAGGAACAACACCCAATGTTACTTTAAAGCGTGGTGCATCTTCGTTATCAGAATCTTTTGTTTTAGTAAATTCAATCTTTCCTTTACCATCAACTTCAGCAATTAATTTCAACATATATTCAAGAATCATCTGCTCTCCTGCATAATTAATTTTATCTTCGTCATCAGATGGTTTATGATAATCGGCATGTGTTCCTGAAAAGAAATGCAATACCGGAATATTTTTTAAATAGAACGATGTGTGATCCGAAGGTCCTACTCCCGATTCGGTTGTTTTGGTTTTCATTCCATCAACAGCCACCTTTGCTAAAGCTTTATTCCATTCCGGGGATGTACCCACACCATTAATAATTAATACGGGCTCTTCAGGTTTTAATCTGCCAACCATATCCATATTAAACATATAATTTATTTTTTCAGCTGGGATAGGAAGATGTTTTACCAGATGATTAGAGCCTAATAACCCCATTTCCTCGCCGGAGAAAGCAATAAATAGATAATTATTTGATTTAAGTGTGGAATTTTTGAGGATTCGAGCAAGCTCTATCAACGCTGCAGTACCGCTTGCGTTATCATCGGCTCCGTTGTGCACCATTTTTTCTTCCCCACGATATAAAGTTCCTTCAATACCCCACCCCAGGTGATCGTAATGAGCACCTATTACAATGGTGTTAGCAGCTTTATTATCAATAAATCCAATTACGTTATGACCGGTTTTTTCATTTTTAAGAATTTCAGCTTCCCCACTAACCATGGCACCTTTACTTTCAACAATAAATGCGGTAGCGGATCCATCAGCAAATAATACCGGTATATCCGAAGGAGTAACACGGTTAGAATATTTTTGAGAAGGGCTTTCTGTTTTTTTATCGGTATTAATAAAAACAATTCCAACGGCCCCTTTGGCGATGGCTGTATCTATGCGGGTTCTGAAATCGGCAAACTCAGCCATCTTTGAATGAGGGTCCATCTCTTCCGGAAAACCCGATTCCATTACAAAAACTTTTCCTTTAAGATCCTTCAATCTCTCATAATCATTTCTGCCCGGAGCCGAAATTCCGTAACCAACCATGATACTATTCCCACTAAAAGCTTTGTTAGCTGAATAAGCCAAAGGATAAAACTCTTCGCCTGCCTTAAAGGCCTTTTTATTCACTTTTAACGAGTTTTTTGTACCCATAAAAGAGCCGGCATTGAAAGGAAAAGGCTGGATATATCCTGCGCTACCCATTGGCAACAAACCAACTACGCGAAATTCTTTCATTAGGTACTCATAAGCCATTTTTTCTCCGGGAGTACCCGTTTCACGTCCTTCCATGGCATCATCAGCTAAAGTACTAATGTGTTGCTTTAGCAAAATGGTGTCGGGAATCATTAATGTGGCAGTCTGCCCAATAACTGCCATTGGAGCAATTAATACAATGGCAATGAGTAACTTGCGAAGTAATTTCATATTGATACGAATTAATTAATAGAAGACGCTAAATTAGGCATTTATGAGGCTGCTAAATCCTTCATTTAAATAGTTAATTAGGAAGTTATTGATCCCTTTGGGCATAATAAACACCTCAAAACAACTTTTTTTTATTAAAAATTTGTCAATTCAAAGGTTATCCTTATATTTAGGTCACTTTTATTGCCCATTTAGTTCATAAAGGGTATTTGTTTTCTAACTAAAATTTTAGCATTATGAAAAAATTCAAAACAATTATTGTAGATGATGAAAAACCAGGTAGAGAAAATCTGGCGGCGCTTTTAAAAAATTATTGCGGCGAAATTGAAGTGGTAGGCTTAGCCTGTTCTGCTAGTGAAGCACGGGAGTTCATTCTAAATGATGAACCTGAAATTATTTTCCTCGACATTCTCATGCCGATACAGAATGGGTTTGATTTATTAGAACTTTTTCCCGATCGAAAGTTCGCAGTAATTTTTGTTTCAGCGTCAGTAGAATTTGGAATTCAAGCTGTAAAAGCAGGTGTTTTAGATTACATATTAAAACCGATTAACATCAAAGAATTACAATTGGCAGTAGGTAAAGCGAAACAATATCTGGAAAAAACAGAATTAGAAAATTCAGCTTCACATAACGATATAACGAAAATTGCACTGTCGCATTCCAATGGGTTTTCCATGGAGGAAATTTCCAATATTATCAGACTCCATGCAGATGATAATTACACTCGTGTGTTTACATCTACCGGGAAACAGTATCTCATTTCACGACCCTTAATCGATTTTGAACGAATATTACCTTCGGGAAATTTTGTCCGAACTCATAAATCATTCATGATAAATATTGAACATCTGAAAGATTACAGTCATGAAGACGGAGGATTAGCCATATTGGTGGATGGTTTCAAAATACCAGTTTCCAAAAGAAAAATTGCTATGTTTTTGAATAAAGTCAAAGAGTATTCTTTAATGATCAAGCCTTAAATTCAAACAGGTCTCAACTATCATTTTTTCTTTCTTTTAAAATAAACACAAGCAATGGAGATCTTGCCTTTACGAAAAATATTTTCTTTTTCAATTTTTTATTATTTCGTTTTATTGAGTACTCTTTCCTGGGGTCAAATTTACCCATACAGGAATTATTCTGTAAAAGATGGGTTAATTCATTCAACCGTTTATAGTATTGCACAGGATAAGGCGGGTTATATTTGGCTGGCAACCGAAAATGGATTGAGTCGATTTGATGGAATCAATTTCGTAAATAAATCGTTGACTTCCCTCGGATTAACTTCTTATATTTCTTCTGTCTATATAGACGAAAAAGATAATATCTATTTTGGTACCGGAACAGATGGTATTTTTAAATATTTTCCTGAAACTGGTCAAGTTCTTAAGATTAACAAATCAACTGTTTCTCCAAGTAATCAAATTATTGTTAAAGATGATTTGTTGATTTCTATGCAAGAAATTCGAGGACTTGATTTTATGTCTCTGAAGTCAGGTCTACCAATAGGAATCGATACAGTTTTATTAGTACTTGACAATAATAATAAATCATTGTCAATGGCAATACTTGAAGATAGGACTATTTTACCCAGATCATGCGGAAGAAGCGCGGTATATTGCGCAGTGACTGAAATTGTTCGGA
>JBBQVM010000119.1:0-9381 GCA_038211525.1 Bacteroidia bacterium
TTATCCATAAATTCCGAAATATCTACAATAAAATCTGGTGTCATGTACCTATCCTGAATGTAATGATAAACTGCTCTAGGCCTCCAAGGCTCTTGATTAATGCCATCGATAGTTGTATTTACTTTTATTAATCCGGATAAAAAACAGGCTTCTGAAACCAACTGTGAAGCACGTCCGTGATCGGGATGGCGATCGGTTATTGCATTGGCTAAAATAATTTCAGGTCGGTATTTTCGTATTTGCTGAACCACAGCCAACTTATTGTTCTGCGAAAGCTCAAAAAAGCCATCTTCCAAACCTAAATTTTCTCTAACACTTACACCTATAATTTTTGATGCGGTGGCGGCTTCATGAGCTCTCAGCGCAGCATTACCCCGTGTACCCAGTTCCCCTTCGGTCAAATCAACAATACCCACTTTAAGACCGGCCTGCACGTGTTTGATCAAAGTTCCGGAACAGGCCAACTCTACATCATCGGGATGGGCTGCAAAGGCAAGAATATCTAATTTCATTTTGAATTATTTATTGGCAAAGTTCCGTTAACTTTTCAAAAGAAACTAACTTTGTGCATTAAATCCATTATTTGATTTCGAATGAATGATATATTTTTTCTTGCCGCAAAGGAATTAAGATTGGAATGGCGACAAAAAACAGCTCTTACCGGGATTCTCATTTATGTTATTAGCACAGTTTTCATTTGCTACATGACTTTCCGGCAAATTATAGATATACCTACCTGGAACGCACTTTTTTGGATTATTATGGTTTTTGCTGCTGTTAATGGTGTGGCCAGAAGTTTCTTACAAGAATCAAGGGGCATTCAACTTTACTATTACACGCTGCTGAACCCGGTGGCTGTGATTATGTCGAAAATGTTGTATAATACTTTCTTACTGATTGTTATTGCGCTTATCAACCTCCTCTTTTATTCCATATTTCTTGGTAACAATGTCGAGAATATGCCTATGTTTATTTTCGGGTTAATAATAGGAAGCACCGGATTAGCTACCACCCTCACCCTTGTTGCAGCCATCGCCTCAAAGGCCAGTAATAGCCCATCATTGATGGCTATTCTAAGTTTCCCAATTTTGCTGCCAATGTTAATGACCATCATCAGGTTTTCAAAAAATGCCATCGATGGGATTGCCTGGACCGTTAATCAAAATTATGCACTTACATTAATCGGTTTAGTGGCCATTGTTTTTACGCTGAGCTATTTATTATTTCCTTACCTTTGGAAAGAGTAGTTTTGAAACTTTTTACTCATTAAATTCCTAAATATCAATTCCTTGAAAACAGTTTGGTGGAAAGCATTAGCGGCGATATTGTTAATATATACCGTATTCATGGGTTTCCTTGGTGGTGTTCCATCAATGCCTATATTGAACGAGAGTATCCGCAACCTCTACTTTCACGTTACCATGTGGTTTGCAATGATGATTTTACTCATCGTAAGTTTATATAATAGTATACGGTACTTGGGTGAATTTAATCCCAAAACAGATTTACTGGCTGAAGAGAGTGCTCGAGTTGCAATGGTATTTGGTACTTTAGGATTGCTTACGGGTATGGTGTGGGCTAAATATACCTGGGGAGCCTGGTGGGTTAACGATGTACAATTAAATGGTGCAGCCGGAACAATGTTAGTTTACAGTGCCTATTTTCTTCTAAGAGGCTCTGTTGAGGATGAACAGAAAAGAGCAAGGCTGGCTGCCGTGTATAGCATTTTTGCTTTTGCAATGATGGTCGTTTTTATCATAGTACTTCCAAGAATGACTGATTCGCTGCATCCTGGCAGAGGAGGAAATCCGGGGTTCAGCAGCTACGATCTTGATTATCGCTTACGAATGGTATTTTATCCTGCCATAATTGGCTGGACTTTACTTGGAGTATGGATCATGCACCTAAGAATTAGGCTACGAAACTTGAATTCAGAAATTGAAAATAAATAACTTTATGAAAACTAAACATTTTCTTCTTTCGTTTCTTCTAATAATGATCAGCAAAGTGTCATTTGGTCAATCAGATGTGGAAATGGCTGATGTAATGCGATCGAATGGTAAGATTTATGTGGTGGTTGCGGTAGCTTCCATTGTAATGATAGGATTAATAGTCTACCTTATTACCCTTGACAGAAAAATCACTTCCTTAGAAAAGAAAATTAAAAAATAACCTGTTAAATGAAAAAAATACACATTATTGGAATTGTAATTATTGCCGTGGCACTCGCTGCAATTGTAAGTACTATTTCCAATTCCAGCACTTACGCTCCATTTTCAAAAGCAATCGAAAATGAAGGCAAGTCTTTTCATGTTGTAGGGAAATTAAATCGTGACAAGGCATTTATTTATAATCCGGAACAAAATGCCAATGTGTTTGGATTTTATCTCGTTGATACCGAAGGAAAGGAAATGAAAGTTCTTTTTAATGATTCGAAACCTCAGGATTTCGAAAAATCAGAACAGATAGTGGTGATTGGAAAAGTAGTAGGTAATGAATTTCATGTTGGCAAAGGCGACCTTTTGATGAAATGTCCATCAAAATATAATGGTAACAATCAGGATAAAATGATGAAAACAGGAAGCGTCTGAGTGAATAATTTGCAATAGAACTTTATGGATATTCAATACTTAGGCGAGCAACTTATTTTCGGCAAAATCGGGAACCTCTTAATTGTACTTTCATTTGTTGGAGCATTACTAGCTGGAATAGCTTATTATTTTGGTTACAAAAAACCATTAGAAAGTAAATCTTGGATATTACTTGCCCGTACCTCCTACTTCATTCACGGATTTTCTGTTTTTGCTATTTTCGGATTATTGTATTATCTTATTTTCAATCACCGTTTCGAATATTATTATGTTTGGCAACACTCCTCAACTGTTCTTCCATGGAAATATATTTTCGCAAGTTTTTGGGAAGGGCAAGAAGGAAGTTTTCTCCTCTGGACTTTTTGGCATGTGATACTTAGTTTTTTTATTATCAGGAAAGGTGGAAATTGGGAGGCACCCGTGATGGTGACTATTTGTTTGGTGCAAATGTTTTTGATTTCTATGATACTTGGAGTTCACATTTTCGATTATAAAATAGGTACCAATCCATTCACCTTACTCAGGGATCACCCTGATATGGCAAATCTTCCATTTATTAAAATGCCCGATTATTTGCAAAAACTTGCAGATGGAAGAGGGTTAAATCCGTTGCTGCAAAATTACTGGATGGTTATTCATCCTCCTGTTTTATTTTTAGGGTTTGCATCCACTTTAATTCCTTTTGCATTTGCAATGGCAGGGCTAATGACAGGAAGAATTAAAGAATGGACAGCAGTGGCAACTCCATGGTCGTTTTTTGGGATTATGGTCCTGGGCACAGGAATTCTTATGGGAGCAGCCTGGGCCTATGAAGCATTGAGCTTTGGCGGATTTTGGGCTTGGGATCCTGTGGAGAATGCGTCGCTTGTACCTTGGCTCACCTTTGTGGGGGCAGCACACGTAATGATGATCAACAAAAAAAATGGAAGTACACTCATAAGCAGTTTTGTTCTAACCATAATTACTTTTATACTTGTTTTATATTCGACTTTCCTTACGAGAAGTGGGATCCTTGGAGACACTTCTGTGCATGCATTCACTGACTTAGGCATGACAGGTCAATTGTTGGTTTATATGGCATTTTTTATTGTGCAAGCATTATATTTAATTATCGTTAACAGAAAAGCATTTCCTAAAACCGAAAAAGAGGACAGCATTTATAGTAGAGAGTTTTGGATGTTCATTGGCATGTTGGTACTTGTAATTTCAGGACTACAAATCACCTTCACCACTTCTATTCCTGTAATAAATAAACTATTTGGGTCAAAAATGGCACCCCCTGCCAATGTAATCGATCACTACAACTCATGGCAGATCCCATTTGCTGTTATCATTTGTTTGCTCTTTGCCTTTGCTCAGTTCTTAAAATATAAAAATACCGATCCGAAAGAATTCTGGAAAAAATTGTCCGTTTCTTTAATTATTTCCGTCTTAATAACTGCTGTCTCCGCCTATTATATTCAATTCAGTAAAATACAACACATTTTATTGTTATTCGCGAGCATCTTCGCTGTGGTTGCAAATCTCGACTATGCCATCCGCATTATGAAAGGCAAACTTGATCATGTTGGTGGATCAGTTGCTCATATTGGTATTGCTCTAATCCTATTGGGAGCGCTCATCTCCAATGCTAAAAGTCAGGTAATTTCCCGAAATCTTTTAAATATTGATCTTGGAAAAGATTTTCCAAATAATGAAAATATAATGCTTACGAAAGGCGACACATTGCAGATGGCGAATTATTTTATTACCTATTCCGGGAAAGAAAAAGAGGGCGTTAATATATTTTACAACATTGATTATCTTAAACCCAATTTTAATACCGGAAAATTGGAACCTGCATTTCGATTGAGGCCAACTGTTCAATTAAATCCAAGGATGGGTAACGTTTCAGAACCCGCAACTAAAAACTTTTTCGATAAGGATATATACACTCACGTTACCTATGCCGATTTAGAAAACCTCGATAAGCAGGATGATAATACCGATTACCTTGAGCCAAAAGTTTCCACTATAAGCATTGGCGATACTATTACTACAAGCAATTCATTAATATATTTTGAAGGGCTTACCCAATCCACAGATCGAATCGGTTTAGGTTTGACTAATGAGGATATAGCGGTTGGAGCAGTTTTGAAAATAACCGACGTTAACAAGAAAGTTTATAATGCTACACCCCTTTTTATTATTAAAGATAAAGTTGTATTTGCTAAAGAAGTAACTATTGGCGAACTGGGTTTAAAAATAGCCTTCCCGAAAATTAACCCTGATAATGGTAAAATTGATTTAGCAATTGCAGAAAAGAAAAATAATAAGCGCGAATTTATTATTATGAAAGCTATTGTGTTTCCTCATATAAATATTTTATGGACCGGTTGCATCTTTTTAATAGTTGGTTCAATGATGGCTTTAAGGAAACGATTTGGAGATCTTGCCCGACTAAACAGGAAGTAATAGTTCATAATTAGTTGACAAATGAAAGTGTTTGTGATAGGTACCGGCAATGTTGCAACTGCTCTGGGTATGGCTATCCAAAAAGCCGGGCATACCATTACCGGAGTATATGGAAGAAGTATAGTAGATGCACAAAAACTTGCTTCCAAATTAAATTCAAATTCATTTTCTCTCATCTCCAAAATTCCTCAAGGATCGGATATTTATTTAATAGCTATAAATGATGATGCTATTGCGGAAGTGATAAAATCCATGAAGCACTTAAATGGTATAATTGCTCATACCTCAGGTACCACTCCTCTATCATCACTTGAGAAATTTAATAATAAAGGCGTTTTTTATCCTGTTCAAACAATAAAAAAAAATAATCCTAAATCCTTTAAAAAAGTACCCATTTGCCTTGAAGCAAGCAACGAGCACTCCATGAAATTATTACTGGAACTTGCCAACTCCATTTCTTCAAAGATCTATATACTTGATTCCGACCAAAGAGCAATTTTACATTTGGCTGCCGTTTTTACTAATAACTTCACCAATCACCTTCTAAACATTAGTGTTAAAATTCTAGAAAACAATCACTTACCAAGCAGTTTAATTGAACCTCTGGCTCTTTCTACCATTCAGAACGCCTTTACAAAGGGTCCATATTATTCTCAAACCGGACCCGCTGTCAGGAATGATAAGGTAACAATTAGCAAACAGCTTAAAATGCTCAAGAAAATCAAAGGGCAACATGATATTTACAAGCTTTTAACAAACGAGATTATTAATGTTCATAAAAACAGTAAAAAAAAGTAAAATGAATTTATGTTTCTCTTATCCTTGTAAACATGGAAATGAATTTTAAAGATAAACTGAAAGCTGTTACAACATTCATCTTTGATGTGGATGGCGTATTAACCAATGGAATGTTATTGGTGATGCCTGATGGGGAGTTCTTACGCAGCATGAACATTAAAGACGGATATGCAATGCAATTGGCTATCAAAAATGGTTACCGGATAGCAATTATTTCCGGCGGTCACTCGAAAGGAGTTCCAATAAGATTAGAGCGTTTAGGTATTCATGACGTTCATATGGGCGTAGTAAATAAGACTCAAGTTTATAATCAACTTCTCTCTAAATATAATTTATCGAGTGATGAAATTTTGTACATGGGTGATGACATTCCCGATTTACCTCTTTTGAAGTTATGTGGCATACCGTGTTGTCCTGCTGATGCCGTTCAAGAAATTAAAAATCAAAGTATTTATGTTTCTCATAAAAACGGTGGCGAAGGTTGTGTTCGCGATGTCATTGAGCAGGTTTTGAGACTACAGGATAAATGGGAATGAAAGTAGTGAAATTTATCAGAGATTTACTTTCACTCACCAGGAGCTTAAACCTGCTGATAATATGCAGCGCCCTTTTTATGGCCAGGTATACTATTGTTAAACCAATACTTGCACTCATTGGCAGCGTTTCCGGAATTTCCGATAATTTATTTTTATTAATGACCTTTTCAACATTACTAATTGCTGCAGGTGGTTATATAATTAACGACTATTTTGATGTTGCAATTGATAGCATTAATAAACCCGGTAAAAATTTAATTCAAACAACATTCACTAAGAAATCGACCTTAATTGCTTATTGGCTATTGACTATTTCCGGCTCGGTAGGTGGATTTGTATTCGGTCATCTTTCGGATATGAGATATGCCGGAATACTATTTTTAGTCAGTGCAGGATTACTATACTTTTATTCTGCTTCCTATAAAAAAATGTTTCTTGTTGGCAATCTGACCATTTCCTTCCTTACAGCACTTACCATATCATTAACCATATTATTCGATAAAAGTGCACTCTCGGCCTCTCCGATTCTCATTTTAATATCAGCCTATTCTATTTTTGCATTCCTACTAACACTAATCAGAGAAATAATTAAAGACTGCGAGGATGCTGCAGGTGATATGGAATTCCAAGCCAATACTTTGCCAATAATCACGAGTTTAAAAACGGCAAGGTGGTTGGCGGCCATTTTATGTTTAGTTACTTTTATTACACTGGTATCTATTCAAATTTTGCAAAAACAGTGGGAGGACAAATTATCGTTCATTTATATTTGCCTTTTTATTGAATTGCCACTTCTATATCTTATCTATTCAGTTCTAGCTTCAAAAAACACAACTGATGATCACAGAAACAGTAACATTTCCAAACTAATCATGGTAGCAGGATTATTTTCCATGATTATCTTTTATATTTCCTTCAAATAATATTCATTAGAAATGAAATTTTCCAAACCTATCATTTTGGCCTCCGGTTCACCACGAAGAAAATCATTAATGGAAGAAGCCGGGATTCCTTTTGAAATAAAATTAAAAGCTGTTGATGAAAATTTTCCTGCCGAGCTAAAACGAGAAGAAGTAGCTGTTTTTATCGCAAAGAAAAAAGCTTCCGTTTACAACGAAGAAGTATTGGAAGGGTACACTGTAATCACTGCCGATACAATAGTATGTTACGAAAATGAAATTCTGGGAAAACCAAAAAATGAAATTGATGCATTTGAAATGCTCAAAAAGTTGTCAGGAAAAAAACATGAAGTGATTACTGCTGTTTGCATAAGATGCGGTGACAGTGACGAATGTTTTTATGTGACAACATCGGTATATTTTAAGGAGTTAAGCAACGAGGAAATAGACTTTTATATTAAGCAAGATCAACCAATGGACAAAGCCGGAGCCTATGGAATTCAGGAGTGGATTGGATTAGTCGGCATTGAAAAAATTGAAGGCTCCTACCCTAACGTTGTTGGATTACCTGTTCACCAACTTTATCAACACCTTATTCATCTTAACAGCTATAAAAGCCTTTGAAAAAAGCTTATTTTTATATGCACCTCGCTATCCTCCTTTGGGGATTCACCGGGATTTTGGGTAAGGCAATTAATATGTCGGAGGGCATGATTGTTTGGTATAGAATGATTATTTCGGCAGCAGGATTACTTCCGTTGATTCTTCATAAGAAAGATACCCGCCCCACTTTTAGGGAACTCATGCATATTTCTTTGGTAGGGCTGGTGGTTGCACTTCATTGGGTCTTATTCTACGGAGCAATTAAAGCATCCAATGTATCGATAGCCTTAAGTTGTTTCGCTTCTATTTCTTTATTCACAGCTATTCTGGATCCTCTTTCTAGAAAAAAAAAGCCTAAAGCTGCGGAGATTTTATTAGGTCTGACAGTGATATTAGGCCTTTATATTATCTTTTCTGTTCAGCAAATTTACCTTTCAGGAATTATTTTGGCTGTCATAAGTGCTTTTTTAGGTGCATTATTTACAGTACTCAATAAACCTTTAACTGAAAAACACCCTGCCGAAATTATAACGTTTTATGAACTTTCAACGGGATTTATAGTACTAACCATTTTATTGCCTGTTTACTTCCGACTAACGGGGACACATTTCGAGATTCCCACTGGCATGGATCTCCTCTATTTGTTGTTACTAGGTCTTGTTTGCACCAGCTTTGCCTTTACCATTTCTCTGCTGGCGCTGAAGAAATTAGATCCATTTACCTTGAATCTTTCAGTAAACCTAGAGCCGGTTTACAGCATCATTTTAGCAATTTATTTATTCAACGAAAACAAGATAATAAACGGGGGTTTTATTGTTGGAACATTGATAATACTGGGTTCAGTAGTAATTCATTCTATTTACAAGTGGCAACAAAAACGTAAAATCAACATTCCATAAAAAGAGTAACCCTAAAATAGTCCTTTCGTATAGAATAAATTACCATACCTACTAAATTCAATTGATTTTCTTTCCTTTGAGGAGATAAAATAATGCCCGAAATTCTCCATACTACCTACCATCCCTTCAGAAAGGGTCCATTGTACCGGATCATTTTCATGGCATTCTTCTTTGTAGTTGGCTATTCTGCGCAAGCTCAACGCTACAACCTAAGTGTTTTTAATACCACTAATGGAATGCCCGGAAACCAAGTCAATGAAGTTTTCCAGGATTCACATGGTCAACTATGGGTAGGTACGATGAATGGTGTAACGGTGTTTGATGGAATCAAATTTGTTAATTTCGACATCAATAACCCTATCAGTAACAATCCAATTAAAAGTATTTTTGAGGATAGAAATGGTAATATCTGGATAGGAATGGTACGAAAAGGGGTTTGTAAATATAATGGCACCTCTTTCGAGTTTTTCAATACCTCTACAGGGTTGTTAAGTGATATCGTAAATTCCATCACCGAAGATAAGGAAGGCAATATTTGGATAGGTACTTCGGAGGGACTCAATAAATATGATGGAAAAAAATTTCAAAGCTATACTTCTTT
>JBBQVM010000120.1:0-9350 GCA_038211525.1 Bacteroidia bacterium
CCGACAGGCCCGTTAAACGAATAGCGTTTCTTTCAGGAGCATCTAAAATACTATGCATCTGCCTAATGGAAACACCTCCTTTGTATAAATGAAAAATATAATTGAAGTCCATGTTTTTTTGAATTGGGTACAAACGCCAAAGCGGGCAGGGAGATGATCCCGGCCCGTTATGGTAGTGCAAATTTACGATTTAGAAATTCTTTTTACCACTATTATCATCGATAATAATGGAATAAAAGAAAGAATTTACCGGAAAATTATTGGTTGATTTATTTTTGAGAAAACCTCGACATATACTCCTCACTTTGTTTCACCATATCGGATGAACCAATATAAAAAGGAGTGCGTTGATGCAATGAATTAGGTTGCAGATCGAGGATGCGGGTAAATCCATCGGAGGCTTTGCCACCCGCTTGTTCGACAATCCATGATAGGGGATTACATTCGTATAATAATCGAAGTTTGCCCTTAGGTGATTTGGCTGTGGCCGGATAAATATAAATGCCTCCCTCTCACACCTGCCGGTGAACATCGGCCACCAGAGAGCCAATATAACGCGATGAGTAGGGTCGTGTGGTGGCAGCATCTTCCACCTGGCAGTATTTGATGTATTGTTTCACGCCTTCCGGAAAATGTACATAATTGCCCTCGTTGATAGAATAAATATTCCCTGTTTTAGGAACTTTCATATCAGGGTGCGACAAACAAAATTCACCAATGGATGGATCGAGGGTAAAACCATTCACCCCTCTTCCGGTGGTATATACCAGCATAGTAGAGGAGCCAAATATCACATAACCTGCCGCAACCTGTTCAGTTCCCTTTTGCAGGAAGTCGGATAATTGGATGGTGCCACTGAGAGAAACTCTTCTGTAAATAGAAAAAATGGTTCCAATGGAAACGTTCACATCTATATTAGAGGATCCATCAAGAGGGTCGATACACACTACATATTTGGCATTTTTTGATACGTCGGATGAAATCTGCACCATCTCTTCATTCTCTTCCGAAGCAATGGCACAACATTCGCCGCCGGAGCTTAGGGCAGCTATAAACTGCTCATTAGCAAATACATCCAGTTTTTTCTGTTCCTCTCCCTGCACATTCGAGGAGCCCATATCACCCAGGATATCTGCCAAACCAGCCTTATTTACCTCGCGGTTAACTATTTTGGCTGCAATACCGATATCCCTTAACAAACGGGATAATTCGCCCTTGGCATACGGAAAATCAGCCTGACGCTCAATGATAAACTGACCTAATGTTACTAAACTTTTCTTGTGATGTTGATTCATGTATACGTTTTTTTGACCGGGCAAATATCGGAAAATTTACTCCGCCCCGAAAATGAGATTGGTGTTATCTGTAGCCGGGAAGTTGGAAACTATTGCATTTCACCACTATAAGCTGGTTTGGAAGGCTTAATAATTTCATAAAAGTCTAAACCAACTTCCTTATGGCAACTGTTGCATTTTAGCGTGAGCGTATTATAACTCTTCACAAAATCATCTTTGCTTTTTACCTCCACCGCCTTACTTAAACTATCAATAGTAGCATCCAATTTATTTATTTCAGTATTGATTTGCGACGAGCCGTGACTGCTTTCCCCATAAAGGAGTTTAATATCTTCCAGGCTCTCCCTGGTTTTCCCGAATTCGTAGGATAATAGGGCCCAATTGCCATTAATACCCGGCTCCCACATTCGTGAGTGATGCACCTGAAGACGGTTCATTAATACCGAAAGTCTTGGTTTTACAAGGGTTTCCAGCGCATCTATTCTTGTTTGAAGGCTATCTATTTTTTGAATAAGTGATGTTGGAGGCTCGCAGGTAACGGCGGGTTTATTACATGAAAAGGCTGCCAGGCTAATAAGCAAGATGGAGATAAAGGTGGTTTTCATTGGTTTAAATTCGTTCGAAGTACAATATTAATTAAATAGACGTTAAGTCTTTTATAAATTTGCCGGTTAGTAGTCGAAATGCTGTTGCTTTTAAAACCTAATTAATTGCCTGAAAAACCTGTAATACTCGTTTCTGTAACAAATGATTTGGCAACAGATCAGCGGGTGAACCGGAGTTGTTTGGCGTTGGTTGAACAGGGGTTTGAGGTGATTTTGGTGGGAAGAAAATTCAAAAATAGTCAGGCGTTAACTACCAGACCGTATGAGTGTGTACGGTTTAAATTATGGTTCAATAAAGGACCCTTATTTTATGCCAATTATAATATTCGTCTCTTTTTTTTCCTGTTGTTTAAAAAATCAAATGCACTTTTTGCGAACGATCTCGACACACTTCCTGCTAATTTCCTGATTTCAAAAATTAAAAAGTTGCTGTTGGTTTACGATAGTCATGAATTTTATACCGGTGTACCTGAATTGGAAAATCGACCACTAACGCGTGGTATATGGGAAAAGTTGGAAGGTTGGATTTTTCCCTCTCTAAAAACGATTATTACCGTTAACGATTCTATTGCTGAACTGTATGAAAAAAAATATGGCAAGAAATTAATTGTGATTAGAAATGTTCCTTTTCAGTCAATACAAAAACACCACATTACCAGCAAACAAACGCTTCGCCAAAAGGTCGGTTTGCCACTAAATGAAAAACTAGTAATATTGCAAGGTGCAGGTATAAATGTAGAAAGAGGTGCAGAAGAGGCGTTGCAGGCTATGCACTATTTGGAGGGGATAAAATTGATTATTCTTGGTGGAGGTGATGTTATGGAAACGCTTAAATCGATACGTGATGACCTTCATCTCGAAAACAAGGTCTTATTCAAACCTCGAATGCCCTATGAGGAGATGATTGAATATACAATGGCGTGCGATATAGGACTTACTCTTGATAAAGACACGAATTTAAATTACCGATTTTCGTTACCCAATAAGGTTTTCGATTACATACAGGCCGGTATTCCGGTGCTGGCCAGCAGGTTGCCTGAAGTAGAAAAAATTGTTGGTGGTTATGATGTAGGAACATTTATTGAAAATCATCAACCTGAACATATTGCAAACAAAATTCGGGAAATGCTTTCCAGCGAAGAAAATATTGCACGCTGGCAAAAAAATTTACAACTTGCATCGCAGGAATTAATCTGGGAAAAGGAAAAAAGTAAATTTCCACAACTGATTCATGAGCTCTACTGAACGACATATTCATATCATTAGTTTTGATGTTCCCTACCCTCCTAATTATGGTGGTGTGATTGATGTGTATTTTAAAATCAGGGCACTTCATGCAAAAGGAATTAAAATTCATCTGCATTGCTTTCATTATGGAAGAGAAAAAGCTGCACTGTTAACAAAATATTGTAAGTCGGTAAATTATTACCCTCGTAATGTAGCCAAGTCGCAGTTATTCATGAAACAACCTTACATTGTTATTTCACGTAACTCGGAACAACTGCTTACTAATTTACTGGAAGACGATTATCCCATCTTATTTGAAGGAGTTCATTCCTGTTATTTAATTTCGGATGAACGATTAACGAACAGAGTAAAGATTGTAAGAACACACAATATCGAGCACGATTACTATCTAAATCTTGCAAAAGTTGAAAGCAATATTTTCAAACGATATTATTTTTACAATGAATCGAGTAAGCTCGAAACTTTTGAATCGGTATTACAAAACGCCCGCATTATTGCTGCTATTTCGCGTAACGACACCTCCTATTTCGATAAAAAATATGGAAATGCATTTTACATACCTGCATTTCATTCCAACGAACAGGTGAACATCAATCCGGGTAAGGGGAACTTTGCCTTTTATCATGGTAACCTGGCCATTGGTGAAAATAACGAAGCAGCATTATATCTTGTTAATGAAGTGTTCAATAATTTAAAAATCCCATTAATCATAGCCGGTTCTCGACCTACCAGTGAGTTAAGGAGTGCGGTGGCCCGGAAAAATCACATCACGCTTATCAGTGATCTTACTACCAAACAAATTCATCAACTCATAAACGATGCTCACATTAATGTACTTCCAACATTTCAACCAACAGGCATTAAACTAAAACTTTTGTCTGCTTTGTATAATGGTCGTTTTGCCGTAGTGAATCCTATGATGGTAGAAAATACAGGATTGGAAGTATTGTGCGAAGTTGCAGAAACAGCAGCTCAGACACGTGAAAAAATATCCCGATTAATGGAAATGGATTTTAAAGTTTCTGATATTAAAACAAGAGAAAAAATTCTGAACGAAAATTTTTCGAACAGCATTAATGCACAAAAGCTGATCGACTTAACTTATTCCACCGGCAACGGATTATTCCCTCAATTCTGAGTCTGATCAAAGACTTTTCCCTGATCGAACTTCACAATTCTTGCCGGATATTTTTCAATAAGTGCATAATTATGAGTGGCCATTACTACTGCTCTTCCGCTTCTACTAATTTCAAAAAACAAGTTCATAATTTCATTCGATGTTTCAGGATCGAGATTGCCACTGGGTTCATCGGCAAGCATCACATCCGGATCATTTAAGAGTGCACGGGCAATGGCCAATCGCTGTTGTTCACCACCCGACAATTCATGCGGCATCTTAAATCCTTTGGTAGCGAGGCCCACTTTATTCAAAACCTCATTAATACGATCGGTCATCTTAGTTTTTTCTTTCCATCCTGTAGCTTTCAAAACAAATTCGAGATTTTCCTTAGCGCTTCTATCGGTGAGTAATTGAAAATCCTGAAATACAATTCCTAATTTTCTTCTGAGAAAGGGAATTTCTTTATTTTTTATCTTGCGAAGATTATATCCTGCTACAGCACCTTCTCCTTGAGTTAATTTAATATCACCATACAATGTTTTCAATAAACTACTTTTCCCACTCCCCGTTTTCCCGATAAGGTAAACAAATTCACCTCTATTCACATTGAGGTTTACATTGTTGAGAATAAGATTTTTCTTTTGAAAAATACTGGCATTCTCTAAATTGATAATAGTTTCAGGCGTCATGCATTTTAAAATTTAAACTAATTCAAGTTTCATCACTTTTCCAAATGGAATTTCATCAATAATCTTTTTCATCTGCTCTTCCTTATCAGCCAATCCAATTTTTACCAACGCTTTTTCAGGACGATCTACTCGAAAATAGGCCAGCAATGTAAAATTTTCATCCCGCAACTGAATATAATCGGGGATTTTGGCCTTACCTTTTATTTTTAGGATGTACATGTATTTGGTAAACGTTGATATTGGGTGCAAACTTAATAAATGCATTGCAATACCAGTAAAATAAAAAAACCTGCCCGAAGACAGGTTTTGAAATTTGTGGCATTAAGTTTACCTCAATTCAATGATAAAGGTGTTGGAACCGATGGTAAGTTCGGCGTAACGGTCGCAGTTTCCGTTTGAATAGCCGTAATTAACCGAGCGGGTTTGTTTGCCGGCGGGAGTAAATTGCGCTACTCCATTTTTTATCCAACGGCAACTAAGGGCTATTTCAAGAGGAGTAGTAATTGCAGCAGTATAGGCGTTTCCGCTGAAGTTAGTCCCACTCGCAGTGCCGGTAACCAAATATACATCATCATTCCATATTTGAGTGGCTTCGCCGGCGATCCATTCGCGGTTGCGGATCGATTGTCGAGTGAAAATTGCTCCTCCGGGAGCCGTAATTGAGCCATTAACGTTGATGCTGAACCAGGTATGACCTGCAGTATTTAAACCCTCATTAGTAACGGTTTTAGTGCCTTGCACCTGGTAATCACTCACAAAATAATTATCGAAACCAATGGTGTGGGTGGTACCGGCATCCCGGTAATGGCCGTTGTAAGTAACCAGTATTTTACCCCTGCGATAACGACCATCGGCACACAAACAATTGACCGAACCAAAATCGATAGTTACCATCCTCGGACTCGAGATAGTATCCAGAGTAACCGTGGCACAGGTACTTAACAAATAAGCCTCATCACCGGCATTTTTAAATAAGGTGACTTCACCATTCAAAACAGCCTGGTCAGACATGGTACCGGCATCATCAAAAACAGCATCTGCGAAAGCATTATCAACAGAGGAACCTGTTTCACTATCCGGCTCATCGCGATCCTTTCTGCATCCTGTAAAGAATAATGCAGCGCAGGAAGATATTATCAGTGCATTTAAAATCCAAGTTTTCGATTTCCTATTTTTCATACGTATAAATTTTTATGGTTTTGTTTTAGGATAAGCTTTAAGTGATTAGGTTTAATTAGAGGAGCATATTTTTGTATAAAACAATCTGTAAAATGGAGTTTTCACCATTAATATGTTCATAAAATCTGTCGACTTTATAATAATTTCAAAACAGAAGCCGTTTGTTAGAAGTAATTTTGCAGGCACACTTCAATCTGGTGTAATATTATGATAAACAATAAATTGTACAAGTATTTATTCCTTTTCAACTTCTGTATTTTATTAACTCAGCCTGTTCGTTCGCAACAACAGGAATCCTATTATGATGCTGATAAAAAATACCGGTTAGGTTATGAGCTGTTTGTAAAAGAAAAATACAGCGCAGCACGTGATGCTTTTAAAGAATATTTGGAAGATAAAAATGCGACATCTGTAAACAACAAAATCAACGCAGAATACTACAGCGCATTGAGTGGAGCGGAGTTATTTCACCCCGATGCTGAAAATGAACTGGTACGTTTTACTGAAAAATATCCCGAGAGTCTTAAAGCTAAACTTGCTTATTTTCATGCGGGAAATGTATTGTACAAACAGAAAAAATACAAACCTGCCGTAAATTATTATGAGAAAACAGATGTGAGCTATCTGGATAATGATGAAATTTCAGAATATTATTTTAAATTGGGTTACAGCTATTTTTCGACTAAAGATTTACAAAAGGCCAGTAAAAGCTTTCATGAGATACTAAACGTAGAATCCAAATACAAAACTGCTGCTAATTATTATTATGCTCATGTTGCTTATCAAAGTAATAATTTAAATACCGCTCTGGAGGGTTTTGAAAAGCTAAAAGATTCAGAGAGCTTCGGACCAATTGTTCCCTATTACATCATCCAGATTTATTATGAGATGGAAAAATACGATGATGTAATTAAATATGCGAAAACACTCGAAGGCCGTTCCGATGTAAAAAACAGTGCCGAAATTGACCGTTATGTTGCTGAATCCTATTACAAAAAAGGGCAATATGAGAATGCGCTTAAAATGTTTGATGAGTTTGAAAGAAATTACCCTAGATTAAGTCGTGAAGATTTGTACCAGTTGGGATATACCAACTACAAATTAGGAAACTACGAAAAAGCCACTAAATATTTCGAAAAAGTTGTCAATGTAAAAGATAAATTGCAGCAGGTAGCCTACTACAATTTGGCTGATTGCTTCATGAAACTAAACAACAAACAGAGTGCACGGAATGCGTTTCAGTTTGCCTCTAAGGTAAATTATGATCCTGCTATACAGGAAGAGGCACTTTTTAATTATGCTAAATTATCATTCGAATTATCCTTTCAACCTGTTGCGATTAATGCCTTCAACGACTATGTAAAATTATTTCCCGAATCAAAGCATATTGATGAGGTGAATGAAATTCTGGCGCAACTGTATATCACCACTAAAAACTACAAAGATGCATTAGTGGCACTTGAAAAAATTAAAAGTAAATCGCCCAAAGCAAAAGCCGCTTATCAGAAGGTGGCTTACTTCAGAGCGATTGAATATTTTAACGATCGTGATTATGAAAAAGCGATTGGGCTTTTTAATAAAGCGATCACTACTGAAGTAGATCCACTTATTCGTTCAGAGGCGATGTATTGGAAGGCAGAAGCGATTTATAATCAGAATCAATTTGAAGCTGCTATTAAGCAGTACCGGATTTTTATTTTTAATCCCGGTTCCATTAATACGCCCATGTACAATACTGCCAATTATAACATGGGTTACTGTAATTTCAAACTGGAAAATTATCAGGAGGCCAATACCTGGTTTAGAAAATACATTCGCAACAAAGAGGAGACCGATGCAGCTAAATATAACGATGCCTTGATTAGGATTGGAGATGGTTTTTTTGTACTGAAAGATTATGACAACGCACAAAGCTATTACGACGATGCAGTAACAGCCAATGCAAAAGCATCCGATTATTGCTTGTTTCAAAATGGTATCATCAAAGGTATTAAAGGGGACATGAAGGGGAAAGTAGCTACCATGAATCAACTCTCTTCTAAATATCCAAAATCAGGGTATAACGATGATGCCGCATACGAAAAAGGCGTTGCTATGATGGCTATTGAAGATTATACAGGTGCCGAAGAGATTTTCCGTAAAGTGCTGCGCGACTCCCCACAAAGTGCCTATGCAAAGCGAGCCATGCTTAAAATTGCACTGGTTCAATACAATCTTAAAAAGGATGAGTTGGCGCTGGGAACTTACAAAGATTTGGTTAAAAAATATCCCGGCACTCCTGAATCAACGGAAGCACTTACCGGAATCAAAAATATTTATGTGAGTGGAGGAAATCCACAAGGCTATTTCGATTATGTTAAAACCGTATCCAACGCCAATCTAAGTGTTGGTGCACAAGATTCCATCACTTATGAGGCTGCCGAACAGTTGTATTTAAAAGGAAACCATAAAGACGCTTCTAAAAATTTTGATGAGTACCTCAAAAGATTTCCTGATGGTTATTATGTGTTGAACGCAACCTTTTATAAAGCGGAATCCGATTACAGAAACAAAGATTTTACTAAGGCGCTTATTGGTTACACTTTCGTGAATGAAAAACCTCGAAATATATTCACTGAGAAATCTTTATTGAAAGCAGCTACGATTAATTTCAATAGCAAAAATTATGAGGAGGCGCTTAAATATTACAAACGATTGGAAGAGACCGCCGATTTCAGAGATAACATAATTGAATCGCAGGCAGGGCAAATGAGATGTTATTTTGCAAAATCAGAATATGAAAATACCATCACCTATGCACGAAAGCTTACCGATGGCGATAAGGTCTCCAATGAATTATTGAATGAGGCACACTTGCTAATTGCACGGTCAGCCTACGCAACGAATGATTTACAAACGGCAACGAGTGAATACACCATTGTTGGAAAAATTCCGAACAGCGAAAGTGGCGCCGAAGCAAAATATAGCTTGGCACTAGTTCAGTACAAGTTAGGAAACTACAAAGAATCACAAAAGAAATGTTTTGAAATGATTAACCAGGTTCCTTCTTATGAATTTTGGATCGGTAAATCGTTTATATTGTTGGGTGATAATTATGTTGCATTAAAAGACACTTTCCAGGCGAAGCACACTTACCGTTCTATTCTTGAAAACTACGAAAAAGGCGCCGGCGATCCGGAAGATTTAAGAGCGATGGCGCAACTAAAACTGGATG
>JBBQVM010000121.1:0-9296 GCA_038211525.1 Bacteroidia bacterium
CCTTGTTTTAATCCATATCCAAATAATTGCAGAAAAAAAATAATAAAACAAAGTCCAAAAAATAAAAAAATAAAGGAACCTATAAACATAACAACTAGACGATTATGAAAAATAGGGAAGACGGAATCAGTTCTCGGTTCAATAATCATCCATAACCCACCAGCAATAAAGGCTAATGATCCTAAAATTAATCTGGCCAATTTAGTTTTGCTTGTCGTGATTTCTGTCGATTCTATTTTTTGGAATTTCATAACTATTTATTCAGTGTGTTCTCTCAAGGTTGCCCCTAACTCCCTTATACCCGATACATCCTATCCTCTACCATTCACTCCTACGTTCGCTAAGCGATACTGGCCGGTTTTTTAGGGCGTATGGGTAAAGATACAACTAATTAAGATTTTTCAAACTGAAATAGGTCATTTTGTCCGGTTTGAAGTCCTTCTCAGATTAAGTTTCATGATGCGACCTTTCCCGAAAAATCCACCACTTTCAAATTTTACGCTTTTGGGTACTCCACTCTTACGTGGTAGATACTCATGAGCATTTTTTTGAAAATTTTCTTGATGGAGGAGATGTCTTTAAAAGTAATGTCGCAGTTAATGAATTGCTGTTGCACTATTTGGTTGTCGATGATGGTGTCGACTAAGTTGTTGATGGAATCAAAATTGGGTTTGGTAAGGCTGCGCGAGGATGCTTCTACCGAATCGGCCATCATAAGCACAGCAGTTTCTTTTGAAAATGGTAAGGGTCCGGGATAACGGAAATCATCCTCATCAACAATTTGTTCGGGATAATTTTTTAAAAACGACTGATAAAAATATTGCACCATGGTGGTTCCGTGATGCGTTCTTATAAAATCAATAATTAGATCGGGTAACTTATTTTTGCGGGCTTTTTCAATGCCTTTTATCACGTGTCCAATAATGATAGAAGCACTTTCTTCAAATGATAATTCGTCGTGCGGGTTCACGCCCGTAGTCTGATTTTCGATAAAGTACATCGGCATTTCCATTTTACCTACATCGTGGTAAAGAGCGCCAACTCTTATCAGCAATGAGTTTCCACCAATTTTAAATATAGCAGCTTCCGCAAGGTTAGCCACTTGCATGGAGTGTTGAAACGTTCCCGGTGCTTTGATTGATAATTCGCGAAGTAAAGGTGTGTTGGTATCCGAAAGTTCCATCAGTGATACGTCGGATGTTAACCCAAATACTCTTTCGAAAATATAAATCAACGGGTACGAAACCAGTGTGAGCAATACATTACCGATCAACCAAATTAGGTTAGACTGGTTAACCGCAACAATACTCCCCTCATGAATTACCGCCAATGCAATATAACAGACGAGGTACGAAATAAAAATCATTCCCGCCGATATAAACAACTGTGCTCTCTTACGTAAATGAGTCACACTAAAAATGGTGACCATTCCTGCAATTGTCTGCATAAAAACAAACTCATAACCATTCGGCGCCACCGATCCTAAAATAAGTACGGTTATTACATGGGCAAAGAGTGCTAAACGAGTATCAAAAAACACTCTTATTACAATGGGCAAAATACAAATCGGAACCACATAAGTACTCAGCGCAGCCATCTTCATAACGCCGGTATAAGCACCAATCACCAACATAATTAGAACAAATATGAGCAGCAGCTTTCGGTTATCTGCAAAAATATCTTTTCGCAATACTCCTAAAAAAATCAGCAGAACAGCCAATGAAATAGCCACAATCATCATTTGTCCCCAATAAATTTCTCGGGTAGTTTGTTTGTCGGGAACAGACGATTCGGTAATTTTTTTAAGCGATTCCAATACCAGGAATTTCTCCGGATTCACTATTTCTCCCCTGTTAATAATAGCATCCCCTTTGCGAACCATTCCCCTTGTGGAAGAAATTTCATCTAACTGTTGCGCAACAATTTCGTCGGTTAGTTTTTTATCGTAAAAAATATTGGGTGATACACTATTGCTAAGCAGGTAAACTAATTTCTCGGAGGGCACATTGCTAAAAGTGGCTGCTCGTTTTTGAACGTAAGCATAAGCGGCAGCCGGTTCGTAAAAATCACCAATTCCTTTATGCAATGCCATCTTACCAATAATAAGCATCAACCTTCCTCCGGGGCCGGGTTGTTCGGTTTCTGATAAACGTATAATTCCTTTGTTGTACACCTCCGATAAAATGGTGGTACAGTCATCCATTATAGCATTTCGTTGATCTTTGGAAAGGGAATCGGCATCTACTTTTTGCTGTAAATCATAAATTGCTTTGGAAAGCACAGTGGTGTCGAGTTGAAAATGAGGATAAATATTTTGTTTCACCAACTGCACTTCCGACTTTAGGGAGTCGGCATCTTTGAGCACTGCAAAATCGAATGGAGAAACAAGATCATCATTGTTCCAGGATTTACCTTTTTGAAAATCGAATTTATATCTTACCTTATGAGGTAATAATGCGCCAATCACCACAATGGTGATCAGTATAATAACCGATTTCAGGACTATTTCGTGACTATTTGAAAGGTAGATGAAGAATTTACGCATGTAGTATTTCCCTTTTTTCCCCGGAAACGGGCACTAAAGTAACTTTTGGTGATTGAATTTCAAACTACTATTTTCACTTACTGTTTGTTTATTTATCAGCAATGAAAACGAACGTGGTAACGAATAAAATAAAAACAGGTCTGTAAGCCGGATTCTGTCCCGATGCCGAAGTGCTTTCGCAATTGGCATCGGTTTCTATCATTTATCTGGGACAACCATCACTGATTGCCTCTTGCAGCCTACCCGCGGAACGGAGCGAGCAGCTCTTTCATTAACCACAAGGATTAATGAATCCGTATACATGGCCTTACAACCCACAAGGTTTACCCTTAAGCCTGTCGCCAGAACTTACCGTGAGCTCTTACCTCACGTTTTCACCCTTTCCGTAAAGTATAAAGCTTGCGCTGAAACCTTAGGTGGTATAGTTTTCTGTGGCACTTTCTGTTCCTTAAAAATTACTTTTCAAGGACCTTCCTGTTAGGAAGTGTGGCGCTCTGTGTTGTCCGGACTTTCCTCCCACCGCGTGAACGGTGAGCGATAGAACGACCTGTTTTTATTTCAGCAAAGATACGCATTC
This sequence comes from Bacteroidia bacterium, assembly GCA_038211525.1. Classification (GTDB taxonomy): domain Bacteria; phylum Bacteroidota; class Bacteroidia; order AKYH767-A; family OLB10; genus JADKJB01. The sequence continues at coordinate 3,123 of JBBQVM010000121.1, forward strand.
CGCAGTGATACCAACCGTAACCGCAGCCGAATTGAAAATAACGGTTTAAGATCCTATATTTGCAAACACACACCTATTTACTAAAATTTGAACTTATGAAAACTATTGTAAACACATCTCTTGCTCCCGCTCCTATTGGCCCGTATAGCCAGGCTGTATTGGCAGGAAATACTCTTTATGTTTCAGGACAAATTGCCATTGTTCCCGAAACCGGAAAGATGAGTCAGAGTACCATCACCGAAGAGGCGCGCCAGGTGATGCTTAACATTCAGGCTATTTTGGATGAGGCAGGAATGAAATTTGAAAACGTTGCTAAAACAACCATCTTCTTAAAAAATATGGACAATTTCGCTATGGTAAATGAGGTGTATGGTTCCTTTTTCGACAATAACTTCCCCGCAAGGGAAACCGTTGAAGTTTCGCGTTTGCCGAAAGAAGCGAATGTGGAAATTTCAGTGATCGCTGTAAAGAAATAATTACTTTATTTTTTCCAGTTCCATCAGTAGTTTATCCGGATAATCGGTAATTAATCCGTCAACGCCCATTTGCAAACACGCATTTATATCCTTCACGGTGTTGACGGTCCATGGTAAAACTTTGATGCTTTTTTGATGCAGTAATTTGACATCAACTGCAGTTAGCAATTCAAAATAGGGACTATAAATATCCGGATCGAATCCCAGATTATTGATATTTTCTGTCACACCATCTGTATTCTCCACCAGTAATGCAAGGCGGACCGGTTTTTTATTGAATTTAATATATTGCAACGTACGCACATCAAAGGATTGAATGATGACTCTGTTAGTAATGCCTTTTGATTCGATTACATGCAACAGTAAATCTGAGAAAATTTCAGGCGTGGGATGAAATATTCCATCACCGGCAGGCGTACATTTGGTTTCGATATTGTAATAAACAGGTGACAAACCATGTTTTGCAACATAGCGCTCTACCGAATCAATTACCTCTGTTAATAAGGGTTTATGTGCTATTTGCTTTTGCTGATGAACAAATCGCGGATGCGGTTTTGATCCACAATCATAGTTCATCGCTTCCTCGGCAGTCATTTTGTAAATATTAAAGGATTGCTCCTCCTTTTCGTCAATGACTGCACCCGTAAGGGAATAACATATTTCGTGCGACATAAAAGGGTCGTGCGAAACCAGAACACGATTATCAGCAGTAATCACCACATCCATTTCAAGAGTGGTTACTCCCAATTGCACTGCCCTGAGAAAAGCCGGAATCGTATTTTCGGGTAAAATTCCTCTGCAGCCCCTGTGTCCTTGCACATCGAATTGGGCTTTTGATTTTGTTGCCATAAAAGTGATCATTAAAATGATGATAAATTTCACAAGTTTACAATTTATTTTAATTGGTTAGCCAACTTTGTCTAAAAACTAATTGTGGGTGATTGACTTCAATATCAGCAACAAGCGCATAATTACTGAAATAGGTGGTTTTATCGGAGGCAATTTTTAGTGTTTTTAGCCTACGACCTGAAAAAATGGTTAACTCAATGGTTTCGTTGCTAAAATAATTGATCAAATCAGAGAGATTATTATCCACTCTTACACCATTTACAGCAACCACCTCATCCTCTTTAAGCAGACCCGATAAATGAGCACCTGAACCCGGCTGAATCGAGCTCACAAGAGTGCTGCTACCCCGCTGTTCCGTTCTAAAACCCAATAAACGTTCGTGCGCATTTAAGGAGGGCGTTACAACGACTCTAATGCCGGCAAGTGAAACAATTTCAGTTAACAGATCAAGGTATGAAGCGGCTTTGTAGACATAGTTATCAAAAAATTCCTTAAAGCTTCTGTCTGCAACCAGCTCCGCTACCTCGCGATAATCGGCACCGGTATAGCCTCTCCCCTTTTTAGCATAATCAAAATACAAAACCTGCATCACCTGATCTAAAGATTTCTTAGACTGCGTTGCTGATCGAATCATAAAATCCAGCATCAGCGCAAGCAAACAACCCTCATCATAAATAGATGTTTTCCTTCCCGGAATGCCTTGCACATATCCGTCGAGCCAGGTATCGAACGATGATTCGGCAACGGAATAATTAAAACGTCCAGGATTATCGGCATGTTTTTGCAAGCGTGTACTAAATTCATCCAATAATTCTTGCAGCGAAAAAAATTTGGACCGGCCTAAAAATAAATCTCCGTAATAGGTCGTCACGCCCTCGTAAACATAACCGGTTTGCGCATAATTTTCACCCGTAATGTTATAGGGTAACATCTCTACCGGCCGAATCGATTTCACATTCCAGCAATGAAATAATTCATGCGATGCCACGCCTAAAAAATCGTTGTACAAAGCTGGTTTCATAAAATTATAACCGGGGCCTATGGCAAGCACGGTTGAATTCAAATGTTCCACACCATGGTAAAAAGTATAGGGTAATACCTGCACCAAAAAATGAAAATCTTTGGCAGGAAATTCTTTCATCATCTCCAGTTGTACTATGGTGAATTCTTCAAAATCTTTAATGATTTTTGGCCACTCCGGATTGCACATTCCCTGCAACCAGATGTTAAAAGTAATGCCATTCAAAACATAGCTTGCATGTTGGAGGTTGGGAGATGCGATAAAAGGAGAATCAATAAGTTGTTCGAAATTATCGGCACGCAATTCCTTTGGTGAAAGGTGAGTTAGTCCGGTAGCAATTTTCCAATTATCGGGAATTTGAAGGGTCACCTCGCACTTTTCATTCTCACTTCCCACCACACACATGCAACAATGAACAGGGTTCACATACAGCTGATCGTGATCGAGAAAGCATGCGCCACCATCCAATTGCGCCGCGTAATATTTGTAGTGAACAGTAATGGCACCCTTCACATTTTTCAGCTGCCATCTGTCTTTGGTTATTTTGGTAAATTCTACCGGTTGGCCCGATGAATTATAAGGCTGAAAACCTTTAATATTTTTAGCGAAATTCCCCAATTCATACCTCCCGGGTCTCCATGAGGGAAGTTGAAGATCAATTGTTTCGGTATTTTGCGGCACTTCAATTTCAAGAGTGATTGCCAAAAACCTTTCATGAGGCTCCTGAATACTAAAAATATATTTCATATAAATTTGATTATTAATTAGATAACTCTTCAATTACCAGTTTTAAGGTTACACACAGATTCTTTATCTTCGCACCACGAAATTAAAGATAAAGCACATGAACTACGATATTTTAGTGTTAGGAAGCGGTCCGGGCGGATATGTTGCGGCAATAAGAGCCTCACAATTAGGATTAAAGACTGCAATTATTGAAAGAGAGAGCCTCGGTGGCATCTGCTTAAATTGGGGCTGTATACCCACTAAAGCGCTACTGAAAAGTGCTCAGGTATTTGATTATATTCATCATGCTGCCGATTATGGTATTAATGTTAGCGAGGCCACTCAGGATTTTAATGCGGTGATACAACGTAGTCGTGGTGTGGCTGATGGTATGAGTAAGGGCGTGCAGTTTTTGATGAAGAAAAATAAGATTGACGTAATTATGGGCACCGGTAAATTGGTGCAGGGGAAAAAAATTGAGGTCACTGCTTCTGATGGAACCAAATCGGTGGTTGAAGCAAAAAATATTATTTTGTCAACGGGAGCACGTTCGAGAGAATTGCCTAACCTGAAACAGGATGGTAAAAAGGTTTTCGGATACCGTGAAGCAATGTCGTTACCCGCTCAACCTAAATCGATGGTGGTGGTGGGTTCGGGTGCCATTGGAGTGGAGTTTGCCTATTTTTATAATGCTATGGGCACTAAAGTTACCATTGTGGAATTTATGCCTAACATAGTTCCAGTTGAGGACGAAGACATCTCTAAACAACTTTTAAAATCGTTAAAAAAATCAGGAATTGAAATCATGACTGAATCTACTGTGGAAGCGGTTGATACTTCCGGTTCAGGATGTAAGGTGAGTGTTAAAAATAAAAAAGGTGAACTGATAACGCTCGAGGCGGATGTGGTTTTATCTGCCGTGGGAATTACTCCGAATATTGAGGGAATTGGATTAGAAGACTTAGGTGTGGTCACCGATAAAGGTAAAGTGGTGGTGAATGATTTTTACCAGACTAACATCCCGGGCATATACGCTATTGGCGATATTGTAAAAGGTCAGGCATTAGCTCACGTAGCTTCCGCAGAAGGAATAATTTGTGTGGAGAAAATAGCAGGTCATCACCCCGAGCCGCTCGATTATAATAACATTCCGGGTTGTACGTATTGCTCACCTGAAATTGCCTCTGTTGGCTATACGGAAAAGGCAGCGGTGGAAGCCGGTTATGAGATAAAAGTAGGTAAATTTCCGTTTTCAGCTTCGGGAAAGGCCAGTGCTGCCGGGGCTAAAGATGGCTTTGTGAAATTGATTTTTGATGCCAAATACGGTGAGTTCTTAGGCGCGCACATGATTGGTATGAATGTTACCGAAATGATTGCCGAAGTGGTAGTGGCCCGTAAATTAGAAGCAACAGGACATGAAATTATCAAAGCTGTTCACCCCCATCCTACCATGTCGGAAGCTATTATGGAAGCGGCTGCCGCTGCTTATGGGGAAGTAATTCATTTGTAGAAAAAAGGTGTAAAGGGAAAGGTTAAAAGTGTCGCTCTGTATCTACCCTTGTTTTAATTGTTGTCTTTAAACAAAATGTTTGTTTGTTGCTTTTTAAACAATATTTTGGTAAAAGAAAACTTTAAACATTATTTCTTTTGAGGTTGCTTGCATAAATTTCTTTGATTCGAAACCAATAGAAAACTCAAAGTGATGAGTTCATACTCTTCGGCATAACTAATTTGTTTGACGAATTCATAGTTCTGACGGGTTAAATGCACGGAACTTTAGGCAATATACTTTGAATTTTGCACTTTTATTCGTATATTTGACAGTATGAAATCTGAGATTATTAAAATAGAATTGATTGAGTGGCTAAGAAACCTTGAAGACAACAGTTTATTGACTTCAATTTTGCAATTTAAAAAAGCGGCCGAGGCTGGAGATTGGGCCGACAATTTAACTCACGATCAAGTTGAATCACTTCAGCGTGGATTAAGTGATTTAGCAAACAATCAAGTTGTTTCCAGCAAGGACTTTTGGAATTCTTATGGCCGCCAAGTATAAAGTGTTTTGGACACTTGAATCAAAAAAACAGGTAGACACTATATTGAGTTACCTAAAAGTCAATTGGGGTGAAAAAGAATGCGATGATTTTTTAGACCTTTTGTTACATTTTGAAAAAACAATTTCTTCGTTTCCAAAATCGTTCAAATTGTCAAAATATTTAAGAACTGCAGACGTGGTTTTATCCATAAACACATTACGGCAATTTACAAAATCAGTGGCAAGACTATTTCAATCGTTACAGTTCTGGACAATCGAAGCAAAGTCGAGAAGTAGGTACATTACCTAACTCATTGTTGTCGCAGGCTGGGGATTGGTCGGTTAGTGTGTATGGTAGCCATGCTGAAAGTTTCCATTATTCAGAGATTGAAGGAAAGCTTTTATTGAAAAGGTTGTTCTGAGCTTTTCAGTTCGCATAAGGTTCTCAAGGAAGCTATTTTACCAAATTAACTTTTAACGAAATTGCGTACCGGGCAAAGTGGGTGAAACTTTAAATAGAGCAATCGATAATTTATTTGTTAAACTCATAAATTATTCCTAATTTCAACATCTAAATCATTCGCCATGAAACTGCATCTGAAATTAATTGTGTTTTTATTGTTGATTTACACTCCCTTATTTTCTCAAACAACTTTTCAAAAGCTTTATAATTCGGATACTTATGACGGTGGTTATTCCTCGATCGACTTGCCGGACGGCTATTTGATAATGGGCAAAACTTCAGGAGTGGCTACTCCATCCGACATTTTGTTGGTAAAAATCTATTTTCAGGGCGATACGGTTTGGAGTAAAAAATATGGTGGAAGTGCGAATGAGGAGGCTTTTTCGATTACTACTACATACGATGGTGGTTTTGTGATGGCAGGGTATTCCACAACCTTTACAGGACCATCACTCAGTGACCCGATGAACATATATCTTTTGAAAGTTAACGCAACAGGCGATCTTATTTGGTCACAAAGCATTAACGTTGGTGCTTATGATGCAGCATATTCGGTTAAAGAAACTTTTGATCACGGATTCATCATCACCGGAGGAACAACAGC
>JBBQVM010000122.1:0-9184 GCA_038211525.1 Bacteroidia bacterium
CTGTCCTATGTAAGCCGAAATGTCCAAATAGGTATACGCCCACACATTGGCTGCTGGCACAAACGGATTCAATTGATAACCTGAAACAGTTGTAAGAGCTGTATCCGATTTTGAATATATGGTGGTCCAATTATCCGTACAATCATTTGTAATGCTTATAGCGAAAGTATCAACATATATTGCTGCGTATTGGGCATACGCATGAGCAAATCCAAGGTAAGCTGAAGGTTGTACTGATGTTAAATCAATTCGCATAGTGGTTAAGAATCCGGTCCCTGATGGTATATCATAAAAATTTGCCGTGGCACTTTGCAAGGATGCGTTTACTGCACCAACCAAACCTTGTTTCCATAGGCCACCGCTGTCCAGGTACCAGTCAGCAGGAGGGAATGTGTTTTCAAACCCTTCCGCAAAGGGAAAGGCAGAAATTGCAGTGTTTATATTCACAGATCTTGTTTTTGAATCATTTGTAGGAACATCATCACCTGCGCCATTAGGATTGCTGGTAAAGGCTTTAATAGTATGAGATCCTCCATATAGAGTAATCGTAGTTAAGGTATCCGTAAAAACATCGTTAGTAGCCAGGGAACCGGTCCATGAAGTGCTTGCGACCGGAAGATTATCGATACTATAATTTATATCGACCGACGTTAGCGTATCTGCACCGTAATTTTTTATCTGTACAATAATTGGCGTAAACAAACTATCGCAAAAATCACCGGCAACGGGGGATAAAATTTTTGAAATTGCCGCATCATTTAAAATGGGTTGCACAGCAGTTACAGGGTCCACACGATAAATGCCTCTTCCATGTGTTCCTGCAAATAATTTACCACTGCGATAATTCAAATCCAGGTCAGCAATTATAACTCCAGGCAAACCTGTGTTGTATGGAATCCAATCGGCTATACTGTCGTTGTAATAAAACACTCCGAAGTCAGTACCGATATACAAATCGTTTTTAACCGTGTTTTTTTGAATGATAATAGTGTTACAGGGAATATTTGGTAAAGTACCGGATAAATTAGTCCATGAAACACCCCCGTTAGCAGTTTTATAAACCTTATTGCCTGCACTAAAACCTGAAAGCGTAACATACGCCTCTAAGGGGTTTGTATCACTCACTTTAAGATTGTAAATTCCTGCCAGGCCGACAGGTAAAGAAGCAGTGACATCTATCCACGTTGAGCCATAATTGTTAGTGAAAAATACATGGTCGTATGACGCTGCATAAAAATAATTGGTGTCAGCAGCAGATTGAGCAATGGAAGTAATAAAGTATATAGAATCGAGTGTAGGAGATAAATTCTGCCAGGATGATCCTCTATCATGAGAAACTATAACGCTTGAACCTGCAATGTAGATGGAGTTACTATTCAATGGATTTACCAAATGTGGCGTTTCCCAGGTGCCGACAAAGTTTGATGGCGTTATAGCAGTGGAAAAGGAATTGCCCCCGTCATCTGAGCGGTAAATAAATCCATTCTGAATAGAAGCATAAGCGGTGTTTTCATCGTTCTTATCAAAGGAGCAGTCCAAACCATCACAGCACGTTACATTAGTCCACGAGGTACCATCGTAGAAATGTGTGGAGTTATCTTGCGCGCCACCAAGCAGAGCTTCCGGTTTCATAAAGGAAGAGCTCATTTTATAGTACTGAGTTATGTTGAGTCCATTATTTAATGACGTCCACGACTGGCCCTCATCGTAACTTACATATACGCCTCCATCGTTAGTAGCATAAACTTTATTGGAATTACTATTGGAGAATTGCAACGAATGAAAATCCACATGGATACCATAATCATAGGAGTACATTGAATCGACTACATTAAAAGCGGCTCCTCCATTGGTGCTTTTAATTAATTCCACAAAACCCAACAGCATATTATCAGGATTGGTTGGCGAAATAGCAAAGGCTTTGTCATAATCACCCTGATGGAAATACGCGTTTCCCGGTATACCGACAGTAGAGAATGTCGCTCCTGCATTTATGCTTCTGAATAATCGGCCTGTTCCACGAATGACAAATAATTTGGAAGTATCGGCAGGTGATATTCGCAGCTGCGACCTCCCGGCTCCTCCTTGCAGGGGAGATGCATTTGTGGTGGTCCAGGTAGCACCACCATCGTAACTTATTTTCATGTTAACGCCCTCGTCGGTGATGGCATAATACTTTTGTGGATCTAATGGGTTAATCTGAATATCATAAACTATGGTGGTATCGAGTTGTGTCCATGAAACACCTGCATCTGTTGAGCGATATAAACCCGATTCAGTTCCTGCCAAAATATTTTGTGTATTTATCGGATCAAGCACAATACGATAAATGTTTACTGTTTCAAATTGCTGATAGGTAAAACCCGTTTGGTTCCATGTTATACCGCCGTCAGGCGACATTAAAATTCCTGCACTGTAATGCCCCTGGTGAAAGTAAGGGTCTGAAGGAATGGTGTAATTTCCAACAGCATCTCCCGAAGCTGCATAAACGGTATCGGGGTTGATAGGATTAACGACAATATCGCTGAAGCTCATACTGGGAAGGTTATCATTAAGTGACACCCAGTTTAAACCACCGTTAGTAGTTTTCCAGATGCCACCACCCATAGTGCCTATGTATAATGTATTCGAATCGGTTGGATGCTGTGCGAGGCAATTGATACGACCAACACCTACTTTTCCTGTTTGAGCAGCATCAGACATATCAGTAAATGGACCAAGTGCTTCCCAGGTGTTATTGGTACTCGACAATTTATTACTGTTGTTCTTATAATAATTTAAATATTCATTGAACACCACATCCGGAGTAAAGAACTCACCTGATGGGAATACACGTGGTGCAACAAATTGTTCCCAGCGTTTAAACTTTACAAGCGAATTATCCTCTTCACGATTTTCTTCATTAATATCCTGATTTGTTTTCTGCTCATTTAAATCTTTCAAAATCGCATCACGAATGGTGTAAAAATTTGCTGTTGTTTTTTTGGAAATGGTTTTGTTTTGTTGTGAATACACTGCTTGTGCAAAAAAAGAAATCAGCACGATTAGGAATAATTTCTTTTGAATTAGATGAGAGTATTTCATGGCCATTAAATTTTTAAAACTGCGTTTATTTAAATTAAAAGTAAAAGAATATTACAATCCCTTCTAATAATTTATTTCAGATTCCACAAGAAAATCGTAAACCGCTAATTATTAATACTTTAGACTTGACATATTTTTTGTAAAAGGTTGAAAGTCAAATTCAAACAGGAAAGGTATTCATCGCTGTGTTAGCGGTTCGTTTGTGGGGTACGGTATTGTTGAATTGCAGAAAATATGCGGGTATATGAGATTTACACCTGACAGGTGGAGGCAAATAATCCCTTCGTAGCAATTAGCTATTACAAATTGGAATTATCTTTTGTGTGATAAAGAGAATTGCAATGTAGAAAGCATTTATAAATAAGCAAATCACTTTTCAAATTAATCCCAATTTCCGATGTGACACATTATTAAATTTGCTGTCATTTGTTTGATATGGATCAATTTGCATTTTCGCGAGGAATTATTTTTAAATTTCCTTCGGAGTGTTCTTTAAAAGCCTCACAACCGTCTAAATATTTCTCCATTTGATCCATGTCTTCATCATAAATATTTTTGCTGAATTCGCGTGCGCGTTCCATCATTCTGATAAAGGTAGACGCATCAGAGTGATTGGTCAGTTTTTTCAATGCTCCCATATAATCATCGCGAAAAACAGTCGGAATTATTATCTTGCTTTGATTTCCTTTAACTAATTCTGAATTCATCATTACGCGAGCTATTCGACCGTTCCCATCCAGAAAAGGATGCACTTCACTTATTAGAAACATCATGTATATCGCCTTTGCAAAAGGATGCGTTAAACCTGTTGAGAATTCAAATCCTTTTGTTAGCGTACCTCGTACTAATTTTAAATCAACAAAATGAGTACTGCCTGCACGGTTATTTTTGTCTTTGAATTGCCCGGGGTTTTTATGCGGTCTAGCACTTAGTAAAAATTGGTGTCGGTTTAATAATAAGTGTAGCAGTTCCTCTGGTGTACTTGGCGTGATGCTCATCTCATTGTGACTTGAAACTAACTGATAGGTTCCTAGAACATCATGAGAATCTTCATTGCGTGCCGCCATTGGCGTTTGGGTGGCGATTATTTGTTTTGCATCATCCAGTTCAAATATAGTTCCTTCTATATAATTGGAAAAATAGCTTTCAAAAAAGGCAAAATTTCTAAAGGATTGCGGTGTAGTATTTTTTTCAGGATAATTAGGGAATTCTCTTTGTTGTAATTCACGAAAAAGAACTTCAAAAAGTTGTAATCGCCCCGTATCGTAAGGAATGCCAAGAGCGCGTGCCAATGCAACCGGTGATTTAAGTCCTTTTGAAGTGTTTGTTTTAAGAAGTGAACTGATTATTTTATTGAGTTTTTCAAACTCAACCTTCATGTTTAACTCTTCAGCAATTTTACGTGCAGTATCTCTTAACTTATTTAAACCTTCTTCGCCATGCACATGAATTACAGTTTCTAATTTTTCTTCAATTTCAGGAAGTGTGAGCGTTTTTGAATCTGGCCCCTGTCTTTTAGATACCTGAAGATTTTCCAACAATGCTCTTTCTTGCTGCGAAACATATAATTTTCCGGCAATTGGATTATCTCCTGATATAGGCCCGTGTCCCTTTAAAAAAGAAATAGTCACTCCTGGAAGCTTGACCTTTTTTGTATAAGTGAATGTAAGAAAAATAGTTCCTTTTGAAGTAGGTTTATATTCAAAAGCTGAACGATGGCTCAGTACCGCGTCTGGGTATTGGTGAGCTAAAATTTGAAACAAATTTCTTCGGATAATAGATTCCGGAGTTTCCTTTAGATTTGATGTATATATCCGGGAAGCTATTTTTTTTAATTTCCCTTCCTTTTCCAGAGTTGTGATCTGCCTGGAGATTTTAGGACTTGAAGATGAAAAGACGATCTCGGCTAAAATAGTTTCCATTATAGAGCTCTTTTATTACAAAAATAACAAATATTTTCTATTATAATCCCATTATTAGCAAATATTTTCTATTATAAGTAAGAATGATCGTCAAATATTTTCCAGAATAAAAGGGTAAAAGGTCTTTAAAAGCAAATATTTTCTATTATAAGGCCCCTTTTGATAAATATTTTCCATTATAAATAAATTGGACCGTCATGGTCAATCATCCATTGACGGGTTTTTTTAAAGTAACTGCTAAGTTTCGGTATCAGATGAAGAACACCCTATAGTGTAATCTTTTTTGACAGAAGCTCATCGAAGTGCCTATCAAGAACTGATAACGCAAACGGACGGAGGAGTTTGCAGAATGGCAGGAAGAGTAGCATATGTGGAATTTATTTGTTTTACAGATAGGAGTAGTTTTTCCCGGGTTGCAATTCTGCCAGAATCATATCAGGACCCCAAAAATTTAACATTTGTTTCAAATGTCAAATCGGCATTATAGCGCCCTCTACCCCCTACCCCCTTGATTCATTTTTTCAGCATAGATCCTTGTTTTCCGAATGCTGTGCATCTTATTTTCCGGTAACAAAAATATCTTGTAGTGATGGCATTCATCGTTTTTTAAGAAAACGATTTTTGATGAAGGGCTTGTTCTTAATTTGGTTGTTGAAAAGTTTTTTAAACCTTTAGGTTGACAATACGTATAAATATATTACTTTTGTCAACAAGTCGTTATGATAAAGTAAATAACAAGATGGAAAATGTATTTGGAATTAAATTGGTGTCAGCTCGAAAGATGGCTGGTATGTCCTTACAGGACTTAGAAACCAAACTTAAAAAGGTTGTTTCTCGTCAAGCATTGCATAAATACGAACAAGGGAAAATGAAACCTGATAGCCAGGTGCTGATTGCTTTGTCAAATGCGTTGAATGTGTCTGTGGATTATTTTTATTCAATTCCATCTGTACACGTAGAACTCAAAAACATTAGCTACCGAAAATATTCTTCAAAGATTTCAAAAAACGAACAAGTGGCGGTGGAAGAAAAGGCAAAAGAAATTTGTGAACGCTACTTGGAATTAGAACAATTGATTGACCCAAACGAAAAGTCAGAATACTTTACTTACACTAAAGTAATTGAAAACGCTGATGATGCAGAAAATGCTGCAAAGAAATTGAGAGAAGTTTGGAAACTTGGTTACGACCCGATTCCTGATGTGGTTGAAATGTTGGAGGACAAAGGCTATAAAGTCATAGAATTAGATGCTCCTAATGGCTTTGATGGTATGAAAGCAGATGTTGATGAAAAAAAAATTATTGTCTTGAAAAAAAGTGTAAAACAAGACGAAGATGTTGTAAGAAAAAGATTTACCGCTTTGCATGAATTGGCTCACCACTCTTTAGAATTCTCAACTAAACTTACCGACCAAGAAGAAGAAAATTTATGTCACACTTTTGCTTCTGCTGTTCTCTATCCTGCAGATATGGCAACGAAAGAATTGAGCAAAGATCGGTTTCATTTTTATCAAAATGAATTAGTGTTAATTAAAGAAAGATGGGGAATTTCTTTTCCTGCTGTTTTCTCAAGGGCTTTACGACTTGGAATCATCACCGGCTTCATTTATAGAAGATTCAATGTAGGTTACAGAGAAAGAAAGTTACACTTGAATGAACCGGGGAGATACATGAGTAAAGAAAAGCCTGTTCGTCTTGAAAGGCTAATTTATATGGGTTTGTCAAAAGAAATTATTTCAGTTAATGAAGCTGCATACTTTGCGGGTAAAACTGTTGGAGAATTCCGCAAACAATTGAAGCAGTTAGTATGAAACTTCTTATCACTGATACGAATGTGTTCTTTGATTTGATGAACATAGAAGCCCTTCCGGAATTTTTCGGGTTAGACTTTGAAATATGCACAACTGATTTTGTTTTGAATGAAATATTGCGACTGGAACAAGCCGAACAAATTCAAAAGTTCATTCGCTCAAAGCAACTTATAGTGTTCAGCTTTTCTTCTCAAGAAATTGATGAAGTAGTGAACTTGAAAACAAAGAGAATGCTACGAAGGATTGCAGACAAATCGGTGTTGTGGAAAGCGTTACAGTTGAACTGCCAACTGCTTACTGGCGATAAAAGTTTAAAAAATGAAGCCGAAGAAAGCGGATTAGAAGTTCATGGAAGCATTTGGGTTGTGATGAAAATTGTAGACAGTAAGTTAGTGAGTGCTGAAAAGGGAATTCAGTTGTATCAAAAATTAGAAATCGTAAATGAAAGTTTGCCTAAAGAAGAAATAGAAAAATTGATTAAGAAATTAAATGCTTCATAAAATGACAGATTACAATAAACTTTTAGATTGTGTACTTAGCTTACGCTAAAATAGTTGTGAAAAGCCACTACTTGATAAACACACTAAATCGGCAATATAACAACGATATTGATTCAATTTGAACCAACTCAGTGTCCGCCTTTAAATACATTATTCAATTCAATTTTAGCCAATCGCACATCTGGCACGGACAGAAATCCACACCTGCCAATGCTAAATCCCAGCCGGACTAAAAAAAGCAAAAAATTGCCAGTATTTTCATTTACCGGCGTATTTTTGTTTTCCAATTAATGCCAAAAAATTTTCTCCTCTGCTTTTCTTTAAAAGTGAAGTGATTTGTTGGACGAACCATTTGAAACAGTCAAAGAAGAAAGTGGTGGTGATTTTAAATCTGCCGCATTTGCAGAAAACCACCACTTTCAAATTCCAAAAGGTTGACGAACTTAAAATTTACATATGAATAAACTTTTCATTCTCAAGCGTTATTTTGCCTGATAAACCCAATACCATATTGTCTTTAAACGTGACCGGTGTATCATCAAACACTTTTTTAAAAACGACTGCCAGTGCAAAAAGCCTTATGGCTTGACCACGTACACCAACAATTCCAATTTCCATTTGCTTATTATAATAGTTGACAAGTTCGAGCTTACTTTTTACCGAGAACTCTTCAACGGCAGCTTGTATTTTTTCAGTATCACCTCGTTGAGGTATAAATAAATATTCCATAAGTTTTAATTTAATAGGTTAGCTTTTATCGATTTTATAATTTCATTGTTGATGGTTTCCCAAGGGAACTCGTTTCTTCCAAAATGTCCGTAGGAAGCAGTTTGCTCATAGATAGGACGTTTTAATTGCAAGGTATCTGCAATGCCTTTTGGAGTCAAATTAAATAGCGTAGGAATTTGTTGTGCTATCAAATCATCATCAACCTTTCCGGTTCCGTGTGTGTTGATGTAAATGGATGTTGGCTCAGCGATGCCAATGGCATACGAAATTTGAATGGTACAACGTTCCGCCAAACCTGAAGCAACTAAATGCTTTGCAACATATCGTGCAAAATAGGCTCCCGACCGATCTACTTTGCTTGGGTCCTTGCCGGAGAAAGCGCCTCCACCATGCGGACAAGTACCCCCATAGGTATCCACGATTATTTTCCTGCCTGTTAAGCCCGTATCTCCATGTGGACCACCAATAGTGAAGCTCCCGGAAGGATTGATGAGGATGGTGGGGATACTGTTGGGAAAGTATGAATTCACAAGTGGAGAAATCACCTGGTTAATCACCTCCCTTTTGATGGTCTCCTGATCAACAGATGCTTTATGTTGAGTAGAAACGACAACCGTTTCAACTTTAACAGGTTTGTTGTCTTCATACAATAATGTCACTTGCGATTTTGCATCGGGCAGCAGCCAATCAAGAGTGCCGTTCTTTCTTAGCTCACTTAGTTTTTCAACCAGTCGATGCGCAAGAATAATTGGGAGCGGCATCAACTCCTGAGTTTCATTGCAGGCATAACCAAACATTAATCCCTGGTCACCGGCACCGCCATCACTTACGCTTTCATTAATTTCCGGACTTTGTTCATGAATCAAATTGGTGTAAGCGGCAGTTTTATAATCGAAACCAGCATCGGCATTATCATAGCCAATTCTACTGATTACGCTTTTTGCAACAGCAACGGCATCAACGTGAGCTTTGGATTTAACTTCGCCGGCAATCACTAAATGACCGGTAGTGATAAGACATTCGCAGGCAACTTTAGAATTAGGATCTTGTTTTAAATAGGCATCCAGAATGGCATCTGAAATTTGATCCGCAACTTTGTCGGGGTGACCTTCCGACACACTTTCACTGGTAAACAGAAA
>JBBQVM010000123.1:0-9171 GCA_038211525.1 Bacteroidia bacterium
ATAGTTATTGAAAAGAGTACCAGCATTCCCAATGCACTATTTTTTGAAAATGAATGTAAATACTTATTTGTAATTACATCAACTATCAAAACAGCCGATCCAAAACATAAATACATAGCGAAATAACCGGGATGAAGGAAATAGGAAAATTCTTTATAAAAAAAGCAATTGGTACTCTCTGTAACTAGTAAGTAAGTTGCTCGGAGCAGACAAATTACAATTGAAATTACCAAACTCCCTAAAAAATACCGAATGATTTTCTCTTTGAAGTTAATGCCTGTAAATTTTGTTGTAGCAAGAGTGAGTGGAAAAATAAGTAAGGGTAATTTTATCTGCAAATCAAGACCTGCATAGCTAAAATTGGTAGTCCATAACAAACCTATAAGGTGCAAAAGATAAAATAAAATTAAAAATAATGCCGGCCGGCACTCCTTTAAACTAATTTTCACAGAGCTTCTTTTTCGTTCAATTATCCACAAAATGAAATTCAATACGATCAATACCGTTAAATATTTAGGATAAAAAGGCAAAATCACCGCAGTTGCCAACAGCGTATTTCCTCTCCAGGTTGATAAGGTATCGTTCGTTTTAATCATATTTTCGGTTTCTTACCCATCATTACGATAAGCCATCCTTTAATAAAACCTGTTCCATAAGCAATATGCAAGGTGGGAAATACAATCATCATCAACAATATTACTGAAATTTTAGTGCTGCTTTTACAAGAAAAATAAAGTGCCAATAAAGCATACACCATTATCGGAACAAAACTGATGGTATAGCCGGAAAAAATAACCATGGTTAAGAGATATATTACAAAACCAGCAGGTATCAGGTGACGTATTTTCAAGCCCGACTTCACTTTTTTCAATACCAGCGGCTTAAACAATCCATACTGATAATACTGTTTAAATAAAGAACTAAAATTATTTCGCGGACTGTACCATGACTTAATTTCAGGATTCAGATATATTTTCTTTGAATGAGATTTTGCACGATAATGAAATTCATCGTCCTGATTGCGCAACATATCCGTATCAAAAAGTCCAACATCGGCAAACACACTCCGTTTCCATGCACCCAGATACACTGAATCTACATAACCCTCATAATTTTCATCATGAAAGGCACTATTGCCTACACCAAACGATGACGAAGTAGCAAATGAAACAGCCATTTGAAATGAAGTACTACCTATAGCTCGCATTGGCCCTCCTACTATATCGGCCCCTGTTTTGGCAAATGTTTCTAGGATCTTTGTCAAATAATCTTTCTCGTAGCGTGTATGAGCATCTAATCGAATTACAGGATCACCTACTGTTGATTGAATTGCTTTATTCAAACCGTATGGGACATATTTATCGGGATTTGCTATCAATCTAATATTAGAATATTTTTGCATATATTCAGCAATTATCTCACAAGTTAAGTCGGTGGAACCACCATCAATAATAACCAGCTCTTTATCCAACGGTGCGGCCTCAATAAAAAAGTCGATCACACTTCGAATGTAATTTTCTTCATTAAAAACCGGACAAACAACTGTGATCATTTCGTTGTAAGTTGATTATAAATATTTAGTAGCTTTTTTTCCTCAATGTGCCAATTATACCTTGATAAAACTGCCTTATGTCCATTTATTCCCATGAACTCCGCAAGATTTTCATCTTCCATTAGTTTATTGATGGCATTTTTGATGGCATCAGGATTTAATGGATCAACGCAGATGCCGCAATTGGTTTCATCCACAATGTCCTTCCACAAAGGAATATCCGATGCAATAACAGGGATTCCGGCTAGCATGTACTCAAACATTTTAACCGGATAAGCATCCAGGTAATTAATTATAGGATGTAATGTTACCAAGCCGATTCTCGAATTTTCAAGTACCTCCCTAACTTTATCGCGCGAAGCAAAACCATATTCAATTACCTGCTTCCATCCTGCTAATTTAGTTGCTTCATCACGCAATGATAACGGAGAGAATTCACCGCACAAATGAAGATGATAAGGCAAACCATCCATTGCATTAATCATCTCCATTATTCCTCTTGCCCGGGTAATTGATCCAATATAACAAATATTTTTCGGACGCGACAAATAGGGTTTGGTTGAATTTAATTCATCTGCTACAGGGAAATTACATACCTCAGTAACGTTCCTGTTAAACTTCAAAAAACGATCACGGATAAATGGGGTTGCCGTGAGGATCCACGAAAACTTCCCCGCTGCATAATCCTCCACATATTCTGTGATAGCACTAACTACTTTTCTCAGCGGTTTGGGTATATAATATTTTGCAAGTACCTGCCTGGGAATATCTTCATGAACATCATAAATTACTTTTTTTCCTTTTCGGATAAGTTTCAATGCGAAAGGTATTAGTTCCGGATCGTGAAAATGATAAATATCTGCATCTACGTAAAGTGCTTTACGGTAAACCGACCTTCCGGTAACACGCATTCGGTGTAAACGACCATTACCCGTTGAAGGCACATTAACAATTTTCACCCCGTTAGTAGTACTTTCTTGGGTATCAACTGCAATCAACGTAACATCATAACCGGCCTTCGCCAATGACGAACACTCCTTCACAAAAATGCGGGTGTCGCCTGAAGGATGTATGGAGGTAAAATGACAGACCTTTACCTTAGCTGACATTAAAAACCTCCTCCCATTTAGCTACGTTGAAAAGTCGCCACAACATAATATCATCCAATGCATCTATAGGTATTTCATCCAGAATTTCCTGTAACAATACCGAAGATTGAATTGCATCGTACATGTATTTATTTTCACTCATCCAAACAGATGTAGGAGCCTCAAAACCAATTTTGTTTTTCCGCCATGAAATTTCTTTTGGCAGAATTCCTTCCGTTGCTTTTCTTAAAATATATTTGGAATAGCCGTCCTTAATTTTAAAACTATCATTCAGCGAAAGCGACAATTCTACAAGCCTATAATCAAGAAAAGGTAATCTCGTTTCAATAGAAAAATGCATGGAATTTTTATCCTCATATCGAAGCAAATGAGGCAATTGAGTCCTTGTTAATTCCAGCACTTGCATCTCCTTGATATTTTTGTAAGAATGTGCCATGGCCCTCACCAGATTATGATCAATTAGTTCAATAAATTCTGATTTCATGAACCTGCTTCTACGCTTCTGTCTTTTTATTCTAATTCCGGCATTAGTGAAATAAAAATAATTCATGAGCATCGAAACTGATGAGATACCGGTGTTGGCTGTACTATTTAAAAATCCGGTAACTTTATTAAACCCTTTTAGCGATGACAAGTACGAAGGATAATAGCGTTGATAGCCCAACAAGGTCTCATCACCTCCCTGTCCATCAAGCAAAACAGGACAATTAACTTCCTTGGCCTTCTTCATCACAAAATATTGCATAAAAACAGATGGACTACCAAAAGGCTCCTCCTGAGTTTCGATAACTTCATTTATTGAATCTCTAAATTCTTTTGTCGAAGGTGAAACTATCACCCAATCGAGGCCACTTTTTTCAACTACTTTTTGTGCATAGGAGTGCTCATCATTTGCTGCATCTTTTGATGAAGCCGTAATAGCCGTAAATGGTTTTCCTGTGTGCTGTTTGTACATGCCTGATGCAACTGCAGCTATGAATGAACTGTCAAGCCCACCACTCAAACAGGTTCCGACTTTAATGTCACTTCTCAATCGATAGCTAACGGATCTATTAAATTCTTCTTTAAAAAGTCGTGTCGATTCAGTGATGTTCAGTTTATTAATTTCCGGATTGATGGCAATTTCATAATACTTTTTTATGGAGATGGTTCCACTTTTCAAATCACAGAAAAGATTGTGTCCCGGAAGTAGTCGTAATATATTTTTAAAAAATGTTTCTTCTCCAAATTCTTCAAGTCCTAACACCAGGTAATTTGCCAAAACAGTTCTGTTAGCTTCAGCTTTAATTCCTCCACCAAGCAATTGCCGAATTTCTGAACCAAATTGAAATATATTGTTTGAAGTAGAATAGTAGAATGGCTTAATTCCGAACCGATCACGACTGCAAAACAACTGTTTTTCGGAAAGGTCATAAATACAAAAAGACCACATTCCGTTAAAATGATTTACACAATTTTCTTTCCAGAAATCGTATGCTGCCAGAATCACTTCGGTGTCAGAAGTAGTTACAAAATGGTAGCCTTTTTTAATCAGAATTTCCTTTAATTCAATATAATTATAAATTTCACCATTAAATACAATCACATACTTGTCGACGTATTTCATAGGTTGAGCAGCTGCTTCACTCAAGTCAATTACCGATAACCTTCTATGTCCTAGCGCAACATTACCTTCACAAAAGATACCGGATCCATCAGGGCCTCGGTGTCTCACTTGCAGGGTCATGTGTTCAATATGATCCCTTAAAACCGAATCGCCATTAAGATTTATAATACCAGCTATTCCACACATTCTATTTTATTCTTAGTACTTTTTTGTACAACAAAGTGGTTAGTGTTGCTACTGATGAAGCATTGAAATTTCGAAGTGCATAACTTTGAATATTTCCAAGATGATAGTTTGAATATCCCGAAATCATTTTATCCAATTTAAGCGTAGTATCTGCTACGTCTTTCACCTTACAAATTTCTCCCGTTCCCGGAATCACAAAACCTGCCGGAGCTCCAACATTAGTAACTAAAACAGGTGTTCCTGTCGCTAACGCTTCGGCAATAGTAACACCAAATGTTTCAAAATAACTACATGAAGCTAAAATTTTTGATCTCCGCACGAGCGCAGCTAATTCCATTTTTGAAATGGTTCCTGTAAATTCAACTTTCTGCGACAATCCTAATTCCGCGGTCAATAATTTCAATGAAGTCAATTCATCACCTTCACCAACCAAAACTAATTTATAGTCTGTTGCATTCTTTAATTTGCTGAAGGCCCTAATCAATACATCAAAACCTTTGTCTTTCACCATCCGGCCAACGGAAACAATAAAATTTTCCTTTTGAGAAAAATCATACTTTTCAAAAAATATGCTATCAGCAATGTTCGGTATTAAAGAAAATTTCGATTCATAACCACTTACATTATTAATCAGACTTTTCTTCATGAACTCACTCGGACAAATTACCGCGGAAGCATGCTTTAGAGTTTCTCCTGTGAGAATCATTTCAACAAGTGTCACCTTATTTTCGAAATAAAGTGAAGAATGTTCGGTAACTACCAATGGAATATTTTTCAGTAATTTATTTTTAGCTGCAGCAAAACCTGCCCACAAAATAAAATGTGCATGAACTATTTCCGGTACACCGTTAACTGCAATATATTTATTGATATCGCTATTGATAGTTTTCGAAAACCAATATTTATGAAACCAGGGACCAAAGGGCCAAAGGTTAATTATGTTGCTTGATGAAAAACATCCAGGTTCGGGAGAATTATTCACACTTATTTTGAACTTAATCCACTTAAAAATAGTTCTCGCACTGAACATATTCGCAGCAATAATATCAACGGTATGCCCTTGTGCTCTAAGACTCTCAACGTGTGACTTCACAAAATTTCCGGCTATCGGATTCATAGCGGAGGGATACGATGAGGTGACACACAGAATTCTCATAGGTAAAATTTCGTTACAGAAACCAACTATTTATGAAATAAGATTTAATTTTATCCATGGTTTTTCTTAGAAATATTATAAAAATACATCAACAAAAAAGAAAGAAAAATAACTTGGGTAAAAGAAATCAACATTAATCCAACTTTAATATCATGAAACCAAAAGGCTCCTATTAACATGCAAATAATTATGAGGGAATTTCCGATAAGACTCCACATAAAAAATTGTCGCTGCTGATTTAGAATAACCGGCAAATGCGAAACCGGTGATGAGATAAAGCTAACGAATAACCACGGACTCAATATCCGTGCATACTCACCTGCCTCTCTCCACTGTTCTCCAAATACAAATGCAAATAACGATGGTCCTACTAACATAATGATAAGGAACACCGGAAGAGAAATAGATGCCAGAGTAAGAATAGTTGTTTTAAGCAGCTTAGTAATTTTTTGACCTGTAGCTACTTTTTCAGAGGCCTCTTTGTAAAACACAATCGAAAACGAACTACCAATCATATTCAATGGTGCCTGCAATATTCTGATTGCTTGTCCGTACAATCCCGTTACAAAACTTCCAAATACCGCTGAAATAATAAAAACCAATCCTGTCACCTGTAGCATATCAGTAAAGGCATGAACACCATTAATGCGGGGTTGATCGACGTATTTAATTGCCAGTCGTTTCATCTCCGATTTGTTAGCCTCCTTGTGTGAAAATGTTTCACCCGATTTGTAAACGGTTCCAAAATAGGTATATAAAAAAGTGGTGAAGAATCCGGATAGTTGGCCGATAACCAAACCATTGAAACCGGCTCCGGCATATCCGGTTGATAAACTAACACCGGAGTTAGAAAGGCTTTGAGAAATTCTTGATCCCGACATTAACCGATAATGCCTTTTTCGTATGTTCCAATACGTTAGTGCCTGATTTAATCCATAAAATAGCGCTGCTAGCGGAACCAATAAAATATAAGGTGCGGCAGCTTTGTTATTCAACAAATCGGCTAGTGGATTGTGAAATATTATTGCCAGTATCATAGCTATTGATGATACAATTAACGTTACCGAAAGCGCCAGGTAGAGTATCTGCTTCGCGTCTTTATCTTCAGCAGGTAAACCAATTGCTATTTCATATCTGCCGCAAACTATTACTCCTAAAAACGAAACGAGTGTTCCGAAAACTGTAAGTGTAGCAAAATCGGTAACAGGAAAAATACGGGTGAGAATTGGTGAGATCGCCACAGGTATTAACTGGGCAATAGTGGAACCGGTAAAAAGCGTCAGTACATTCCGGGCAAAGCCCGACTTAGGTAAAAATTTCCTGATCATCGGTTGTAAATTATATGCTGGCACTTCCATTTAACAGGAAGTACCAGCAATGGATTACTTGGCGTAATTAACCGAACGTGTTTCTCTTATGACAGTAACTTTTACCTGTCCGGGATAAGTCATTTCTGTTTGAATACGCTGAGCTATTTCGAACGACATTGACTCTGCAGTTTTATCATCAATTTTTTCACTCTCTACTACCACACGTAATTCACGACCGGCTTGGATAGCATACGATTTCTCAACACCTTTATAGGAGAGAGCGAGGGCTTCCAGATCTTTCAATCGTTTGATATATTGCTCCACCACTTCTCTTCTTGCTCCCGGCCGAGCGCCTGAAATGGCATCACAAACCTGGATAATAGGAGAAATCATACTGGTCATTTCAATTTCATCGTGGTGCGCACCAATGGCATTACAAACTTCAGGATTTTCTTTATGGCGTTCTGCTAGTTTCATTCCCAAAATAGCATGTGGTAATTCAGGCTCATCATCGGGTACCTTTCCAATATCATGCAGTAATCCGGCACGTTTAGCAAGCTTAACATTTAATCCTAATTCAGCCGCCATGATGGCACAAAGATTTGCAACCTCACGCGAGTGCTGCAGCAAATTCTGACCATAAGAGGAACGGTATTTCATTCTACCAATCATTCTAATCAGTTCAGGAGCCAATCCGTGAACACCTAAATCAATGGCAGTTCTTTTTCCAACTTCAATGATCTCCTCTTCGAGTTGGCGTTTTACTTTTGCAACTACCTCTTCAATTCGAGCCGGGTGAATACGGCCATCTGTAACTAATTGATGCAACGCAAGACGAGCTAACTCTCTTCTTATAGGATCAAATCCTGAAAGAATAATTGCTTCCGGAGTATCGTCTACAATAATTTCAATTCCGGTAGCAGCTTCCAGTGCTCTAATATTTCGTCCTTCTCTACCAATCACTCTTCCTTTCACATCATCATTATCAATGTTGAAAACAGTAACAGAATTTTCAATTGCCTGTTCTGTGGCTACACGCTGAATTGTTTGAATCACTACTTTCTTAGCTTCCTTATTTGCTGTTAATTTAGCTTCATCAATTATATCTTTTATATAAGAGTGCGCTTCAGTTTTAGCTTCTGCTTTAAGCGCCTCTACTAACTGCGATTTAGCTTCTTCCACCGAGAGTCCCGATATTTTTTCCAACTGCGTCACTTGTTTATGATGCATTTTATCCAATTCTTCTTTACGGATCTCTAATCCTTCCATTTGTCCTTTTAAAGTGGATTGTAAAGTATCAAGTTCCATTTGCTTGCGCTGAACCTGTTCCATTTTTTGAGAAACAGTGGTTTCCTTTTGCTTAATTCTATTCTCCGACTCTGCAATTTTCTTATCTTTTTCACTGATGCTCTTATCGTGATCGGTTTTTAACTGAAAGAATTTCTCTTTAGCTTCTATCAGTTTGTCCTTCTTCATCAGTTCCGATTTCGCTTCGGCATCTTTAAGTATGCCATCGGCTTTTTCTTTTGCTGCTTTTTCCAGGTTGATATTCTGATTGCGCATCATTAACCATGTCACCAGACTACCTACTGCTAACGCGGCAACTGCTGCAATAATTACTAATATGTATGAATCCATTGTTGACTATTTGTTTTAAAAATTTATTTTATGATAATTAAATATAAATCGAATTAAAAAACCCGCATTAAATTCTGTTGTTATAAACCCCTGTACGACATGGGTGGGGATGCCGGGATTTTCTTGCTTCCACCGCTCCTTTTAAAGAGTTCACCAGAGGTGAATGAGGCCTGCATTACGGTCCTTGTAGCTTTTATCCCCAATTTATTAGTGTTGAGTTTAAAACATTGATCAGAATTTAAGCGGGTTTACTTTTCTACTTCGGCACAACTATTTATTGTGCGTCAGATTATGACCCTAAACATCAAAGAACACTTTTATTACTTAAGAATTCCGAAATCCTGGAACTTACTGAAGCAACCGAATTAGTCAAAGCAACTTTTTCGTTTTCAAGTTCTTCTGAAACATTAATAAATTCAGAAGCGAACTGAATCGCGCACATGGCCACAAGATCTAACTTGTCGGTCACTGCATATTGTTGCTCATATTCCTTGATACGGTCATTTAATAAACCTGCCGCTTTTAAAATACGGTCCTCATCTACCTTTTTAATCTTTAAAGGATAAACTCGTCCCGCAATGGTAACTTTTATCGATACCTCTTCCATTTATTTA
>JBBQVM010000124.1:0-9139 GCA_038211525.1 Bacteroidia bacterium
CCATCCTGGGAGGAACCTGCACGGTAATTGGAACCTCTACTAACATTGCAGTGAATGCTTACTTGGGCAAACATGGTTATCCCACTTTTGGCATGTTCGATTTTGCACCTATTGGACTTATTTTAATGGTGACCGGAATAATTTTTATGGCCACCATCGGAATAAAATTACTTCCAGGTAAGAGAGGACCCAGTATGGTTAAAGAGCTGGAACAAAAACATTATTTTACTGAAGTAGTGGTGAAACCTGAATCACTAATGGTAAATCAAAAAGTTCGTGATTCTATTTTAAGCCAGATGGGTTTTAAAATTTTGAATATTATCCGCGATAAGCAAAACAGTATTGCCAATGGCTATTCAACAATCGAAGCAAATGATATCTTGCTTGTTGAGGGAAACATTGAGGACCTGATGCGAATTAAAAATGCAAATGGTATCGAAATTTATTCTGAATCAATGGTAACAGATGATATGATTACCGATGATATTAAAATTGTAGAAATTTTTGTTACACCTTCCAATGACTTTATCGGCCAAACAATACGCGAAGCCCAGTTTAAAAGAAGGTTTGGCTTACTAGTGATGGCTATTAATCGTGAAGGACAAACGTTATCGGATAAAATTGGTGATATCGAAATTAAAATTGGTGATCGATTATTAATTCAAGGGCCGGCAGTAAATATCAATTTCCGCCAAGAGCGAGGTGATTTTACTGTGCTACAGGAATATAATTTCGGTAGACCAAAAAATAAAAAAAATGCCCTATTATCAGCCTCCTTTTTTATCGGAGCATTAATTCTAAGTTCACTGAATATTATTCCGATTTCGATTGCCTTTATGTTGGCTGCATTCCTATGTGTTGCCTTTAAATGTATTAAAGCAGACGAAGCCTACCAGAAAATTGAATGGCACTTACTAGTCCTCATTGGAGGAATGTCTTCGTTTGGAATAGCAATGGATAAAACAGGTACCGCCGCATTTCTTGCCAATAAAATAATTGCAGTTTTCGGTGACATTGGTCCTATTGCTGTATTAGCAGCTTTTGCAACTCTTACCGTTTTCCTAACTCAACCTATGTCGAATGCCGCCGCGGCTCTTGTGGTACTCCCGGTAGCACTTCAGGCGGCAGAAACCATTCATGTGAATCCGTTAACATTTGCACTAACAGTAATGCTTTCAGCCTCGATTTCTCTTATTACACCATTTGAACCCAGTTGCATTCTGGTATATGGACCTGGAAATTATAAATTCATGGACTTTTTTAAAACGGGATTGCTTTTAAGTTTAATATTAGTTGGAATGATTTTATGGCTGGTGCCGATGTTCTACCCTTTTCAGGTTTAATTTTCGGTTGTAACAAAAAGAGTTTTTACCGTTTCAACCTTCATTTATTCCTGTTCAACGTCATTTGTAGTTAGTAAATTGAACCTTTCTATTAAATTTCGGCATTAATATAAAATAAATCAAAATGAAGAGCATACTTGCCCTATTAGAGATGGTAGGAATTGGTATTAAGAAGCAGGGAGCTATTAAAAAGCTGAAAATATTAAAACTTGAAGATGTGATTAGCCATAAATGGATAGTAAGCTACTATTTTGACAATGTGATGGATCAAACGAGTGCTTTTATAGGTTACGTATTTATTTTTGACAAAGTAGGTTCATTCTCTGCAACATCAAAAGGGGTTGAAGTTCATATAGGATTCTGGGATTTAATAGCAAATCGAAATAAATTGAATATTCATATTGATAGCAAGGAACCATTAGCTGATTTAAGTGATGAATGGGTAATTGATAACTTTACTGGAAATTTGATCGAATTGAGTGATGACAAATTACAGAGCAATGAGAAATTACACTTTAAAAGGAATTAATTTTTAACAAAACCAACTCCTTCGCAGCCAATGCGAGAAGAACAGGACCGTAATCCTGTTTTTTAAATTTTCAAGCAGAATTTTTTTTGATCGCTTTTAAATGGATTTTTTGCAAATTAAAATGAGTTGAAAAACTGTACAACTAAAATGTATTCAATTGTTTATTAATTGGTTATAAGATTTTTTGTCAATTCATCTTTTTCTTTTAATTTCACCAAACAAACCCAATTTTTAACCCCTCAAAAATTAATAATATGAAGACATCAGCAGTAATTTTTGGAGGCATCTTGGTTGCCTCGGTAGCCATGAATGCCTATTTATACAAACAACTGAATGACTCGAATAATACCACAACGTGTTTCCGAACCACAGGTTTCGATTCCCCAACTACAATCAGCGACGCCGAGTCGAGTGACTATGTGAATCAATACAAACTAAGTTTGCCTGAATCTGATCCTGTTCTGGGCGCCATTATTACCCGAACGAGCATCGATGAAATCCTTTGCACAAAAGATTGTAATGCTATCGCCTATACGCTGGGAAGAGATTCAATTGCGAGAACCGGGCCCGAAGGAAATGGAGTATTCGCAATCATTACCGGAGTACATGTCGATTATGATGTGGCATCCCATACCATAACACGAGTTAGTGATCTGGGAATTAAAAGGTACATTCCAAGATATTGGTGTCCACCTTCCTGTCTGCCTTAAACCATTTTCCTTATACTATTTTACTCTTTTATGATTAGAAATCATAGAATACTATTCTTATTAATCAGTATCACATTATTTCCCACCTTCTGTTTTTCGCAAACTGAAGTGTGGAAAGACAGTATTGAAGTTTTATTGAATGTTAAGGAGTGTGACAAG
Source organism: Bacteroidia bacterium (assembly GCA_038211525.1). Classification (GTDB taxonomy): domain Bacteria; phylum Bacteroidota; class Bacteroidia; order AKYH767-A; family OLB10; genus JADKJB01. Next base: position 2,742 of record JBBQVM010000124.1, read on the forward strand.
TCCGATGTTGACAAACTCAATTATTACATTACTGAAATCTGGAAAGCGGAACGTGTAAGTGATTCAACCATTAATAATGCGATTCGAATTGTAGATAAATCAAGACGATTAGGATATGACATCGGATTAGCTGATGCGTTGATTAATCTGGTGAGATGTTACCTGATTCGTTACGACAGTTCCAAATCGTTGGAACATGCGCTGGAAGCCAACAAAATTTACGAACAACATGGCGATAAAGTCAAAATGGCCTACACTAAAATGCAACTTGGTGTCATCTATTATACGCAGAACAATTACCTTAAATCACTAGATTATTACCATCAGTCCATTTTAGGATATGAAGCATTAAAAGATTCAATGCCGCTTGCTACACTCTATTATTTATGTGGCATTAACGATACACGCTTATTGAATTTTAATTCTGCCAACTTAAACTTTAACAAAGCTCTTGAATTAAAATCCAAACTAAAAGATCAACAAGGAATAGCTCAATGCAATATTGGAATAAGTGAATTGTTGCTGGAGCAGAAGCAGCCTGATAGTGCTTTGGTTTATATTGGTGAGGTAGAAAAATATATTATTAACTCAGGTGATAAGTATGGCAATGCTAAAGCGCAACTTTTAAAAGCTAAAAGCTACGCTATGCTCAATAATTTCACTGATGCGTTGTCAAGTGCAATTAAAGGATTGGATCTTGCTAAACAAATAAATGCAAAGGAGTTAGTTGTTGATGGCAATGAATTACTCTATAAATTAAATCAAAATAACGGAAACTACAAAAATGCTTTTGATTACCTTTTGAATTATATGTCTCTGCGTGATTCTATTTTCAATGAAAAAACATCCCGTAACTTTTCCCGACTTGAAACAGATTATATTTTAGAAAAAAAACAGAGTGAGATTTTATTGTTGGAAAACGAAAACAGAAACCGGACCATCATGTTGCGTGCAACAATTATTATTGGAATCCTTTCATTAGTGCTTGCCTTTCTTTTTTACAACAGATTCCAGATAAAGCAAAAGGCAAATAAGCGATTAGAAAAAGCGAATAGCGAATTACTAAACACACAACAACAATTGGTGCAACAGGAAAAACTTGCTTCACTTGGACAACTCACAGCAGGAATTGCCCATGAAATTAAGAACCCATTGAATTTTGTAAATAACTTCTCATCGCTTTCAAGTGATCTTATTAAAGAATATTTTACCACTGCTGATGAACAGACCAAAAGTGAAATATTAAGAGATTTGTTAATTAACATTGAAAAAATAAATATTCACGGACGAAGAGCCGATTCCATAGTGACCAAAATGCTGGAACATAGTAGAACAGGGATTATGGATAAGGAAAATACCAATATCAATAAACTTTGCAGAGAAGACATTAACCTCGCATATAAAGCAGTTCAGTTGGGAAATCCCGGTTTCAATTGCAAATTGAATATCGAAACGGATGAAAAAATACCAGAGGTGAAGTTAGTAACACAGGAAATTTCCCGAGTGTTGTTAAATATTATTAACAACGCCTTTTATGCAAATTTAGAAAAGCAAAAAACGACTCCATCTGAACAAACAAAGCTTTCATTAACTACTAAGCTTGTTGATAATACAATTAAAATTATTATTCGCGATAGTGGCAATGGAGTTCCTCAAAAAATAATTGAAAATATATTCCAACCTTTCTTTACCACCAAACCACCGGGTAAAGGAACAGGCCTGGGGCTGTCAATAAGTTATGATATAATTAAGGCTCATGGCGGAGATATTGTTGTTTCAAATCATGCTGAAGGAGGTGCTGAATTTATTATTTCGTTACCGGTAAATTATTCCACCTGAAATAAAATAAATAGTTCAATATATATTAACCTTTACCCCCCCCCCCCCATTATGTTCAAGAAAATTACAATTACAGCAATAATAGTATTGACTATTGTTGTTATCAAACAAAATGTTTCAAACGGAACCACTGAACCCAACTCATTTTCGCTACCAGGCGGCTCCGCCGGCTTTGAACCTGCAACCACTATTTCTGATGCCGATGCATTCGCATTTGCAAATGAATATAAATCAGAATATGGGAAAAACGAAAATGTAGTTAGTGGTGGCGTAATTACGCGTGAAGCCCTCGATGCCATTCTATCAACCCGCGATTGTAATGCCATCACTTATAAGCTTTGCACCGATCCTTCAGGAAGATTTGCACCGGCCAACACAGTTTTCCTCGTACTTAGTGGAGCAAAAGTCACTAACGACAATGGTCAAATGGTAACAACTGAAATTGGCTCATCAAAATATACTTCAAAACAATGGTGCCCACCTGCCTGTATGAAATTTATGATTAGAAATGCCAACGGTGTTCTTGAACCACAGGAATAATTATATAATTCCGAGTTGACATGGAAAATTCAAATCCCGAATTATTTACTAATTTAGCATTACAAAATCATTCCTATGAAAATAATTACGCTGTTTCTATTCTTATTCCCAATGGCAGTTATGTGCCAGGCTCAAGAAGCTGAATTTAAGGTATACGACCCTACTGCAGATGCCAATAAGGATATTGCAGCAGCGGTTAGTAAAGCTAAAGCTGATCAAAAGCATGTGTTATTGCAAATTGGTGGCAATTGGTGCAAGTGGTGTCGCTTGTATGAGAAATGGAGCCATGAAACACATCAGATTGATTCATTGCTAAAAGCAGATTATGTTGTAGTGTTTGTGAACTACAGTCCGGAAAATAAAAATCAGGAATTGCTAAAAAAAATGCAATATCCTCAACGTTTTGGCTTTCCGGTAATGTTAATTCTTGACGAAAATGGAAATCGTATTCATACCCAAAATACAGGTTATCTTGAAGATGGCGAAGGTTATAGCGAAAAAAAAGTTGCCGACTTTTTGAAAGGCTGGAATCACAAAGCATTGGACAGTGCCAGCTACAAATAAATTGGAAGCTGAATAGTAAGTCTTAAAAAAGAAGCAATCTCGTTTTCAAAAATCCAATATCGGTTACAAATGAAAATCCCCGATAATTTTAGTTATCGGGGATTTTTTTTATTACACACTCAGCTCTGTTTCGTAACTTTCAATTTCAGGACAGGTGCAAACTAAATTTCTATCGCCATAAGCATTATCAATTCGTTTTACTGTTGGCCAGAATTTATTATCACTGATATATGGAAGTGGAAATGCTGCTTGTTGACGCGAATAAGGATAGGACCAGTTATCAGAAGTGACTTCTTTCAGTATATGCGGTGCATTAACCAAGACATTATTTTCTTTTGAGGTAGTTCCCTTTTCAATCTCTTCAATTTCTTTACGTATAGAAATCATAGCTTCACAAAAACGATCAAGCTCCTCGAGTGCTTCACTTTCGGTAGGTTCCACCATGATGGTTCCTGCCACAGGAAACGAAACAGTAGGTGCATGGAATCCATAATCCATCAATCGTTTTGCAATATCAGTTACTTCTATTCCCGCAGAATTCTTAAATGCTCTGCAATCCAAAATCATCTCATGAGCACAAAAACCTTGAGAACCTTTATATAGAATGGGATAAAATTTCTCGAGCCTGGATTTAATATAATTGGCATTCAGAATAGCTAATTGAGTTGCCAGTTTTAAACCAGAATTTCCCATCATTTTAATATAACCATAAGAGATTAATAAAATACTGGCACTTCCGAATGGAGCAGCCGAAACCGGTGTAGCATTCACATCACCACCTCCTGTTGCAATTATTGGGTGGCCCGGTAGAAATGGCGCTAGGTGTATGGCAACTCCAATAGGACCCATTCCAGGTCCGCCACCACCGTGTGGAATGGCAAATGTTTTATGAAGATTTAAGTGGCATACGTCGGCACCAATCATACCCGGGCTGGTTAATCCAACCTGAGCATTCATATTTGCGCCATCCATATAAACCTGCCCTCCGTTATCGTGAATTATTTTGGTTATTTCTTTAATCGACTCTTCATACACACCATGTGTGGAAGGATAAGTAACCATTAAACAGGCAAGGCTCTCACGATATTTTTCTGCCTTTTCTTTCAAATCAGCAACATCTATATTTCCTTTGTCGTCACATTTTACTACCACAACTTTCATTCCGGCCATAACGGCACTTGCAGGGTTAGTTCCATGAGCAGAAGAAGGAATCAAAGAAATATTTCTGTGGTGCTCCCCTTTACTTAAAAAATAATTTCTGATAACCATCAAACCGGCGTACTCACCTTGTGCACCTGAATTAGGTTGCAACGAAACTGCGTCAAATCCTGTTATGGTACAAAGATCTTTTTCCAACTCATCAAGAATTTCCATGTAACCATCAACCTGATTGATGGGAACAAATGGATGAATATTGCTGAACGCCGCCCAACTTAACGGAACCATTTCAGAGGTGGCATTTAGTTTCATGGTACAAGAACCAAGAGCAATCATAGAATGATTCAAAGCGAGATCCTTATTTTCCAATTTCTTTATGTACCTCAACATTTTTGTTTCAGAATGATGACTGCTGAATACAGGATGAGTAAGGAATTCAGATTTTCTTGAAAGCGGATGGTCACCTTTCAACAACGAAGAAGTTGTAGTATTGAAATTAATAGCTACACTAGGTGATTTACCTGTTGCTTTATGAAAGACAGCAATAATATCATTAGCATCCTGCTCGGTGGTAGTTTCATCCAAACTAATTACCACCGATTTATCACCGGGGTAACGGAAATTGATGGAGGCTTCGAGTGCCAGTTTTTCAATGGCGCCAGTGTTATCTCCGGTAATAATTTTAATGGTATCAAAATAATTTTTATTGGCTATTTCAAAGCCTGCCCTATTAAGTGCATCAGCAATTGCTACCGCACGTTTATGAATACTCATGGCAATTGCTTTCATTCCTTTGGGACCATGGTAAACAGCATACATTCCTGCCATTACAGCAAGTAACACCTGGGCGGTGCAAATATTAGAAGTAGCTTTATCGCGTTTTATATGTTGCTCCCGAGTTTGCAATGCCATCCGCAAAGCAGGCTGCCCGGTGGTATCCACTGATACTCCAATTATTCTTCCGGGAATTTCTCTCTTAAATTCATCATGAGTAGCAAAGAAAGCTGCATGCGGTCCACCATAACCCAATGGAACACCAAAACGTTGAGATGTACCCACTACACAGTCTGCACCCCATTCTCCGGGAGGAGTTAAAACTAATAAACTCATTATGTCGGCTGCTACAACTACGCGCACTCCGTTAGATTTTGCTTTCGCTGTAAAAGCTGCATGGTCAATTATTTTACCATCGATACCCGGATATTGCAACAAAGCACCGAAAAAAGAATTATCGGGAACCATTTTTTCAGGATCACCAATAACCAATTCGATTCCTATTGGTGCCGACCGGGTTTTTAAAACTGCTATAGTTTGAGGGTAACAGTCGCTTGCAACAAAAAATTTATTAACCGAATTACTTATCTGTTCACGACTTCTTGATGCAAAAAACATGTGCATAGCTTCAGCCGCTGCGGTAGATTCATCGAGCAACGACGCATTAGCTAATTCCATTCCTGTAAGGTCACACACCATCGTTTGAAAATTCAGCAACGCTTCCATCCTACCCTGAGAAATTTCAGCTTGGTAGGGAGTGTATGCAGTGTACCATCCGGGATTCTCAAAAATGTTACGCTGAATTACACCGGGAACAATAGTGTTATAATAACCAAGACCTAAATAACTTTTATATAATTTATTTTTAAACGAAGCTTTTCTAAGTTGTCGGAGATAATCGAATTCAGATAAACCCTCTTCCATTTTTAAGCCTCCTTCTATTAGAATAGAAGCAGGAATGGTTTTACGAATTAATTCATCAAGGCTGGCTGCCCCAACGGTTTGTAGCATAAATTCTATTTGTGCTTTATCAGGACCATTGTGCCGTTCATCAAAACTATAATAAGCCATATATTTAAGATTCTTAGGATAAGTAATTTATAGGGCATCAAAGGTAATTATTTACCATCAAATTCCTCAATTTAAACAAACATTCTGAATTACTATTTCGATAAACATTACCATTTGTAAATTGTTTAAAAATAAAACAGCTACTACCCAAGTGGAAATTGTTTTTTGTAGTTTTGAAGTGTCAACCCAAATTTATGAAAATCTCCAAACTCCTCATTTTATTCCTGCTTGCCGGCTGCTTTAAATTTCAGTCTTATGCTCAGGGCAAGATTGTTTACTTAAATGGAAAAGAAAAGCGCTTTTCAACTGCCGAAATAAAAGGTGAATCAATAGTTTACCGTCCCGAAAAGGCCGGCGATGACAAGGCAAACATCCGTAAAGCAGACAAATACAATGTTTATTCAATAATTCGAGATAATGGAACCAAAGAAATCATTTATAACCCTGACACC
>JBBQVM010000125.1:0-9046 GCA_038211525.1 Bacteroidia bacterium
ATTTATCCGTAAAGATGAAAAGCTAGTACGAGCCGCTGATAGAATTCGCTAAAAATGTAAATTATAAGTCGAACTACTTTTTACCCAGCTCTATCACTTCTAAGGAATTCACTTTACCCGAACTAATTTCCATCCGAACCATAGTGCGCACTTGGTGGAATCCATTTCTGCCCGCCGCTCCCGGATTAATGCAAATCATATTGCTGAACATGGGATCGCGGTTAACTTTGAGGATATGCGAATGGCCGCAAATAAATACATCCGGCAACGTAGCTCTTATCTTTTCTTTTACAATTGTAGGGTACCTTCCGGGATAACCGCCAATGTGAATCATCATCACCTTTAACCCACCTGCATGAAAAATATTTATTTCAGGATGCATTTTTCTCAATTCCTGTCCATCGATGTTGCCGTAAACGCCCTTTAGGGGTTTTATTGCTGAAAGCGTATCCGAAACAGCAGCATTACCGAAATCACCCGAGTGCCATATCTCATCAGCCTCTTTGCAATATTTCAGAATCTGATCGTCGAGGTAACTGTGTGTATCTGATAAAAGCAGTATTTTCAAAAGAAGTTTCTTTAAATTATTTCGATGGTATTATCTACCACCCAGCCCTCATTACCGTTTGCAATCCTTATTTTTTTCCATCCTTTCAAGGCATCTAAAACCTCAATGCGGGTGCCGGAATGAAGCATGAAAAGGTTAGAACTTTTATCGTCGGGAGAGCTTTTAACATAAACACTTTCGGTAAAAATAATGGCTGCCTGGTGATCATTTAAATGCTTGTGTTGCTGATAAATTAACACCCACGTGAAGAGTGCCACCAAGGTAATGGAGATGGTAGCAAAGAACATAATTTTTCTGATAATAATTTTATGAGCAAACAAATATACCGTTGCCAATGCTAATGCAAGCCATAATAATCCAATCATCATAAACGCTCTGCTACTCACTGATCCCTCGTTAACAAAATCATCCCACCAGCGCTCATAAAAAACTTGTGGAACCGGTTCTATTTTATCAATGGTATTCAGGTTTGCGATTCGTAAATTATATAAAATATCTGGGTCGGAAGGTTTGAGTTTACGGGCTCTTTCCAGGTTTAAAATGGCAGAGGCGATGTTACCTGTTTTGTAATAAGTATTTCCTAAATTGTAATATACTTCAGCAGAAACTTTGTTTGCAGCAACCAACTTTTCATAGGTCTCAGCCGCTTTTTCATAGTTCTGATCCATATAAAACTTATTCGCCTTACTAAATAAATCTGTTTCGTTGCTTGCCTTGGCAGGAAGCAGGAATGTAGCAGTTAACAACAGCACCAGCGAAATCGAAAGGAAGGAGATAATTTTATTTGATTTCATCTTCAATTTTAGTGATTAAACTAACTGTTTCCTGATAAACCTGTTCTGCACTTCGGCCTCCATCCATCCGCGCAAAGCGAGCATATTCACAATAATCGAGTGTAGAAACAAAGGCATTTATGGTATCAGAAGAAACACCTGAATTTTGAAGCGCTTCCACCGCCGAATCTTTAGTAAGCACGGATACAGGAATTTTTAATTTATCGCTAATATATCCCCAAATAGCTTTTCCTGTTTCATCATAAAAAGCAATCTGATTTCCTGTCTTCAATAAATTATTTGCAGTCTCCAACCTTTTACGGGCCATTTTAGTTGCCTTCCTACTTTTAACCATGGCAGCATCAGCATTTAATTCCTGATGTTTTTTACGGTAACTTATTAATGCAATTAATCCTACGAAGGGTACTAAAGATAAGAGCCAGAATAGAAATGAACCATAAAAATCATCGCTGTTTCGTACAAATTCCGGTACCTGTGTTTTGATAAAACGTATGTCACGTCCCAGCACTTGAAAATCGGATTTTCCCATTGTAGTTGCAGATCCCCCATCGATACCTTTTTCCACATTTAAAGTATAACGCGGAGTTTTTAAGGTCACATAATTTTTCTTGTCAAGATCGAAATAAGTAAATTCCACCGGACCAAAATCATATTGTCCTTGTATTCGAGGAATCAATAAATATTCAAACGTTCTGGAACCACTAGCACCTCGTTCATTAACGGTGATGTTATCCGAAATTTTAGGATCATATTTTTCGATATCGGGTGATAAATCCAACTCAGGTGCTTCTGCAAGTTTAATGTTGCCTCGTCCTGTAAGTTTTAAGCGAAGTGTAACAGCATCATTCGCTTTAAGTTTGGTTTTATCAATTATGCCTTCCATGTTAAATTTTCCAACCGCACCATTAAAGGAAGCAGGAGCGCCCGCCGGTAATTCTTTAACAGTAATTTTTATCGGTTCACTCTTAACGGCAAACTTTACATCCCTGATTCCACCTGAGCCAAAAAATGGATCGTTGAAAAAGGGATCGTTAAAAATATCAAACGGACTACTTCCACGATTACGTTTCACCTGAATACGTGCTATGCATTCGCCCTCCATAGGCTCCAGCATTAAGGCCCCACTTTGCTGAGGAAACAGCACCACTTTTTTAATTTCTCCAACCTGATAATTCACCCCATTCAACACCTCATTACTTAAGCTAAGTTGGGATGGCATTTGCATATCTTGACTCCAGAAACCATTAAAGGCGGGAACTTTGTTGATGCTGTAATTCACCACCTGCACATTCGTATACAGTTTATAGGTAGCAACAATGGCTTCACCCTGGTACACATTGCTTTTGTCAACGCTTACGCGGATAAAAATATTCTTACTGGAGATGTTCGTTTTTTCATCAGCATTTTGGCCATTTCCTTGCGACCCCTGCGAACTACCTTTAACAACAGTAACAGTGACCGTGTTTGATAGCACCATTTTTCCTCCCGATTCAACAGTTGCAGGTTCAATTTTGAAGGATCCTTCCTTTTTTGGTTGAAGGATGTAACTAAGTGTAACCGACTGCGACATGCTGCCATTAATAAATTGCATGCTGGTAGATTGATTCGGTCCTGATAGCACATTAAATTCAGAAAGGGGAGGAGCTTTGAAATTACTTCCGTTCGCATTTAATGTGTACGACAACTGAAACTGTTCATTTAATCCGACCTGGTTTTTGTTAACTGTTGCAACAAACGATTGCGCAAATAATAGCGCAGGCAAAAACACCAGCAAACACACTAGTTGTAAAGTGGCTATTATTTTATTTGACAAAATCGATTTCATAACTTTGTTCTATTACCAATCTTTTTCAATCCGTACTTTCTCACCCTCTTTCTTCGACAATTTCTGTTGAAGATTTTGTTCATCGTTTTTAAGAGCCTTTAATATACGTTCAGCATCTTCCTTCGAAATTTTTGGTTGCTGACGGGCTTGTTCTTTTTTCTGATCTTTTTCCTTACTGTCTTTATTCTGATCTTGTTTCTGATCCTTATCCTTACCGTCTTTATTCTGATCTTTTTTCTGATCCTTATTCTTATCGTCTTTCTTCTGATCCTTGTTTTTGTTATCGTTATCTTGTTTTTGTTGCTCCTGCTGTTTTTTTAACATGGCTTGAGCGTAGGCAAGATTATAACGGGTATCGTTTGCTTCAGGATTTAGTTTCAACGATTGCTTATAGGAATTAATACTCTCCTCATATTTTTGAGCCTGCATGTAGGCATTACCCAGATTGTGATAGGCTTCCGATTTTTCTTCACGATCGGTAGTTTTATCTATCGATTGTTGGTATTGCTGAATGGCTTCATCATATTTTTTCTGACGATAAAGTGCTCCTCCCAAATTATAGTTTCCGGGATAAGATTGACTATTTTTTTCAATGGCTTTACGATAATCTGTTTCCGCATCACTGTATTTGCCATGCTCGTATTGATCATTCCCTGCTCGAATCTCCTTACGCTCCGGTTGCGCCAATAGAGGAGTCCAAGCCACCACCAGCATGCAACAAACGTAAAATATTTTCTTAAAACTTTTCATCTACTTTCTAATTTGTGACGCAAGTCCTTTCTACTTTTTCTTTTCACCAAACAAATTCAACCTTCCTATAAATTCACTTTTCCTTTCAGAAATCACGAATTCGATCAATAAGAATAATAAAGTTAATCCTAAAAAATATTGAAACTGATCTTCGTAATCGGTAAACAATTTCGAAGCGAACTCCTTCTTTTCCATGGTATTTATTTCGCCCATTATAACACCAATTCCATCATCAGAATTAGTAGCGCGAACAAATTTTCCTTTACCGGCATCGGCTATTTGTTGTAACATAGTTTCATCCAGTTTTGTTATCACGGTGGTACCATTCTGATCCTGCAAATAACTATTTCTTTGTCCTCCACGCACAACGGGAATAGGCGATCCGCCCGGTGATCCCATGCCAATGGTATGCACCACAATTCCTTTTGCTACCGCTTCTTTTGCAGCTTCAATAGCATCGTCTTCGTGATTTTCGCCATCGGTAATAACTATAATCGCACTATTATGACTGGCGGAATCACCAATAGAGGAAACACATTTTTCAATGGCGCTACCAATAGCAGTTCCCTGTGTTGGAACCATGTTAGTATTAATGGTTGAAAGAAATAGTTTTGCCGCACCGTAATCGGTGGTGATGGGCAACTGAACGTATGCTTGTCCTGCAAAAACTACCAATCCAATACGATCACCCTGTAGTTGATCAATGAGTTTGTATATAGCTTGTTTACTCCGTTCCAATCTGCTAGGACGAATATCCTCCGCATTCATGCTATTTGATACATCCAGCGCAATCATTACATCTACACCTTGGCGTTTTACCTCTTCCAGTTTGGTTCCGAGTTGTGGTCGGGCAAGTGCAAATACCAAACTACAAAAGGCCAACATCAGCAATACAAACTTAAAATAAGGTTTTGACACCGACACATTCGCGATCAAACGATTGATGACATTCATCTCTCCAAATTTGAGCAATGATTTCTTCTTCCATCTTCTCAAAAGAAAAAACAGGAGAATAAATACGGGCAGTAGCGCGTATAAATACAAATATTCCGGGTGGGCTATCCTGAACATATTTTAGTTAAGGCAAACTTTTAAGTAAGGTGTAACGAAGTAACAATTCAGTAATGAAAAACGCCAGCGCCCACAGCACATAAGGAAAGTACTCTTCAGAATATCTTCTAAATTCAGTGACTTCCACTTTGGTTTTTTCCATTTTATCAATTTCAGCGTAAATATCTTTCAATTTATTGTTGTCGGTTGCCCGGAAATATTTAGCGTCGGTAGCATCAGAAATCTGTTGTAAGATGGCCTCATCAATCTGCACATCTACGTTCTGATATTGAATCCCAAAAGGTGTTTTGAAAGGGTAGGGGGCGGTTCCATTTCTGCCCACCCCAATAGTATAAACGCGAATGCCGAATGTTTTTGCTATTTCACCTGCAGTAACCGGTGCTATCGATCCTGAATTATTAACCCCATCAGTAAGTAAAATGATGACCTTACTTTTTGCCTTACTATCTTTTATTCTCGCAATAGCGGTGGCGAGACCTTCACCTAAGGCAGTGCCATCTTCCAAAATGCCACTCTTTATGTCTCCCATCAAATTTTGAAGTACCGCGTGATCACTTGTAATAGGACATTGAGTAAAACTTTCACCACTAAATACTACCAATCCTATTAGGTCGGTAGGTCTGCCTTCAATAAATTGCGAAGCCACTCGTTTGGATGCTTCTATTCTATTGGGACGTAAATCTTCAGCCAACATACTGCTCGAAACATCCATTGCTAAAACAATAGAAATTCCCTCAGAAGTTACATTGGTTCCTTTTGATGATGATCGTGGTCGTGCGAGTGCTACAATAATTAAGGATACAGCCAAGAAACGGCACAACAGCGGCAACCATCCAATCCGTTGACGAAATGATTGGGTATAATTTTTAAGTGGACTTAAGTCGGAGATACGGATATCGGTTCGCCGCTTCGTCCTTAATTTCCAATGGGCAAATGCCATTAATGGAATCAATAAAAAAAGGTATAAAAAACCCGGATTAGCAAATTCAATTCCCTTCATCATGCCTCACCCTCCTTCACTTCTTTAACCTCTTGGAGTTGTTTATTTTCGTGAACAAAATCAAATGAGTTTTTTAAACTCTGCTCATTTTCGTACACAACCGGAATGGTCTTTGCAAATTTTACCAAATCTGATAATTCTAAAGTGTATTTTAATTTCTCCAGCACCTCTCGATTCTGATTAGCTATTAACCGGATTTGAAGTATCTCATCCGTGGTCATCTCCATAGCAGGTAATCCCCATCGATTCTGAATAAACGTTCGAAGAATGTCTGATATTTGAGTATGATATCCCTTATAATTTCCATTCTGCCACTGCTTAGCTTCATCCAGTTCCTTAAGAGCTTCCAAAGCAATTTCATGAGCCGGCCTTTTAGGAATCACAATTTCAGGAACCTTAACAGTAGATTTTCTGTTTTTAAAGTAACGGTAAACCAGAAAAATAATAAGTGCAAGCACCAGCACACCAATAAGGTAAGGCAACACATCCATCCATGAAAATGGAATAGCAATTTGGCCCTTTAAATCTTTAATAGCTCTGGTAGTATCAACCGGTACTGTGTTCACCGTAATAAGCATCGCCTTGGTTGCTGCGCTCAACAAAGAGGTGTCACCCTTCAATTTGTAATTAAAAACAAAGGGTGGAATCACATGATATCCTGTATCAAATGAAGTAATAATAATTTTTTGCCTGCGGGTGATGGTATTGGCATCGGAGGAAACAACCGTATCAATTGGTGAACGTTGCACTACCTCCAATAACGAAAACGTGTCAGGGACTGCCGGCCAATCGGGAGTTACATTTTTAGGATGTGTTATGGTGAGATTAAGCAGAAACTGATTTCCGATTACAATTGCGTTGGTGTCGACTGTAGCAGTAGCATTTATTTGTTGTGCATTTGAAGCAACTGGAGCTATTAGCAATACAACGAAACAAATGATTACGACTGAAATTCTCCAGATGAAATTTTTGATTCCTTGTATATACATTTCTTTAAAAAGTAGTTGCATCACTATCGTTTTTCTCGTTTTTTAAAGAGGTTAATAAGTGGCTGAACATAATTTTGGTCGGTGGCGATTTTTACCTGGTCAACACCAATTTTTGCAAACATAGTATCCAGTTCCTTTTGCCGGTTTTCCCAATTAAGGCGGTATTTTTCGCGAGTAACACTGCGGGAGCTATCCACCCATAAAAGTTTACCTGTTTCTGCATCCTGCATTCTTACAAGTCCTACATTAGGTAATTCAGCTTCCCTTTTATCATAAATTCTAATCGCTACCAGGTCGTGCTTGCGCGAAGCTATTTTTAATGGGTCAATATAATTCTGCGACATAAAATCAGATATCAGAAAAGAGATACTCCGTTTTTTAATCATATTTGTAAAATAACGAAGTGCTTCCCCGATATCGGTGCCATGGCTCGCCGGTTTAAAATCAATTAGCTCCCTGATTATTCTGAGAATATGTGATTTTCCTTTTTTAGGAGGAATAAACTTTTCTATTTTATCGGTGAAAAAAATAATCCCGATTTTGTCATTATTCTGAATGGCGCTAAATGATAATACTGCACACAATTCGGTAATCAATTCCCGCTTAAACTGCCGTGAAGTACCAAAGTCACCCGAAGCACTTATATCTACCAACAACATAACGGTTAGCTCGCGCTCCTCTTCAAAAACTTTTACAAATGGATGATTAAATCGAGCTGTAACATTCCAATCAATATTACGAATATCATCGCCGGGCATGTATTCTCTAACCTCACTAAACGCCATCCCGCGGCCCTTAAAGGCACTATGATATTCCCCTGAGAATATCTGATTCGATAATCCCCTGGTCTTAATCTCAATTTTCCTTACTTTCTTAAGCAGCTCCGTCGTTTCCACTAACTAAATTTCTAATAAACAATTTTCAACTATCAACTAATTTTATCTATGGAACCTCAACAGCGTTTAAAACTTCATTAATAACCTCATCGGTAGTAATATTTTCAGCTTCTGCTTCATAGGTTAGTCCAATTCTGTGTCGAAGTATATCATGACAAACCGCTCTCACATCCTCAGGTATCACATAACCACGTCTTTTGATAAATGCATAAGCTTTAGAAGCAATAGCAAGATTAATACTGGCTCTTGGAGATGCTCCGTAATTGATCATCTGTTTTAATTTACCCAGGTTATTTTCAGCAGGGTAACGGGTGGAGAAAACAATATCCAGAATGTATTTTTCAATTTTCTCATCCATGTAAACCTGTTTCACCACCTTCCTGGCATTCAGAATTTCATTGGTAGTAACAACAGGATTAATCACGAGAGGTTCCGTACTCAGGTTCTGACGAATTATCATTCTTTCTTCCTCCTTATTCGGATAACCAATCACAATTTTTAACATAAATCGATCTAACTGAGCTTCAGGTAGCGGATAAGTTCCTTCCTGTTCAATAGGGTTTTGGGTAGCCAACACCAAAAAAGGTTCCTCCAAATGAAAAGTTTCATCGCCAATAGTCACTTGGCGTTCTTGCATCGCTTCCAACAATGCACTTTGTACTTTAGCAGGAGCTCTGTTTATTTCATCGGCTAGTATGAAGTTCGAAAAAAGTGGCCCTTTACGGACGGTAAACTCCTCTTTTTTCTGATTGTATATCATGGTCCCCAGCAAATCGGCGGGCAATAGGTCGGGAGTGAACTGTATTCGGCTGAATTTGGAGTGAATAGCACTCGCAAGAGACTTGATTGCCAATGTTTTTGCCAATCCCGGAACCCCTTCAAGCAGAAGATGCCCGTTGGAAAGCAATCCGATCATTAATCGCTCCAGCATATACTTCTGGCCTATTATCATTTTGCCAATTTCAAGATTTAATAGCTCTACAAAAGCACTTTCCTGTTGAATCTTTTCGTTTATTTCCCTGATGTCGGTCATTGTTTAATTTTTTTTAATGGGCACAATATTAGAGTTTTATCCATGAAATTTTTATGAAGAGCCTCAAGTGCCTTCATACAATGTAATTCGTGTAATTATAGCTTTCTACTCTGGAAATCA
>JBBQVM010000126.1:0-9030 GCA_038211525.1 Bacteroidia bacterium
TCTTCAACTTGCCATCCATATCATAAAGGTAGATGTGATTGTAACCATCTTTGGTGCTTGTAAAAATAAACCCCTTGTTGTTGGATAAAAAAGTTAAATCATCTTCAATTTCAATGTAGGCTTTATTCTCTTCTGAATAAAACAAATTAGTTTTACCTGACGACGCATCACAGGAATAAAATTCAAGTTTATTTTGAAGTCTGTTCATTCTCATCACACATAATTTTGTTGGATCGACGGTCCATTTAATTCGAGGAATGTATTGATCTGCTTCTATATTTACGTCTGCCTTAACGGTATTGCCGGATGCAATAGTGTAGATTAGAATTTCGACTTTTGAATTTGCTTCACCGGCTTTAGGATATTTATAGCTCTCTTCTCTTGGATAAATTCCTTCATAGTAGGTGATGTTAAATTCTTTAACTGCACTTTCATCAAGGCGGTAAAAGGCTATATTTTTTCCATCTGGCGACCATTCAAAAGCTTTGTCAAAAGCAAACTCCTCTTCGTAAACCCAATCGGTTGCACCATTAATTATTTCATTTTTTTTACCATCGATAGTGATCGCTTTTTCTGTTCCATTATTTAAATCGGTGATGAATAAATTATTATCTCTAACAAAAGCTACTAACTTTCCGTCAGGTGAAAAGGAGGCGTATTGCTGTTTGCCATTGGAAGAAACAGAAGTGATTGCTTTCGAAGCCAGGTCATATACAAAACTATTTTCTTTGGTAGAATGTCGGTAAATAGATTCGCTTTCGGTTAACAATAAAATTTTCTTCTCATCATTGCTAAATTGATAATCGGATATCGTTTTTAATTTTATGGAAAGATTATCTGTTCTAAAAAGTGTGTCTACCGTTTTTCCTGTTCTGAATTCATTTTTAACAATGAATTGTATATTGCCTTCATTGATAAGATCACTATAATAAAATCCTCGTTTCATAGATCGTAATTCCGGAAGGCCCGATGATGAAAATTGTCTACTTGCCCAAATGTCTTCCAACTTAAGTAACGAACTTTGTGCATTTGAAAGTAGTGGAAGTAGTAGTAAGGCAAATGCGATAAGCTGATTATATAAGTTGGATAGTTTCATGTTTGTAATTTTGAAATGTAAAAATAGTAATCTGTAATTTCACAGTCCAAATATACGATCATGCAAATGCAAACAGGCAATATAAAAGTAACAAAAACTGCCCGATATTATTTTTATGGTAATGTGCAAGAGTCTCATAATGAGATAGTTTTGGTGCTTCACGGGTATGGAATGCAGGCATCAGCTTTTCTTGAAAACTTTTCCATCCTGCAAAAGGAGGGAAGATTAATAGTAGCTCCGGAAGGATTATCTCGCTTTTACAAAAGAGGATTTTCCGGCGATGTGGTGGCCTCCTGGATGACAAAAGAGGATAGGTTGCTGGAAATAGAGGATTATATTGGTTACCTCGATAATTTGGCCGATGAACTCCATAGTTCTAATGCACGGTTAATAGTGATAGGATTTTCACAGGGAGCAACCTCCGCTTCCCGGTGGTTGTTGCATGGAAAAACAGTAATCTCTGATTTTGTAATTTGGTGTGGTGAATTTGCCAGAGAACCGAAAACCACCTCGAATCCACTTCCGCCTATATATCATGTGAGAGCCTCCAACGATGAATTTATAGCTGCCGAGCGTTTTGATGAGCAACTTAATTATTTAACCGAAGCAGGTTTTGAGGTTAAGGAGCATCTTTTTGAGGGAAAGCACATAGTAGATCAGCAAACTTTAGCACAATTAATGAAGGAAATTACCAGTTAGCCTGAATTTTGTATATTTGCCAATAGCAGTCTAACAATTTGAATATCATGAGTAAAAAGTTCAGAAATCAATTATCATACTCCGGCACAGTCAGGACATTACTTTTTTTAGTCTTACTGGGATCACTCCTGGCTCCGTACGGATGTAAACACGGCAAATTTGATGGGCTTGCAGAAGGCAAGATTGTTTATGAGGTGACTATTGAAGGTGAAGGTTTGAATCCGATGATGAAAGCAATGATGCCCTCAGAGGTGACCACCTATTTTGACAAGAACAAAACTTGCACTGTAATAAGTATGGGCATGAATATGATGGAGACACGACTAATTTCTGATGCATCCAATTTTAAGTATACAACATTGGTTTCGGCAATGGGTAAAAAAATTGCAATGGTGCTTGATAGAAAACAGGTAGAGGAGAACTTTAGTGATCGTGTAAATCTTAAAGTAAAGAAAACATCGGAGACGAAAGAAATTGCCGGTGTGCAATGCAAGCAAGCAATGATTACTGATAGCACCGAAAATACTTATCCTGTTTATTATACAGATGATTTATCACTAGAACAACCAAACTGGAGTACACCATTTCGGGATATTAATGGATTGCTGATGGAGTATTCGATTAGTTTTGGTGGAATGATGATGAAGTTGAAGGCGAAAGAAATTGTTAATACTAAAGTAGATCCAACTTTTTATGAGATACCTGAAGGATATGAAATTATTAAGGATCCCAAAGAAATGAATTTTAATTTTTGAAATATCTAATCAAATTAAATGAAAATACTTTATAGGATTTTATTTCTTGCTCTGGTTTTTAATGTTGATGCACGTATTTGTCATTCACAGGGAGTTATTACCGAAGGGAAAATTGTTTACGAAATTTCGTTCCCCGACATGGAACTTGATAAAGCCTATAAAGATTTAAATCCTACCGGATCGGTTGTTTATTTTAAGAATGATGTTTCACGTACAGAATTAACTGTAGGCAAAGGACTTCATACCGCTACTATTTTAAATGCTTCAAGCGGAGAAATGGTTACCCTTACTGATATGATGGGTACCAAAAACGCTATGATTATTGAAGGAGAAGGAATAGGTAAAGCAAAGAATAAATCGAAAGCTGCTGATGCGACCATTGAATATTTTGATGACACCAAAGAAATAGCCGGTTACTCCTGCAAGAAAGCAATTATCAAAACTGAAAATAGTTCCAGCCCTGTTTATGTTTTTTATACTGATAAAATTCATTCCATCATGCAGATTAATCGCGATTGGAATAACTTTAATGGATTTCCACTTCAATACACTTTAGAAATGAATGGTATTGTGATGATGATGACTGCAATTAGTGTGTCGTCTGAAAAGGTAGCTGATTCCTATTTTTTAATTCCATCGGATTACCAAATCATAACGGCCGAGCAGATGCGAATTATGTTACAGGATACTAAAAAGTAATCCTATTGATTTTGTCTGATTAAATTCTTCAATTTTTATTTACTTACAATAACAAATTCAGTCCTTCTGTTTTTTGCTCTTCCCTCTTCGGTGTCGTTGGCTACTACAGGTTTAGATTGACCAAATCCTTTGAAGGATAAACGTGAAGCATTAATGCCCGATTTAATGAGAAAACTGTAAACGGAGTTAGCTCTTTCGTTACTCAACTTCAAATTGGCATCAGGATCACCGGCTGAATCGGTGTGACCATGAATGGAGACAATAACCCTTGGGTTTTCTTTTAAGAAATTTGCAAAATCAAGTATAATATTTTGTGAAGCACTATTTAATTCAGAGGAACTAGTGGCGAACAAAATGTTATTTAACTTATAGGCTTCACCAACATTTAATTTTTTAAGTTCAAGTGGACGTGTAACTACTCCTTGAATAGTACTGTCATCTTTAGCATAATACTCTGAATTGTAAGCGTAGCCCTCTTTTTTTACAGTCATAATATAATCGGAATCGAATAACACTACTGAAGAGTAATCTCCGGTTATGGTATCATAATCTACTTGCATTATTTCACTTGTGGCCAGATTTCGGAGTTCAATTTTAGCTGCGAGAGGAATGTCCTCATTATCATTTTTAATTTGTCCCTTTACAAAAAGTACTTTCTCAGGTTTTTTATCGGCAGGCAGATCGAATGAATAAATATCGTAACCACCGGCACCTGAAAGCTTGTTACTTGCAAAATATCCCTTTTGACCATCGGTACTCACAAAAAAACCAACCTCATCGGCTTCTGTATTTATTGGATAGCCGAGGTTGATCGGTTTACTCCATCCATTCTTACTATCTTTTTTTATCATGAAAATATCAAAGCCGCCCATGCCGGGAAGACTATCTGATGAAAAATATAATGTCCTGTTATCAGGATGAATGAAAGGTGACTTTTCATTTCCATTGGTGTTGATAACAGTTAAGGGAGTAGCCTTAGAAAAAGATCCATTTGAACGAGTTGTTACCATGATGTCACTGGTTCCGAAAACTGAATCGCGATAAGATGCAAAATAAAGTGTTTTTCCATCAGAGGATAAGGAGGGTTGCGAATCCCATTGTTTCGGATCATTTACATTCTCTCCCAAGTTGGTAATAGGCCCCCAGAGGCCTTTAATTTTTTCAGAATAAAAGAGGTCAAAATTTCCATTTTCATTCTTCGTGAAAAACAAAAATTTGTTGTCTTTGCTACTCGTTGCACCTCCTTCGTTGTTACTTGTTAGCTGATTAAATGGTAATGGCATTGGTTCTCCTTTTGTAAATTCACCATTGGGTTCACGGTGAGCAAACATAAATTTCTCGACACTCTGTGGTGTTAGCGAACCTTTGTTAGAGAGTTCGAATCGTCGTGTGAAGTAACACCAATCGTTATCGGGAGAAATTATAGCGAGATATTCAGGGTCAACCGTAGAAACACCTTTTAATAGAGTAGGGTTGTAGGGGACAGGGTTGGCAATCATTTTTGCCCTGAGCAATAGTGTTTCGGCCTCTTTATTTTTAGGCTCGTCGGTGGTTGCAAATTCAAGGTAACTTTTTAGATAAATAGTTGCTTCGGGATATTTTTTAGTGTCATATAAATAAGTTCCCAACCTATAATGCGCATTTGCATCTGCATCGGGACATAATTCAATGAGTCGTGAATAAGCTCTTTTCATAGTAGGATAATCCTTCTTACCAAATGCTACATCACCCAGCATTAACCAAGGTTCCGCAAAGGCGGTATCCTCTTCTGTCGACTTCAGCAAAAGTTCCTTAATCTCCTTAAAATCTTTCTTCGATTTCCGAGCACTTTTAGCTTCATCAAAAAGTTTGTTTGCTTTTTTTGATGTAGAAGGCGGACAAAGTGCTATGCCCTGGCCTTTAGTTAAATTTAAGTTCCATATAAAAGCTGCAGCAAATGCAATGATTCCAATTTTAATTCTAAAATTCATTACTTTTTAGGTTTACCAAACAGGTTTTTAAGTTTGTCGTCTGCTTCTTTTTTTAATTTGTCTTCTGCTTCTTTCTTCAACCGATCAGTTTCAGCTTTAGCTTTAGCTTCCGCTTCTTTTTTCAACCGATCCGCTTCAGCTTTAGCTTTCGTTTCTGCTTCGTTTTTTAACCTGTCGGCTTCTGCTTTAGCTTTATCTTCTAACTCTTGTTTTGTTGCATCAAATTTTTGCTTAATTTCCTCTTTAATATCAGCAACAGTGTTTGAAGCCATATCTTTAATACCGGTTTCTATCTTGGGTTGATCAACGGTACCGGTAATTTTAGCTTTTACCTTTACCTCTTTGCCTAAACTCAAATTAGTTCCTGCAGCTTTATTAGCCTGACTCAATAGCCCTGACACTACTCCGGTGGCCTGACTTCCGACCAAGGCCAGAGGTACATTTAGATTCATGTTGTAATCGATGGTTTGGTCAAATCCACTTGATCCATCTATAGTAGTTTTTATACCGGCAATATTTAAATCAAATGGTTCGATCTTCACTCTTCCGTCGGCGAATTTAAAGGATACATTAACGTTATTCAAAGCCATTTTTTTAAACTGATCCATTTTAAGTGCATCGGCTAACTTTACCATAGGAGT
This sequence comes from Bacteroidia bacterium, assembly GCA_038211525.1. Classification (GTDB taxonomy): domain Bacteria; phylum Bacteroidota; class Bacteroidia; order AKYH767-A; family OLB10; genus JADKJB01. Next base: position 5,861 of record JBBQVM010000126.1, read on the forward strand.
AAAGTTTTCAATAGAAACATTAGAAGTGGTTAACTTTCCACTTCCGTTGAAGGAGTTTAAAACAGGTTCCATTTTATTATCGAGAACACCTTTTACATCCATTTTGGCAGAATATGTTCCTTTACACTTTTCAGCAATAGGAGCAAATTTTTGGACTGCAATAAATTTTTCATAAGTTTTTTTAATATCCAATTGACTCAAGTTAAGATCGAAATAAAAGGTTGGTTTTTTAATATCTTTAGTTTCATAAAGTCCATCCATTGAAATGGTACCATCCAGCATATTAAATGAACAACCATTTATTCCAAGCGTCTTATCCCTGATGGCTAAATTACCTTTTGCGTTTTCAAGAATAAGATCTTCATAAAATACTTTTCCAACTGAGGCCGTAATAAGAAAATCGATATTTGATGGCACCTCAAAAACAGTTGATGGGGTAGTGTCGTTGCTGGCGGTAGAAGCAGTTGACTCCCCCATCAGATCATTCAGATCAATAACATTGGATTTAATATCAACTGTTCCTTTTAGCAATTCATTTTCTTTAAATAAATAAGAAAGTAAATTGTCGATCCATCCTGTTGCTTTGATATCTGTTTTACCTGCAACCATATCAAGTCTGTTTAAAGTTACATTTTTAGGATTGAACACCAATTCACATTGACTGATAGTGATTCCTTTTTTAAAATCGTTACTTACGTAATTGAAGTCATTGAGAAGGAGCGTTCCATTAGCATTGAACTCTTCATATTTTTTACTTTCAATTGCCGACATTCTCCCTTTTGCAGTTACATTGGCATCCAGGTTTCCTTTCAGGGAAGTGCCGGGTTCAAGCGGAACCATTTTGCTGATGTTGGCTAAATTGATCGAGCCTTTTATCGTTGCATCAATATCGGCATCAGAAACCGGAGTTTTCACAATTAGTCTTGCATCGAATGGTTCCTGACCCATTTCAGCATGCATCCGTTTTAAATTAATCAGTGTATGATCAGGAACACCATCGGGATTATTGATGTTAAGGTCGACTGAAACATTATTTATTGCAGTAGGTAAATCAGGATATTTGAACATGCCATCAGCAATATTTAATGTAACACCAAATCCCGGCATGGTGGTTTCATTGTAGCGCCCTTTTACAAATCCATTGAAAGCGAGTTTACCTTTTGATTGTACTTTATCGAATCCATCACGATAAACACCGGGTATCAGCGACATAAAATTTCTGAATTCATTTTGATGAATATCAAATTTTAAATCCATATCGATATCATTTGCCGGCATGAGGAGGTAACCATCAAAACCCATTGCCAGCTCGTTGAGAGTAAGTTCATTTTTTTTGAAGGTATATTTCGATTTAACCATATCCATTTCCAGGTCTGCAATCAAACTTGTTTTTACTTTGCTCAGATAAGTTACACCGCCGTACGACATTGTTAAAGTAGCGATTTCGCTTTTAGTGCTAAATGTAAAAAGGTCCTGTGTAAAATCACCACTACCGGAATGATTAAAATCATTCATCTCCACATGAAAACCTAATGATTGGTCGTCGTATACTATAGTGCCTTTGTCAATTGTATATTTTTTGAGTGAGGCCTTAAATTGGGAGGGTTCTGAACTAGTTGTGGGCTTGTCGGGAGCAGGTTTGGTTATATCCCAATTTGCTTTCCCGTTTTTAAGAACCAATAATTTTATTCTGGGAACATCTAAAGAAATACCGTTTATCTCAATCTGACTTCCTTTAATAACACTCATGATATCGAGGGATACCGCGGTAGTTTTTATTCCTGCTAAAGTATCACCGGCGAATTCATTCACGCCAACTATACTCATATCACCTAAAACTAAAGTCAGGTTAGGAAAATTTCTGAATATGGTCAAGTCAAATTCTTTGAAATCGACCTTTGCATTTACATTGTTATTTATTTCAGCTTTGACTCTGGTTAAAATCTTATCCTTAAAAAGGAAAGGAATGGAAATAAGTCCTACCAGAAGGAGAAGAATTACAATTGCGACTATTTTAAGAGCTTTTTTCATGATATATTTTGGGAACTATGGATTCTTAATTAAACGTCTTTTTTATTGAATAAGTATTTTGAACTAGTTAGATTTAAAATTTCAATTCGTAGCTAAACTACCTAAATTCAAAGAGATAGCAAAGTCAATTTAGTTTAAAGCAAAATTACGTTAAGACCCATGGTTTGGAGTAGGGATCCTATTCTATTTATCAACATAGTTACAAGGTTAATGTTACCTTGAAAAGGCTAAATTCTGGAAAGTCGGTTTCTTAAAAAGTGATCGGCCAGTGTGAGGGCTGCCATTGCCTCAACTATAGGAACGGCACGGGGCACCACGCATGGGTCGTGTCGTCCTTTTCCCTTTACGGAAACTTTTTCACCGGCGGCATTCACCGATTCCTGTTCTTTCATGATGGTTGCTACAGGCTTAAAAGCAACCCTGAAAACAATATCTTGACCATTGCTGATACCACCTTGAATTCCTCCTGAATTATTGGTTGATGTTGTAATTTTATTCTCATTTAAAATGAAAGGGTCATTATGTTGGGAACCCCTCATGGAAGCGGCGTTGAAGCCTGATCCAATCTCGAAACCTTTAACAGCATTAATACTCAACATAGCCTTTCCCAAACAAGCATGCAGTTTATCGAAAACGGGCTCACCTAAACCTGCAGGAGGTCCTTTAATTACACAGGTTATTACTCCACCAATGGAATCGCCTTCTGAGCGTACCAGTTTTATGAGCTCAATCATTTTGATAGCCGATTGTGGGTTCGGACATCGCACCTCATTGGCATAAATTGCATCTTCTTTCACCTCAGAAGGATAAGGCATTTCCAAGTTTCCAACAGCCGACACCCATGCTTGAACGCTGATATTTTGTTGTGAAAGTAGTTGTTGTGCAACGGCTCCGCCTACAACTCTGCTGGCTGTTTCTCTGGCAGAAGCGCGTCCACCTCCTCTAAAATCTCGAATTCCAAATTTTGCATCCCAGGCAAAATCAGCATGCGAGGGGCGATAGGCATCTTTGATGTGATCGTAATCTACACTCCGGGCATCCTTATTTCTTATCAATAAAGCTATTGTCGTTCCTAATGAAATTGCATCTATAATTCCGGTAAGAAATTCCACGCGGTCTTCTTCAGTTCTTTGCGATGA
>JBBQVM010000127.1:0-9017 GCA_038211525.1 Bacteroidia bacterium
GGCAATGGAGGTGTAATAGTTCCTGATTTACACTATGGCAGAGATGCCCTTGCAGGAATTGCTTTGTTCTTAACTCACCTTGCCAAATATGGTAAAACAGCTTCTATGCTTAGAGCAAAATATCCTGATTATCATATTTCAAAAAATAAAATTGAACTCACCCCTGAGATTAATGTCGATAAAATTTTGTTGGCGATCAAAGACAAATACAAAAAACAGCCGGTGAATGATATTGATGGAGTGAAAATTGAATTTGATAAAGAATGGGTTCATCTTCGTAAATCCAATACTGAACCTATCATTCGTATTTATTCAGAAAGTCAATCCGCGACTACAGCTGAAAACCTTGCCGAAAAAATTATCAGCGATATAAAAGATATCATCAGCCAATCCATGTCACGAGCATAAAAATATGAAAATATACCTCGATAACGCCGCCACAACCCGCATCCACCCTGAAGTTCTTCAGGCAATGATTCCGGTACTCGAAAATCAATATGGAAATCCCTCTTCTATTCATTCATTTGGAAGAGAAACCCGTTCTTTGATTGAAATGGCACGAAAAAATGTGGCTAAACTGCTGAATGTTTCTCCTGCTGAAATATTTTTTACATCCGGTGGAACCGAAGCAAACAACACTGCCTTGCGTTGCTCAATAACCGACCTTAAAATTAAACATGCAATCAGTTCCGAAATTGAACATCACGCCGTAACTCATACCCTCGAAGAATTACGTAACAAAGGAATTATCAGCCTAAGCTTCGTAAAAATTGATAAAAAGGGTCATATCGACTTGGAACATTTAGAGACCTTGTTGCAGGAACATCCCGGCTCATTAGTTTCTTTAATGCATGCCAATAACGAAACAGGTACTATTACACCTATTGAAAAAGTTGGGGAGATTTGCCGGAAATACAACGCCGTTTATCATTCTGATACGGTTCAAACAATGGCCCATCTTCACTATGATCTATCCACCCTTCCGGTAGATTTTATCACCTGCGCTGCTCATAAATTCCATGGCCCTAAAGGAGTCGGTTTTTTATACATCAACAAACGAATCAAAATTCATCCTTTCATCACCGGTGGGGCACAGGAGCGAAACATGCGTGGTGGAACAGAAAATGTTTACGGAATTGTTGGTCTTTCTAAAGCTTTAGAAATTGCTTACCGCGATTTTAATCACGATAAAGAACATATCACCGGCTTAAAAAATTACATGGCCGATCAACTTCGCGCAGAAATTCCGAGTATCGAATTTAATGGCGATACGAGTGAAGGTAATCTTTATACGGTTTTAAATGTTTCATTCCCTCCATCAGAAATGGCTGAAATGATGCTGTTTAATCTCGACATAGCAGGTATTGCCGCTTCAGGCGGAAGCGCATGTAGCAGCGGAAGTAATGTGGGATCCCATGTTCTAACTGCCATGAAAACCGATCCCGCCCGGCCTGCCGTAAGGTTCTCTTTTTCCCGCTTCAGCACCAAAGATGAAGTGGATTATTGTATCCTCAAACTAAAGGAAATCTGTTTACAAAAGGTGTAAAATCGTCCTCCATTTGCTCAGCAACATATAAATGTGGCTTGATCTAGCATTTCACAAATTATTGTCAATTTCGTAACTCCTATTTCTAACTCAAATAATTAATGAAACCATCTTTAAAAAATGCATTGGTACTTACCTCTGCCACCATCATAGTTACCTGTTTCTTTGCATTTCGTAAGGATCCCAATTCAGGAAAAGCTAATAAAAATACAGGTATATCCCTCAAAAATCTGGACACTTCTGTTAGTCCTGCTACCGATTTTTTTAAGTTTGTGAATGGTAACTGGGTAAAAAATAATCCCGTTCCCCCTTCCGAAAGCCGCTGGGCAAGTTTTAATGAGGTAAGGGACGCTAACTACGCTATTCTAAAAGAGGTGCTTGAATCTGCTGCTGCCGATACTAAAGCAGTAAGCAATAGTAACCGTAAAAAGATTGGTGATTTTTACGCTTCGGGTATGGATTCCGCAAAGTTGGAAAAGCAGGGATTCGATCCTATTAAAAAAGATCTGGCTACTATCAATTCGATTAAAGATATTAATGGTGTTCTTGATTTTGTGAGCGGGTTGCAGTCACACTTTAATTTTGCAATGTTTAGTGTGTTTGCACAGCAGGATATGAAAAACAGCACCCGAACAGTTGCTTATGTTAATCAAGGTGGATTGAGCCTTCCCGACAGAGATTATTATTTGAAGTCGGACAGCCGCTCTGAAGAAATCAGGTCCGAATATCAGAAACATATCATCAATATGCTTATGCTTACCGGCCAGGACAAAGCTTCCGCGGAAGCTGACGCGAAAACCATATTGGAGATAGAAACTAAATTGGCAAAAGTTTCAATGAGTAGGGTGGATATGAGAAATCCTGAAAAGACCTACAACCTGAAAACATTGGATGAAATGTCGGCAATAGCCCCTGCTATAGATTGGAAAAATCATTTTGCCAAACTCGGAATTGTGAATCAAAAAGAACTGGTGACCAACAACCCAGAATTTTTTACAGAGTTGAGTAACTTACTGAAAACATATCCGGTTGATAGTTGGAAAAGCTATTTGAAATGGAAAGTTGTTCGTGATGCTGCACCTCAGTTAAGCAGTGCCTTTGCCATGGAAGATTTTCATTTTCGTCAAGGTGTTCTTACAGGAACCAAACAAATGAAAGAAAGATGGAAGCTGGTTCAGGAAACTATTGATAACAGCATGGGCGAGGCATTGGGTGAAGTATATTGTGAGAAAGCATTTACTCCTGCTACCAAGAAGCGAATGATGGAATTGGTGAATAACCTTGCATTGGCTTTTGAAGCACGGATTGCTCAACTCGATTGGATGAGTGATGCAACCAAGGTTCAGGCGCAACTGAAGCTGAGTACCATCATGAAAAAAATTGGGTATCCTGATAAATGGCGCGACTATTCTGCACTAGCAATTAACCGCGATTCTTATTATGAAAATGCCTCCAATGCCGCTGCATTTGAATTTAAATTTATGGTTGGCAAAATCGGAAAACCAGTTGATAGGGCAGAGTGGGGGATAACACCTCCAACTGTGAACGCCTACTACAATCCATCTATGAACGAGATCGTATTTCCTGCAGGAATTCTTCAACCACCCTTCTTTAATCCCGATGCCGATGACGCTATAAATTATGGAAGTATTGGTGCAGTAATTGGGCATGAAATGACACACGGTTTCGATGATGAGGGACGCCAGTTTGATTCTGAAGGTAATTTAAAAAGTTGGTGGACCTCTGAAGACTCCGCAAAATTTGTTGCTAAAACTGATATCCTTGTTTATCAATACAACGGATTTGTGGTGAACGATTCATTGCATGTAAATGGAGAATTAACCCTAGGCGAAAACATTGCTGATCTGGGTGGACTAACTATCGCCTACTATGCCTTCCAGAAGTCGATGGAGGGAAAGCCGGTTCCACCAAAAATTGATGGCTACACTGCCGAACAACGATTTTTTATGGGATTTGGAACTGTATGGAGAAGCACCATTCGTCCTGAAGCTGCTGCTCAACGTATCATCACCGACCCACATTCACCAACCAATTATCGTTGCAATGGGGTGTTGAGTAACATGCCTGAATTTTATAAAGCATTCAATGTAAAACCGGGCGATCCAATGTATTTAGAAGCTTCTAAAAGAGCTGCCATCTGGTAACATGCTGTTTGTTATTTAACTTTTTATCCATTACGAATAAATAATGATTGTACTCAATTACCTTCTTTATTACCTCGTAATTCTCCCGATTTCGTTGCTGCCGTTTCCGATCCTCTATGCCTTTTCGGATGTGCTCTACATTTTTATCTATCGCATTTTTGGTTACCGGAAAAAGGTGGTCTATATGAATCTTTCTAACTCCTTTCCTGAAAAAAGCAGCAAGGAAATTGAGGAGATCATGAAATTATTTTATCATCATTTGTGCGATGTGGTAATGGAGAGCTTGAAATCATTCACTATTTCACATCACCAGATTATGAAACGAATGGTGCTCGAAAATCCGGAACTTCTGAATTCCTATTATGATAAAGGTAAAAGCCTAATACTTGTTGGAGGTCATTATAATAATTGGGAATGGATAGCAGTGGCAATTGATCAACAAATCAAACACCAGTCGCTTGCCATTTATAAAACGCTTGCCAGTAAATTCTTTGACCAAAAAATGCGATCAACCCGCAGTCGTTTTGGTTTAATGATGATTAGTACTAAAAAGGTGAAAGAGATTTTTGAGGAGTATAAAAATCAACTTACCGCTACAATTTTTGCTAACGATCAATCTCCCGGTCGCTCTGAAAATAACTATTGGATGAAGTTCCTTAATCAGGATTCAGCAATTTTGTTTGGAGCAGAGAAGTATGCTAAAGAATATGATTTCCCGGTACTTTTTGGTACAATCAATAAAGTAAAAAGAGGCTACTATCGTTTCCATTTTACCGTTGTTGAAAATGACCCGGTAAATGCTCCCTATGGTTCGATCACTGAAAAGACGACACAATTACTCGAACAGGAAATCATTAAAGCACCACAATTTTGGCTTTGGACCCACAGACGCTGGAAACATAAAAGGTGAGGTTCATTGGTTTTTTGGTTCATTTGTTCTTTGGTTTATTGGTTCATTAGTTCTTTAGTTGTTTGATGATTTGGTTTTTTAGCCTGCCTCAACTTTTAAATAAAATTCTATTCGCATAATTGGGTTTTGCTAATAGCTACTGACTGTTCGCAATGAAATAGCAAAAGCCAACACTAATTTCGGTAAAAAAGCCTTTTTTGTTAAAAATATTGAACGCTAATTAACATCATCCGATAGAAAATGAAACTTGATTTCCGGGTTATTTTTAATCATCTGATCCAGCATCCATTGTGAATCGGCAAAGTACACTACATTTTGATCCTTATCGTAGGCAATTTGGCCTGATTTAAACCTGGTGAATTCATCCAGTTTTTGTTTGTCCTCGGAGGTGAGCCAACATGCCTTGTAAACGTTCAGTGGGATGAATTTACTGGAGGCACCATACTCGTTTAATAACCTATGTTGAATTACTTCAAACTGCAGTTCACCAACGGTACCAATTACTTTTTTCGATCCTCCATGCTGAAGAAACAACTGCGCAACACCCTCATCGGTCAACTGCATAATTCCTTTGTCAAGTTGTTTGCTTTTCATAGGGTCGGTGTTGATGAGTTCCTTGAAAATTTCAGGCGAAAACCTGGGAATACCCTTGAAAGTAATGTTCTCGCCTTCTGTTAAAGTATCACCAATTTTAAAATTGCCGGTATCGTACAATCCAATTACATCGCCGGGGTAGGCTTCATCAATAATGCTCTTCGACTGCGCCAAAAATTGCGCAGGACTATTGAATCGAATATCCTTATCCAACCTCACATGATGAAAGAATTTACCTCTTTCAAATTTGCCGGAACATATTCTCAAAAAAGCAATGCGATCGCGATGCTTCGGATCCAGGTTAGCATGTATCTTAAAAACAAAACCTGTGAAGTTTTTTTCACTCGGATGCACTACTCTAGTAACAGTGGGTCGGTCGCCGGGAGGAGGGGCTATTTCCGTAAATGTATCCAACAATTCCTTTACACCGAAATTATTAATGGCACTTCCAAAAAATACAGGTGCTACTTCTCCAGCCAGATATTTTTGCCTGTCGAATGCATCATAAACACCATCAATTAAATGCATATCTTCTTGCAGTTGCAATGCATATTTCCCAACCTTTTCCTCAATAATAGCATCATCAACACTCTTTATCGGTAGCACATCCGCATCGGTAGCTTTTTTGTTTGGAGAGAAAAGCATTAAGCTCTTATTGTAAATATTGTATACTCCTTTAAAAGTAGAACCCATGCTGATGGGCCAGCTTAGAGGGCGCACTTTAATGTTCAGTTTTTCTTCAATCTCATCCAGTAAATCGAAAGCATTTTTACCTTCACGATCGAGTTTATTCACAAAAATAATTACCGGGGTATTGCGCATCCGGCAAACGCCCATTAATTTTTCAGTTTGCTCTTCAACACCCTTAACACAATCTACCACCAAAATTACACTGTCAACAGCCGTAAGAGTACGATAAGTATCTTCAGCAAAATCTTTGTGTCCAGGAGTATCTAATAAATTTATATTCAAATCTTTATACTCAAAGTTCATCACCGATGTGGCAACCGAAATACCTCTTTGCTTTTCAATCTCCATAAAATCGGAAGTAGCCGTTTTCTTGATTTTATTCGATTTCACCGCACCTGCAACCTGAATGGCACCACCAAAAAGTAGAAATTTTTCTGTTAATGTGGTCTTTCCGGCATCCGGGTGACTGATAATGGCAAAGGTCCTTCGTTTCTTTATTTCTTTCGAGAATGGCATTAAAATAGAGTTGATTTAAGAGGTTAAAAGAGGGGTGCAAAGGTATTGAAAATTTACCTGTTTTTACTTACGGTGATTGCTTGCTACAGGTAAATTAAATGCCTTGGCGGGAAGCCCTTGACGGATTTCTTTGATCTAATCAGCAAAAAATCTTCTCATTCTTTGAAAAAGTGTTATTTTTAGCTGATTAATAACTTAAACTATGAAACCACTTCTTATTGCATTTATTTCTTTTGTTCTGCTAATGTCGACCACGAGTTGGAACAGTTCTCCCTCACCACTTAATCATAACACCAATCCGGAGGTAACTGCCTTTCTTCAACAGTACAATAAAGATTACCAGCAGTTGCTTATTGCATCCAATAAAGCCGAGTGGGCACTTAATACGCATATTGTAGAAGGACAAACTGAAAATGCCAAAAATGCTAAAATTGCTAACGAAGCCTTTGCAAAATTTACTGGCAGTACTGAAGTAGTTGCTAAAGTTACAGAGTTTTTAAATGATAGAAATAATTTGTCGCCTCTTGAAATTAAACAACTTGAATTTATTCTTTACACGGCAGGTGCAAATCCGGAAGCAGCCACTGAAATTGTTCAGAAAAAAATAGAACTCGAAACTCATCAAACAGAAAAACTTTTTGGTTTTAAGTACACGTATGAAGGCAAACCTATTACTACCAATGAAATTGATGACTTCCTTAAAACATCCAATGATCCCAAATTGCGTCAGATAATGTGGGAGGCATCTAAAGAGGTTGGTGTGGAATTGAAAGCCGGCGTCGTTGAGCTTAGAAATCTAAGAAATGCCTCTGTGGAACAACTCGGTTACGAAGATTATTTTGCCTATCAGGTTTCCGATTATGGAATGAAAAGTGAGGAGATGGTTACGCTGTGCGATAACATGGTTTCAGATGTATGGCCACTTTACCGTGAGCTACATACCTGGGCTCGTTATACGCTGGCTGAAAAATATGGTCAGCCTGTTCCCGAATATTTACCCGCACACTGGTTGCCTAACAGATGGGGACAAGACTGGACCGCTTTAGTGGATGTAAAGGGTTTGAATATTGATGGGTTTCTTAAGGAGAAAGGTCCAGAATATATCATCCAACAGGGAGAAAATTTTTACGTTTCATTAGGATTCCCAAAACTACCCCAAACATTTTATGATCGTTCCAGTTTGTATCCGGTTCCGGCCGATGCCGATTACAAAAAAAATAATCATGCCTCCGCCTGGCACATGGATGCCGATCAGGATGTTCGCTCACTGATGAGTGTAGAAGCAAATACCGAATGGTGGGGGACTGTTTTGCACGAGCTGGGTCACATTTATTATTACCTTAGTTATTCAACTCCTGAAGTTCCTATTGTTTTAAGAAATGGTGCCAACAGAGGTTATCATGAAGCAATGGGTAGTTTGATCGGACTGGCTTCGCTGCAAAAAGCTTTCTTACAGGGAAGAGGTATGGTCGACAAAAATGCCAAGGTTGATGAAACACAATTACTGTTAAGAGAAGCTCTCGATTACATAGTCCATATTCCTTGGGGCGCCGGTGTTATGACTCATTTTGAAGATGAATTGTATGCTAAAAATTTACCTCCTGATCAACTTAACAATGAATGGTGGAGCCTGGTTAAAAAGTACCAAGGTATAGTTCCACCAAGCGTTCGAGGTGAAAACTTTTGTGATGCAGCTACCAAAACGCATATCGTTAATGATGCCGCTCAGTATTATGATTACTCCATTTCGAATGTGCTGCTCTTTATGTTTCATAAGCATATTGCTGAAGATATTTTAAAACAAGATCCGCACAATACCAATTACTGGGGCAGTAAAGCAACCGGCGAATTCCTACATTCATTAATGGAAACAGGAGCCACGGAAGATTGGCGCGTGCATCTTAAAAAACATCTCGGTAGCGACATGAGCGCGAAAGCAATGCTCGATTATTTTGGTCCGCTCATGAAATATCTGAAGGATCAAAACAAGGGTAGAAAATATACGCTGCCTGAGAAAATATAATTTCTTAGTAACAGTATTTTTTTCCAAATTTATGTCACATTTTCCCTTGCGGGAAAATTATCTCGGTGACCCGGATAATTGTTTGTATACCAATGCAGCTTCAATTCAGCTATTCATGTATTTTTCTTTTATCACCTTAAGGTGATGCAACTCGTGTCCGGCTATAATGGCACCTATCAACTTTACTGAAAATAATTTGCCGTTAGCTTTTCCTGTGCGGAATAACATTTCCTCATCAAAGTTTTGGAATAGATTAATGGTGGAATTTCTGACTGCTTGAAATTCTTCCAAGATAGATTTAGCACTCCGACTAGCACATCCGCTGTTAGGAGCATAAGCATTCTCATCGAATCCAGGAAGCTCGGTCTGATCTTTCCGCGCAAAGCATAATGCCCTGAATGCAAAAATTCGTTCACAATCTATGAGGTGCATAATAACCTCTTTTACAGTCCACTTTCCGGGTGCATAAGCATAATCCCATTTCGAAGGAGGAATTGTTTTCAAAAATTCGGGAATAGAATGGAGCTGAGTATTCAACAACTTCATAAAATCATTGCCTACTGTATGGTTAAC
>JBBQVM010000128.1:0-8996 GCA_038211525.1 Bacteroidia bacterium
TAATTGCCCCAGACTAGATGGATTTTTCATCTCGTTTTGTTGAATGAAAGTGGCACCGGACGTTACCAGCAGGTAATCGGCTTTTATGCTAGAGCTGGATTGAAGGATGCCGTTGCGTTCAATAATGATGGCCGGTAAGCAGCCACTGAGCATGTTGGTTAGCAGGTGGCCCGGTTGGATAATGAAGGTAGCGTTCGGCTCATTATACGAATTCGGCCTGCTTCCAGAGCCGTCACGAAGTGAGTTCCAGCTACTTATTGATGAAATATCGCCATTTCCTACCGAGTAGTAGGGAAGATTGTTTAGAATTTTTTTTGGCCCGCTTCCCGTAACTAGGTCAGGTTCATAGGTTAAGGTTCCTATTATCGCATGTAATAGGGTTAATTCAATCCTTTTTCCTGTTGCAGGCACCTTATCACCTACATCGGCAGAAAGCCAGAAGTAATTATCTCCTTCGTTAAGTGGGATGCCGGCTTTCATCGTGAAAATGGCCTCCGGAACGATATTCATTCCGGCGTCTAATTGCCGATTTGCAATAAAGAAATCCTGAAAACCTGTTGTCCACAACCTCAAATTAGAGATTGTTGCTGTAATAGGTTTCGAGGTACCTATAGGACTAAATTCTAATGATATGAGTTGTAATTTTTTAGCATTTCCCTTTACGGATATCTTCACACCACACAAATTTTGCATGGAAGTACCATTTAAAACAGGAGAAAGATCACGGATAACCTCTATTCTGGAAACAACCATTGGATTTGAATCGGCTAGCATTGTTTCGTCACGGAAAATATTGATAAGGAAAAGGGTCGCTGTCATAATTCCACCGGCTGCAATTGCAGAAGCCACCAGAATGGTTCGTAATCCTAGTTTTCTAATTTGACGTTGACTGTTTCTGAATTTCCTGCTCATTTCTGATGCGATTCATTATTTATATGAGTCTTACTTCCAAATAGTTCGGATAAAATACTGTAAAATAAGGCGCCAAAAATGTTTCACATGGAATGTTCCACGATCAAATTAATATTTGCAATTAATTGAAAATCAAATTAATGTAATAAAAAAGTAATTTTTTGAAGGTATTGAAAAAAGGTATTTCGGGCCAATCCTTACAGTTATTAAACATGGGATTCTGATTCTCAATTGGATACTAAATAAAATCCCCTCGCTGATCATCAGCGAGGGGATTTTATAAAATATGAACCGTTTAATAAGACAACCTACGGAAAGTTTAGGTTGAATTAGAGATTTCCTCTCAAGCCCTGTTCTCTTTCGATAGCTTCAAAGAGCGCTTTAAAATTCCCTTTTCCAAAAGATTTGGCTCCTTTGCGTTGAATGATTTCAAAAAACACAGTTGGGCGATCTTCCACCGGCTTGGTGAATATTTGCAAGAGGTAACCTTCGTCATCACGATCAACCAGAATACCCAGTTTTTGAAGTGACTCCAGATCCTCCTCAATTTTGCCAACACGTTCCAACAGCGACTCGTAATAGGAGGTAGGCACCGACAAAAATTCTACCCCTCGGGAAATCAGATCACTTACAGTTTCAATTATATTATTGGTGGTGATTGCGATGTGCTGCACGCCGGGGCCATGGTAAAAATCCAGGTATTCATCAATCTGAGATTTCTTTTTTCCTTCGGCTGGTTCGTTAATTGGGAATTTCACATATCCGTTACCGTTAGATACTACCTTACTCATCAAGGCAGAATACTCTGTAGAGATATCTTCATCATCAAAGGTAATGATGGTTTTAAAACCCAGCACGTCTTCATAAAAGCTAACCCAATCGTTCATCTTACCCAATTCCACATTACCCACGCAATGATCTACATATTGCAAGCCGGTTGATTTAACAACGAACTTACTTTTTGCTTCACGGAAGCCGGGCAAAAACGGACCATTATAATTTTTTCTTTCCACGAAAGTGTGAATGGTATCACCATAGGTATGAATGGATGCAACTTTAACCTCACCGTGCTCATCTTTCAGTACTTTAGGAGACTCATAGCTTTTAGCACCTCTCTTAGTAGTTTCCACCCACGATTTTTCAGCATCATCTACCCAGAGTGCAAGTACTTTAACACCATCACCATGCTTTATAATGTGCTGATTAATAGGTGAGTCAGGCTGCATGGGTGTAGTAAGTACGATGCGAACTTTATTTTGTTGAAGCACATAAGATGCTTTTTCGCGAATGCCGGTTTCGGGTCCGCAATAGGCCACCAGTTCAAATCCAAAAGCTGCTTGGTAGAAATAGGCCGATTGCTTCGCATTGCCCACATAAAACTCAATATAGTCGGTCCCATTTAGCGGCAGGAAGTCCTCAGTTTCAATTCTTTGATTTTGAGGTTTTTTTGTTGCAATAGTTTCCATGATAAATTATTTTATACCCTGCAAAATTCCGAATTTTTTCGCGTAACGGCAAGAAGTATCTATCTGACCTGGTAGGGTGTCAATTTCTAAATTTTAATTCAATTCAAAATCCCATATCATCTCGCCGTTGCATTTCCTTACTCTGTTTTCCCTTCACTTTCTTTAATCCTCTTCAAGAATACATCCTTTCTTCTAACATTTTTCTTTACTTTATTTACCCAAAACTTCGCATTATCGTATTCATGAATATTGGCATAACTATAGGCAAGATTAAACATGCCTTCTTCAACGCTTGGATATATTTTTTGAGCGCGTAAATAGAATGGAATAGCTTTTTCAAACTGTTTATTCTTTACCAATGCACCGGCATAATTATTTAAAACACTTTGTGAATAGGGATTTATTTCAACAGCGCTTTCATAAAATGGAAGAGCCACCTCATTGCGGCCTCGGTCGCTGTGTGCTCTCGCAATAAATAAATCAAAGGGGGTAGTGAATGGGTCCATATCAACAAAAACATTCTTTGCAAGATTTGCTTCAGTAATTACCATTTCCTGATTATTTTGTTTCTGGTATTTTATCATTTCCATGTAATGAGCTTCATCTGAAAGTCGGTACACACCCATTACCAAATTGAAAACTAGTGATGCAGAAATTATAATCTGAAAAATTTTAACAGGTAGTTCAAGAAATACTTTCCCTGATTCATCTGAGGAATAACCCCATGCTAATCCTAATGTGGCGCCTGAAAATAATAAGAGTTCAGCTCGTTCTTTTGGAAAATCAAAAAAAGAGATAGCGGCCCATCCAACAACGGTACCTATCAGCAAGAGGAGCGTAATTTGTTTTTCATTTTTTATTAGTGGCAATGTTTTTACGCTTTTGCTGAAAATTAAAAATACCGGAACAGCAATTAAAATTAAACCTATAATTCCTAACTCGCAGGTGATCCAGATGTAATCGTTGTGTGGTTGAAGAAAAACTAGGTTCTCTTGCTCTGCGCGATAAATGCCTTTCAAGCTGTTTGCTGGAATCACCATTTTCCAGTTGCCTGCACCTACTCCAATTATAGGATGATCACGGAACATTTTAGCAGAGTAATACCATAACGCAAATCGTTCGTTGGCAGTATCAGAAGTTAAATAGGAGCCGGGATTTGCTTGCTGACTTGCATATTTTATTTGTGATAAGGATGCGTAAAAGGTGATTGCTAAAACCAAACTGATTCCTGCTGCAATGAAAAGATGATTGAGCTTATGGAATTTTAATGGTTGTTTAAATTTCGATTTCAATAAAAAAGTTGAAATCACTAAAGTGAAAATAAATGCAAAGAATGCAACATAGACAGCGCGTGTTAATAAAATGAGAATAATTGTTAAGCATATAGTGATAGCCGGTAAGTAATAACTTTTCCATGTTGAATTATCAGTGAAAAATCCTATGGTGAAAAATGAAGTCATAAAAAAGAGATAACAGGAAAGTAGATTCTTATGTGCTGATAATCCCGGGGCCTTGTACATGGTGTATTGATCGAGTGCATGTTCATGCAAAGCAGTACTAACTTCCTTAAAAAAAACAAGCAGAATAACAGGAACGATAAATATTAATGAACGTGAAATATACAACGGTAAGTTGCTGTCTTTGCGGGCAAGCAAACTGAAAATTAGTACCGAAAGCACAAAGAGAAAATGTTTTTGAGTTTGGAATAGTGATTCGGTAACACTAATTGCCCAGCCTGCTGAGACAAGGCTCCATAAAAAAAATGCTGCGAGAAAAATGGTAATTGTTGTTATAGGAATAGGTTTTGTGTTGAGGTCCTTAATGAACCAAATTGCCATAAGCAAAATGATAGATGATAGAAAAAAGCGAGGAACGTTTGTAGGATCGTAAGTGAAGTTGAAATAGGTGAGATAAAGTATAGGAAACAAGCTTACTATAAAAATTATAACACTAGTATTAGGAGTGCTTGTAGTATTGGATTTCTTGCTCATAGACAAATTTCAATGTTTATGGTTCATCGCTTTCATCAAAAGTAAAAAAATATTGAGAGTAACCAAAAATAAGGCACAACAAAATTTAATTTGATGTACAGGCCCTAAGAATACTAGTTTTTAAACCAATCTGAGGTAGCAGAAATACCCCCTTTACATAAACAATTTACTGCTTCATATCCTGATTGGGATGCACGATAAATTGAGAGGAGTCGGGCACCATTTTGTCGATGTAATTCTCCATTTCAACCAAGTTCTTTGGAGGATCGGCATCATACCGGGTAATCTTTTTTTGCTTTCCGCGAAAGCGTACCTCTGAATAAATGGTAGGAAAATCGGTGAGGTGTGGGTTGCGATAGGTGTCGTTGAGTTCGAAATAACCAATTTCTTCGGCCTTAACACCTATGTTTTTTAATTCAGAAGTTTTAATATAGGTAAAGTAACGGCCTTTCAATGCAGCATTGGCGAAACCCTCGTACTCCACATAACCTGATCGGTAAAAAGAGACCCTGTAGTGCGGACAAACTCCAAAGCAGGGTGTTCGGTAAAGAGATGCAACCAAAGAATCATTGGGAGCGCCGGGAAAGTCGTTGTTAGTGGTGGCTGTTTGCTTACTACCGGTGCAGCCACACACACAAATCAATAGCATCAACAACGGTAAGATCCCTAAAAAATACCTGTTGAACAATGATTTCATTTCTATTATTTTTTTGTTTTGATTCCTTTATCTTTTGCCATCTGTTCCAGTCGTTGCTGGAATTTAGATTTGGTTGCAGATTGTGGACGCTTTTTGTTTTCCTGAATCTTAGCATGTATCGCTTTCTCATTAACCGCTGCTCTGAACAAGAACTGTTGCCCGAAGCTGATCATATTCGCAAGGAAATAATAGTAGCTCAACCCTGCCGAATAATTATTGAATATTCCCAGGAACATTACCGGCATCAAATACATCACCCATTTCATCTGTGGATTAGAAGCAGTCATCTGAGAATTAAGGTAGGTATACATCAACGTAGAAATGGTCATCAGAATAGTGAACAAACTTACGTGATCACCATAAAATGGAATGGTGAATGGAAGATTTAAAATAGAATCATAGGTTGAAAGATCGTGTGCCCACAAAAAACTCTCTTGTCGTAACTCGATTGAAGCAGGGAAAAATCGGAACATTGCAATAAGAATTGGCATTTGTAATACCATCGGCAAACAGCCACCCAAAGGATTCACTCCAGCTTTTTTATACATAGCGAGTAGCTCCTGCTGACTCTTCATGGGATCATCCTTATGCTTTGCCTGAATTTCATCCATCTCGGGTTTCAATACCTTCATTTTGGCTGTTGAGAGATAGGCCTTGTAGGTAAATGGCAAAAGCAATAGCTTAATCGCTATGGTGAGAATTAGAATAATAATTCCATAATTAAGATTGAACTTATTTAGGAAATTAAACATTGGAATTACCAAAAAGCGATTCACCCATCCAAAAATTCCCCAACCTAGAGGAACAATACGTTCCATGCCCAAATCAAATTGTTTCAAAGTTTGGTAATGGTTTGGACCAAAGTATAAACTCATTTCAAAACTCTCATATGGTTTATGTGAGTAAGGAATTGTAAAACTGGCGGTCATTGTTTTCGCCAACGAATCTTTTCCTTCGTGGTGAACAGTAGCAAGTTTTGTTGGCTTATCGAAATTGTTTTTAGCTATTAAAGTGGTGTTGAAATATTGTTGCTTAAACGAAACCCACTGTACTTTGGTGGCAAGGGTTTCATTGTCATCTTTAGTTTCGGAAAGATACTCTGCTTGTTCGTCGGGGTATTTGTAATAGATAGTTGAATTTTTTCGCTCTGTATCAACATCTTTTTCTTTTTTGAAAATATTTTCTCTCCAGTTAAGTTCGAGGTAGTTAATGTTGGAAGCAACTACCTTTTCCATACCCGATAAATTAATATTAAAGTCGAGTAGGTAACCTTCTGTCGGCAACGTGTAAGCGTACTCAATAAATCCGGTTCCCGATGTTTTTAATTTGAATGAAATTTTATTCTTACCTGAAGGAATTGCTTCAAAATAGAGCTTGTCAGTGCTGATGTTTCTGTTTTGTGCGAAAAAATTTAATCCAAATACAGTAGAATCTCCTTCAAAAAGAGTGAGCGGCTTCTGATCATAAGTTTTGTAATTTTTTAGTTCTACCGAATGCATCCTGCCACCTAGAGTGGTAAAGGTCGCTTTGAGAACGTCATTTTCTAAAGTAAAAAACGCTTCCTTACCAATAACGGCATCTGCAAATGCGCCAAACTCATTTTGTCTGTTAACTTGCTGAAGTGAATCATTACCCAGGCTGCTATCGAGCGGTGCAGTTGCAGTTTCAGTTGTAAGGGGAGTGGGGTTTTGTTGCTTCAGCGCTTCCATTTCAACAGCTTTTTTAGAAACTGCTTCAATGGAATCTGATTGTCGTTTACGTGTGGCCAATTCCTCGGCTGAGGGCTGATTCCACATGCTAAAACCAATGAGTATTAGCCCTATAAGTAAAAGTCCTGCTATTGAATTCCTATCCATACTAAATAAAATAAGGCCGCAAAGATAGCAATTTAAGCAAGTATCTCCTTAAAAAACGACGCGTAAACTACCGGGAGTGATCCAGAGCAGCCTTCACAAACTTCACGAATAATGGATGTGGATTTTCAACTGTACTCTTATATTCGGGATGAAATTGCACTCCAATAAACCAAGGGTGATTTTTATTTTCGATAATTTCAACCAGATTGCCATTGGGATTAACTCCCGAAGCAATCATGCCGGCCTCTTCGAACTTTTTCAAATACTTGTTATTGAATTCATAACGATGGCGATGGCGTTCATTGATTCTTGATTTGCCATAAATTTGATACGCCTTCGTATTTTTTGAAATGTTACAAGGATATTCTCCCAGTCGCATGGTGCCACCTTTTTGGGTAACATTTTTTTGATCATGCATTATGTCGATGACAGGGTATTTTGTATTAGGCGACATTTCAGTGGAATGGGCTCCTGGCATGTCTAACACATTCCGACTAAATTCAATAACAGCGCATTGCATGCCTAAACAGATTCCTAAAAACGGAATTTTGCTTTCTCTTGCGTATTTGATGGCAGTAATTTTACCTTCAATACCCCGATCACCAAAACCCGGAGCCACAATAATACCATGAAGATCTTTTAGTTTCTCCTCAACATTTTTTTCATCAATTTTCTCGGAATGAATCCAGTCAACAATGACTTTAGTTTCATTTACTACACCTGAGTGAATAAGTGCCTCGGCAATTGATTTATAAGCATCTTTTAATTCAATGTACTTTCCAATCAATCCAATTCGTACTTCAGCGGTCGGATTTTTAAGTTTACCTAAAAAGTTTTTCCAACTCTCCATATCGGGCTCTTGACGTAATGGCAGTTTCAATTTTGCAAGAACCACCTTATCCAACTGCTCTTTTAACATTAGAAGGGGTACATCGTAGATGGTGCTGGCATCAATGGATTCAATAACCGCATTCACATTAACGTTACAAAAAAGCGCTATTTTCCGTCTAATTTCATGATTTACAGGCTTTTCCGATCTGCAAACCAGAATATCAGGCTGCACACCATATTCCAACAAGGTTTTAACAGAGTGCTGGGTAGGTTTTGTTTTAAGTTCGCCTGTTACAGTGAGATAGGGAAGAAGTGTAAGATGAATAACACAACAATTGGAGCCCATTTCCCAAATCATCTGCCGAACAGCTTCAATAAAAGGAAGAGATTCAATATCACCCACGGTTCCACCTATTTCAGTAATAACAACTTCAAACTGACCCGTTTCACCCAAAAGTTTGATCCGGTGTTTAATTTCATCAGTGATATGGGGAATAACCTGAACTGTTTTTCCAAGGTAAGCACCTTCGCGCTCTTTATTAATAACGGTTTGGTAAATTCTGCCGGTGGTAACGTTGTTCGACTGCGAGGTAGGAACATTCAGAAAGCGCTCATAATGACCGAGATCTAAATCCGTTTCGGCGCCGTCATCGGTAACATAACACTCCCCATGTTCATAGGGATTTAAAGTTCCGGGATCAACATTAATGTAGGGATCGAGTTTCTGGATGGTAACCGTATAGCCTCGTGCCTGGAGTAATTTGGCTAAAGAGGCTGATATTATACCTTTTCCGAGCGAGGAGGAGACACCACCTGTGACGAAAATATATTTTACAGGAGATGTTTTTTGTTCCAAAATATGTTTGTGCTTTTCGGCTGCAAAAATAATGGAATCGCGGCAGGGATAAAAGAATAATTTTAACTAATCTTCAAATAATTACGAAAACCAGTGATAGCAAGGTTTGATGTGCTAATGGGTAATTATGCTGATGTGCTTATTGGTTGATTGGGCGTGTAATTTTAACTTAATTGGAATAATCAGAGTAGCGAGAAATGCAAAAATTTGGTGATTTTGGAGGTTAGGTGTCACGTTTGTGAAAAAAAAACACCAAACCAACGACCAATGACTAATGACTAATGACTAATGACCCAATGACCCAAAATGACCCAATGACCCAAAATGACCCAACGACTAACGACTAATGACCAATGACCCAAAATGACCCAATGACCCAAAATGACC
>JBBQVM010000129.1:0-8952 GCA_038211525.1 Bacteroidia bacterium
TTGATTAACCTTACAGGTTTTAGTTGTTTAATGGCAATATATTTTACAATTTCCTCCTCCTCCTCCTTCAGATGACAACCCGGATCAATAATAATGCAATCGCGAGTCTCATCAGAAAGCACATAGGTGTTTTCTTCAAATGAATTGAAAATAAATGACTTAACAGTGATCATATTTGTTGTTCCTCTGATGCAAAGGTAAGGCTAAAGTTGTTGTGATAAATTACTAAATCGTCAGTTTGCCGAAAAGCCGATCAATTTAAAACATCAAAAAGAAAGAATTCACAAACAGGTACAAAAAGATAACAGGGAGTGATATCTCAAAACTAACCCCCCGGTAGATTTTGAGACCACTCCCTGTATTAGATCTTTAATTCTTTTATATCAATCTCCGCCTCCTTGGTCAATTACAACTCCACCTCCATCTTCCATTTTATAACCTCCTGAATTGTAGATCTCAGTGGCCTTTTTGAATTCTTGGGAATTGGTTGCCTTAATTTCTTCTGCAGTTTGATTCGGGTTGACGTTACATCCTAACGCTATGAGGATGGCAATTAAAATTTGTAGCATTTGTTACGGTGTAAAATTAGAGTGAGACATAAGTTAATCAGGTATCAAATTACCGATTTTGGTAACGCCCTGAATTATGAAAATATATACTCCATTAAAAAATAAATGTTACATTTGATGCAGATTATTAACCAATTATGAAATATGTCTATTAAAATTTTGCAAGAAATATCGTCTTTGGTAACAGATTTTACTAAAAAGAATCGTTTTGTAGCGGTGGTAGAGGCTGAAGAAGGTGAAACGAAATACCTTCAGCTAATGAGGGGCTTAGGAAAAGGCGGATGGGAAAATGAAGAGGAAGCTATCCAAGACATTTATAATAAAGATCTGGGAATCAAGACGTTTGAAATGTTAAAGAGCAGAGCCAAAGAACGTTTGGTGAACATGATATTTCAACTTGATACGCAAAAGAGATTTAAAAGTTCCTATGACAAAGCTTACTTCTCAGCTTGTAAGAATTTGCTAGCCGGTGTTATATTAAAAAACCAAAATAAACAGAGTTCAGGAAACGAACAATTAAAACTAGCTCTTATAACTGCACGGAAATTCTATTTCACCGATTTGATGATTACTGCGCTACGCCTATTGAGATATGCCAGCAGTTTTTCGGGGTCGAAAAAAAAATTCCTCCAATACGATTCAGAACTCAAAAATGCAACCCACACTCTAAATGCTGAGCTTTTGGCAGAGGAACTGGATCAGAAAATAATCCTCGAAATAGTAACTTCCATGGCAACCAAGGATGAGTTGGTTGAAACTGCACGCCAGTCGTATATTCGATTAAAAAATGTGGTGAAGAGTCATGACACTTATACTACCCGTTTAAGTATGTATAGAATTGGTTTACGCTACTTTGAAAATTCAGATGATTATAAAAACGCTATTAAATTAGCTGACGAATGTGAGGGATATTTGCATGCTAATCCACATTTAATTCAAAAGGTAAGACTAGGTGAAATGAATCTTCATAAGTTGAGTGGCAGTTTGCATTTACGTGATTATGAAAACGGTAGTCGTTACGCTGCCACCTGTATGACCTTATTCAATCCGGGAACTTTAAATTGGTTGATTTTTCTTGAGTACCACTTCCTTCTCTGTTTGCACACCAAAAATTATTCAAAGGCCAATGAAATATATAGGCAAGTAATTGGTCATCCCAGTTTTAAAGTATATCCTCCTCAAAGCAAAGAGAAGTGGAAAATATTTGAGTCATTTCTTAATTATGCGATCCCATCAAAAGGTACTGCATCCAAAAATTTTAATGTTTCAAGATTTTTGAATGAGGTTCCTATTTTCTCGAAAGATAAAGCGGGATATAACTTATCAATCATAGTGGCACAAGTACTATTATCATTAAACATTGGCGATTACAACAAAATTCTTGACAAAGCTGAACCACTGAAAATTTATGCATCCAGGTACATCAGCAAAGAACGCAATCCTCGCTCCTACTACTTCATTAAAATGTTATTGGTGATGGTTAAATACGATTTCGATGCTAAAAAAACTGCTCAAATTGCCAATAAGTTTTTTACCAAATTAAAAGATGCTCATCTTGGTCTGCAAAGTGAATTGGAGACACTGGAGGTAATTCCTTATGACGTGCTATGGCCTGAGATTTTAACTAAACTAGAAACAAATCAAACTAATTTAAATCATTAATTTTTTATTAATTTTGAATAACTTAGATGAAGACTTTTATCAAAGTCCAATCACAATTAAAAGTACCCGACAACACTAAAAACTATGTTAGCAATCAGACCTGCCACGGAAAGAGATATTGAACGAATTACTGATATCTATAACGAAGCAATTCAAAACACTACTGCAACTTTCGACACTGAAACAAAGTCGGCCCAAGACAGGATGAAATGGTTTCAAGACCATGACCAAAGCCATCCTGTTATTGTAGCCGAAATTGGTGATAAAGTAGTTGGATATGCCAGCCTCACTAAATGGAGCGAACGCGCTGCCTACGATGGTACTGCTGAGGTATCTGTTTATATCGATAGAAATAATCGTGGAAAAGGAATTGGAAAACAGTTGCTGGAGGTACTGACATTAGAAGGAGAAAAAGCAGGTTTACATAACCTCATTTCACGAATTACCGAAGGCAACCTCAGCAGCATTCACATTCATGAACAACTTGGATTCGAGCACATAGGAGTAATGCGTCAAGCAGGTAAAAAATTCGGAAAGTTGCTTGATGTGCATTTGATGCAGAAATTGTTTGGAGCTTAGAATTATTAGAATTAATAAGGTACTGTGATCCCTGAAAAAGACCAAAGGGAGCAGTGTATTCTGGTTAAATGGGAGACTTTTATACAATATCCATCCAATATAATTGATTTTCAATGAAATACAAAGGATGCTTACTTTCAAGTTAATATTGTTGATATTAAAAATGAAATTAACAAACTAGTATTTTCACCACTTAAAGCATAAAGCTATAGTTAATATAGTTTATTTATAATAAATTTATTGATATAAAAATACTTCAAATATTATAGTATGAACCGAATTAAAATACATTTTAAAAGAGGATAACTTGTTTCTGTATAAAGGCACGACAATACAAAATTAATTTTTTTTATGACAAATTCATTGGTACTTATTGCAAATAGGTTTACAAAGTATATTTGTGAATTGATATTAATTATCTGCTTGTATTTCTCTTTTCAGTTTCAAATGCAACATAATAATTGTGAAAAAATTATCAGATCCGATGGGTTAGGGTACTATTCATATTTACCTGCAATTTTCATTTATAATGATTACAATTTTTCATTTACTGAAAATATCTCCAGCAAATATGAATATATGAAATTTGGAGATGATTTTCTAAAGGAGACGGATGCAGGGAAGGTAAATAAATATTACATTGGGTTAAGCATCTTAATACTACCCTTTTTTCTAATAGCCCATCTGCTGTCGATCTTACTTGGATTTTCTGCCGATGGTTATTCTCAATGTTATCAGTTGTCAGTACTTGTGGCAGCGAACTTTTATTTGTGGTTAGGGTGCAAATTTACCAGGAAATTAATTTTGACATATTGTATCCCCGATCACATTGCAGCACTTGTTTTAGTTATAACCGTTTTCGGAACCAATCTGTTTTTCTATTCAACTTTTGACGTTTCATATTCTCATACATATTCCTTTGCAACAATTGCAGCTTTCGTATACTTTTCCCATTTATTTATTAAAACAGAAAAAACACGATACTTGTTTGCTTGTGCTTTTTTATTGGGAATGATAACATTGCTTCGCCCAACAAACACCATTATAGCACTTATGTTTATATTTTTTTGTGGAAATTTGAAAAGGGTAAAGGATATACTATTGAAAAATAAAAAGGAAATATTTATTTCCTTTTTGATATTCGTTGTTTCCTTGTTTCCTCAATTCATGCTTTATTACCTGCAAACCGGAAAATTCATTGTTTGGGCATATGGTAATGAGAATTTCTATTTTAACAATCCACAATTTTTTAAGGTACTTTTTAGTTATAAGAAAGGTTTGTTTATTTACACACCTTCAGTTCTTTTTTCTTTGCTTGGATTATTTTACCTGTACATCAGAAATAAATTTCAATTGTCGGTTTTACTGATTTTTCTTTTTGCAAGTACATTTATAATATCAAGCTGGTGGTGTTGGTGGTATGGAGCCAGTTTGAGTCAAAGAGCTTTTGTAGATTTCTATGTAATTATCGCTTTATTGATTTCATTCGCCTATCTTTTTCTTAAAAAATATTTATACAGATTTATTTATTTTTCTGCCATGCTATTCTG
This sequence comes from Bacteroidia bacterium, assembly GCA_038211525.1. Taxonomy (GTDB): domain Bacteria; phylum Bacteroidota; class Bacteroidia; order AKYH767-A; family OLB10; genus JADKJB01. The sequence goes on from JBBQVM010000129.1 coordinate 4,361, forward strand.
CACTTATTATTCCTTGATTCTTACATACCAATACAGAAATATTATTATTGACTGCGATGACATGAACAAACAAAAATTTTGGTTTACATTCTTAAAAACGGATAAGAGTATTGAAGGATTTGCGTATTCTAACAGTCTATTTTCAGGAATTAAAACAGCACATATTGTGCAAATTAAAACATCTCACAATAGATATCTTTCGTCAGTCAGAGACGATCTGAGTCATATACAAGCAAATACAGATCATGCACTGCTTTGGGAAACATTTAACATGGTTTTTTTAAAAAATGAAAATAAAATAGCATTTAAGTCGGACGATGGAAAATATATTTCCACCAGACTTGATAACGGAAATATCCTGACTCATGTTGCAAATAAAATCTTAGAATGGGAAAAATTTGAAATGATTAAACTTGAAAACGACAGTTTTATACTTAAATCATGCAATGGCAAATTTGTCAAAATGAATGGCGATTATCTATCTGGCAGCTCAGACAACTATTCCGAAGCCGAACATTTTCTATTGATAAAAAAATAAATTAAGGCTTAAATAAAGAATGAAGAATAACAGTTCCAAAACAAATAAAAAAAGCAAATACACTACCATAAAAAAGTACTTCATCAAAGCATCTCTCACAATAAATAAAACACTAAAAATAATAAACACTTTTATTAAGGTTATCCTTTTCAAAAATACATTATCAAAAAAGTTGAATCAAATTAATAGGATTGCCCCATCACCCTAACAAAACCCTACCATCCCCATACCTCACCACATCAAATGGATTGTTTTTTGTGAGCAATGGTCCATCGAGGTCGGTCCAGTCGGCAAGTGATGACAACTGTGATGCTGCATTAATAGCGCATCCTGATTCCGACATACTTCCTATAAGAACACCGAGCTGATGTTTTCTTGCTTCTGCAATAAATTTTATTCCCTCTGAAATTCCGCCACATTTCATCAACTTCATATTTACTCCATCATATGCATCTTTGATTTTCGCAACATCGGAAGGCACCTGAACGGCTTCATCGGCATATATGGGTAGCGGTGATTTTTCGTGCAACCACAACGCATCATCCAAATTATTTTTAGGTAAAGGTTGTTCTATAAATAAAACATTTTTCTCCGTTAACCAGTGAATCATTTCCAGCGCATCCTCCTTTCTTTTCCATCCCTGATTCACATCTACGCAAAGTGGCTTTTCGGTAATTTCTCTAATGGAATTAATTATTTCCTTATCATTTTCTCCACCCAGCTTTACTTTCAAAATTTTAAAATCTATTGCCTCAGCAACTTTCTTAATAATTAGCTCTTTACTTCCCATCCCAATGGTAAAAGTGCATAGTGGCAATGGTTCATTTTTTAAACCAAGCATCTGCCAAACCGTTATTCCTGCATGAGCAGCATACCAATTATGCAAAGCTATATCAATACACGCTTTCGCTGAAAAATTCCCTGTTTTAAAATTATGAAGTCTGCTGATAGCATCTTGTAAGTTAAAAAAAACGTCTTTGTTATTTTCAAAAAATGAATTGATAAAATCAGTAACCGATAATGAAGTTTCAGAAAGATATGGAGGAAGACTTGCTTCACCATTAGCTAAGATACTATTTTCGCTTATTTGAAGAAACACCAAATCGGTTCCATCACGGGTACCGTGTGCAATTGCAAAAGGAGTTTTAAACTCAAGGAAATAATTTGATACCCGATAATTCATCACTCAAAAAATGAAATGCTGCTGAATAAAATAAATTGGTCAATCAATGTTTAATAGTCTTTTTTTGAGTTATTGAAAAGTCAAGCGTATTGATAATTCTTTCCACATCTTTTCTAAGATATTGAATTACCGGAGCAAGTGAATCGGGCTGAGGCGACATATTAAAATAGAGAGCACCACGAATGAAATTTGAGGTACTGTCGGTTGCATAAAACTGAACAGACGAAGCGGCATTTCCTCCAATGTCGTAAATTATGGCATGAATACCTTTTCGTGTTTCAATATAAGTTTCGTCTATTGATTCGGCCTTAACAGTGTGTTTATACGCTAACTCTCTACTCTTTTCAATCAATGCAGCTACATCGTTATTTACAGGCATATAACTGAAAAATATCTCCGCATTAAATTTAGGAAAGCGAATGTATTTCCAACAGGGTTGATTAATGGAATCATGGTAATTGTCTACAACAGCATAATCAGGCAATTGAAATGAATAACCGCAATTGAGTTCATCATACGCACTGTATTTTTTATCAGGAAATTCAATTCGGAAGTATCCTTTAGGTCGAGGCGTATAACTTTGGTCACAAGAAGTTATTCCAATAACGAAAATGCAAAGAAAGAGCATGAAGAATTTTTGCAAATGAATTTCCGACCACAAAAACAACAGTTTATGTTTCATAATTATTGATTAGGGTCCGGCAAAAATAAAGTAATTAAGCAGGTACAATTTAACTTTATAAGGAAGTTTCAAACAAGAATTAAACAGACTAAATAAATAGGAAAAACTAACAAGACATAAAAAAAGCGGCAACCATTTTCAGATTCCCGCTATCAATCATGATGAATGATTAAAACGGTAAGTCGTCGCCTGTTGAATTCGATAGATCAACAGAGGGGTTTTCTTCTTGTGTATTTTTAGTATCGACAGAGCCATGATGACCTTCATCGTTTCTTTTTCCTCCCAGCATGGTCATGGTATCGGCAACAATTTCGGTAGCATAACGCTTGTTACCTTCTTTATCGTCCCAGGTACGAGTTCTTATTTTTCCTTCCACATAAACCAGTGCTCCTTTTTTCAAATACTTCTCAGCACTTTCGGCAAGACCGCGCCACATAACCACATTATGCCATTCAGTTTGATCAACACGTTGACCATCCTTCGTTTTATAAGATTCTGAAGTAGCTAATGGGAATTTTGCAACTACTGCTCCTCCTTCGAGATGTCTAACTTCGGGGTCTTTACCTAGGTTCCCAACTAAAATAACTTTATTTATGCCTGACATGGTTCTGGAATTAACTTTGATTCTGAGGTAATAATAACTACAAATTTAATCAAAAGCCTTTATCTGACCAACCAAGGAAACCTAGAAAAGTTATTTATTTATCACCATCAAAAATATTCTTCAAAATGTTCCTGCAAAACACGCTCAACTAATTTAGGAACCGGGTATTTTTTAATGTCATCTAACTGTATTTCAATGTATTTGAGTTTCAACAACAATTTGGGACGTTGTTTTAAGTGGAGTTCAAAAAATTTGGCAGAAATGTGTTGGTGCGACAATTTGTGAGACACTGATCCTGAAACAGAAGTTATCTGCACTGGACGATTTCCAAGTAGCGATTGCCATGCCTCAAGTTGGTACAAATGGTTGGGCGAAACATCATTGATTGTTTCAATAAGGGGGAAATCGTACAAATGCTGCCAGATATCACCATCGGGTCTTTTACGCAAGTAAATATTTTCTTTGTACTTAATTACCAAGTAATTGAAATACCTGTTTCGCACTTTGAGTTTTTTACTCTTTACAGGAAATAACGCAATTGATTGATTCTTAAAAGCGAAACACGATTTATTAAACGGGCAGCTAACACATTCAGGCTGGGCAGGCTTACATTGAAGTGCCCCAAATTCCATAATTGCCTGGTTATGCAAAGCGGGCTTTTTTTTATCGAGGATCTCATCCGCCAAAGCGGCAAAATTCTTTTTACCGTCGCTACTATCAATGGGAGTTTCGATGCCATAATACCTTGAAAGAAAACGGTAAACATTGCCATCAACAACGGCATGAGGCAAATTGAAAGCGAACGAACTTATTGCTGCGGCGGTATAATCACCTACTCCTTTCAGCGCTTTTATATCTTGGTAATTATCAGGAAAGACTCCCTTATATAAGGTGTTTATGGTTTTAGCAGTGGTATGCAAGTTTCTGGCTCTTGAATAATAGCCCAACCCCTGCCACAATTTAAGTACTTTCTCCTCGGGAGCCTTAGCGAGTTCACTGACAGTAGGATAAGCTTCAATAAATTTAAAATAATAGGGAGTTCCCTGTTCCACTCTGGTTTGCTGAAGTATGATCTCAGACAGCCAAATGCGGTAAGGATCAGTGGTTTGGCGCCAAGGGAGGTCGCGTTTATTTTCTAAATACCAGCCAATCAGGGCTCTGGAAACATTCATATGGGATAAAGAGTTCAAAATTAATCAATAATATTTTTGATTTTCAATATTATAACATATCTTTGCACCCCCAATTTAAACATTAAAACACTAATTAAGATATGACCAAAGCTGAACTTATTGCAGAAGTTGCAACGAAAACCGGCGTTGAGAAGGTGGCTGTTCAACAAACCATCGAAGCCATGATGAAGGTTATTAAGAATTCCCTTCAGAACAACAACAACGTTTACCTGAGAGGGTTTGGAAGCTTCATTGTAAAGAAAAGAGCCAAGAAAACCGGACGTATTATTACAAAAAATACTACGATCATCATTCCTGAGCATTACATTCCTGCTTTCAAGCCGGCCAAAACTTTCACTGAGAAAGTGAAAAATAGTCTTAGGAAACCAGAATAGGATTAATGTCAGGTGGAA
>JBBQVM010000130.1:0-8903 GCA_038211525.1 Bacteroidia bacterium
TGCAAAACGTCAGACTGTGCAAAAACTCTTTTTATTTGTTGATAAAATCTATTCATAAAATTTCGTGAAATTATTAAGGCTGTTTACTTTTAAATAAATACTAACAGCATGAAGTACATCGAAGGATTCAACAGGGGACAATCCATTTTGTTTCCTGTTTGTATTGAAGAAATGATTCCGGATGAAGCAGAAGTTCGGTTGATTGATTTGTTTGTTGATTCGCTACCGCTTAAGGAATTAGGTTTTTTGGAACACCAACCATCAGAAGAAGGTCGTCCGATGTATCATCCCAGAGATTTGTTTAAGTTGTATGTTTATGGCTATTTGAATCGTGTTCGCACATCCCGGTTGCTCGAGCGAGAGTGCAAACGCAACATTGAACTCATTTGGTTATTAAAGGGATTGCAACCCTGCTTTCGTACCATAGCAGGATTCAGAGGTGAAAACCCGCAATTATTTCGCAATACCTTTAAACATTTTGTCGCACAACTCAACAAACAAAAATTATTTGGAAAGAAAACCGTCGCCATTGATGGAAGTAAATTCAGGGCGGTGAATTCTAAGAAAAATAATTTCAATCAACGGAAAGTAGATCGGCAATTGGATTACATCGATACTAAAATCGGAAGTTACCTTAATGAATTAGATGAAGGTGATTTGAATGAAAATCAAGAAAATGAAATTGGAAAAAAGATAGCCAGACAAAAAGATAATCGAAAAAAATACAAGCGAATTGAAAAGCAGTTAAAAGAATCGGGACTGGATCAAATCTCTACCACCGATCCCGAAGCACGTAGTATGATTTTGCATGGCAGCGTAATTGAAGTAGCTTACAATACACAAACTGTTGCCGATGACAAACACAACTTAATTGTAGATTACCAAGTCACCAACAACAACGACCGCAAAGCGTTGTTTCCCATGTCACAAAAAGCGAAAGCCGCACTCAATGTAGATGAGTTAACGGTATTGGCCGATAAAGGCTACCACAACGGCGAACAAATTACAGCTTGCGAGAAAGAACAGATCACAACTTTTGTATCACCGCCGGAGGTACCACGCAGCAGCGATATTCCCACACCTGAATATTATGGCGAGAAGTTCCGGTTCAATAAAAACAAAAACAGTTATACGTGTCCAGAAGGTCATCAGATGACTACCACCAACAACTGGTATCATAAAAAGTATGAAAAATCATTTACCAGGGTAAAGCATTACACAACCAGCGCCTGTAAAAATTGTGAAATGCAGCAATGGTGTACTAAAAACCCGAAAGGAAGAATTATAGAGCGCAGTGAACACGCATCGGCGGTGGAACGGAACAACAAAAGAGTTAAAAACAATACTGCTACCTACTCCAAACGACAGCAAATCATCGAGCATATATTCGGGACCATAAAACGACAATGGGCCTGCCTGCTGCAGGCAGGGTTTCGATCACATACTGCTCAAAGGGCTCTCCAAAAACGATGGGGAGTTCGGATTAATTTACCTGATCTACAATTTTCGAAGGGTTATGAACATTTTAGGTATTAAAAAGTTGAAAAGTTGGCTGGAAGCCGGCTTTTTTGTAGTTTTGGAAATCAGGTCGCGCTGTAGGGCATATAGGAAAATAGTTCATGACCAGGTTTTGAACAAGCTATTAACAATTGTAGTGGTTAATAGAAATTTGAAATTGGGTTATTGCACGAACTGACGTTAGCAGCAATGATTTCCTAATAATCAAAATCAAATCATGAAAAACACTAGAAAAATATTAACTCTGTTGTTACTATTTAATTTAAGTAGTTTGTTTGCACAACAAATCGAATGGCAAAACACAATAGGAGGTAGTGGCGATGATTGGTTGCATTCTATTTCACAAACTTCTGATGGGGGTTACATACTTGGAGGCTGGTCATATTCTAATATTTCAGGAGATAAAACCGAAAATTCTCAAGGTGGTGAAGATTATTGGGTAATCAAACTAAATGCATCGGGTAATATACAATGGCAAAACACCATTGGAGGAAGTAATGTTGATCGGGTATACTCTATATCTCAAACTTTCGACGGGGGATATATAATAGGTGGTGCTTCTGCTTCCAATATTTCAAGTGATAAAACCGAAAACTCTCAAGGGTTTGATGATTATTGGGTAATTAAGTTGGATACAAATGGTAATATACAATGGCAAAATACCATTGGTGGAAGCGGCAGTGATGCATTAAGGGATATTTATCAAACTTCCGACGGAGGGTATATTCTTGGAGGTTATTCTACCTCCAATATTTCAGGAGATAAAACTGAAAACTCTCAAGGGTTTGATGATTATTGGGTAATTAAGTTAGATACTGCTGGTAATATCCAATGGCAAAATACCATTGGTGGAAACGGAATTGATAGGCTATTTACTGTCCTACAAACCTCTGATGGAGGTTACGCCCTTGGAGGGTTTTCTACCTCAAATATTTCAGGAGATAAAACCGAAAATTCTCAAGGCAATGAAGACTATTGGGTAGTTAAATTAGATACATCCGGATCAATCCTTTGGCAAAATACCATCGGAGGAAACGGTAGTGATGTATTACAAACTCTTTCTCAAACTTTTGATGGGGGTTACATAATTGGAGGGTTTTCAAACTCCAATATTTCAGGAGATAAAATCGAAAACTCAAAAGGCTATAATGATTATTGGATAGTCAAACTGGATGCTTCAGGAAATATTTTATGGCAAAACACCATTGGGGGAAGCGATGATGATTATTTATATTCTATTTCACAAAACCCCGACGGTAGTTATATTCTTGGAGGAACTTCCAAGTCCAATATTTCGGGCGATAAAATCGAAAATTCTCAAGGGGCTTCGGACTATTGGATTGTTAAACTTGATACTTTAGGAAGTATTCAATGGCAAAACACAATTGGTGGAAGTGGTGATGATTGGTTATTATCTGGCACACAAACTTCAGATGGAGGATATGTATTTGGAGGAAGATCAAATTCGGATATTTCAGGAGATAAAACTGAAAATTCTCAAGGTTTGAACGATTATTGGGTTGTTAAAATTTTATCGGATTCAACAACTAATGTTGATATATTATCAATAAATCCTTACAAAATTGATGTTTATCCTACTATTGCAACGCATGTTATTCATTTGAGTATCTCACCGTTTATGCAAAGCTATCTCGTAATTGATTTATACAATGAAAGCGGTCAATATGTATGTAGACTTTTCAATAATAAGACAATTACAAGAAATATTGAAATGGATTTCGATTTATCATTCCTTGATTGTGGCAAATACTTTATCAGAGTTAATCAATCCAAAAATTCATCGGTTAGGTTTATTAAAGTGGAATAAATCACTGCTGCTAACAGCCGGTCTTGCGCAAGGCCGGCATATTTTGTTTTTAATTTTTAACTTTGGTATGCCGGCCCTGCGCAAACCGGCGAACCGTTATGGCTCATGCTTGAAAGACGAAAAAAAGTAAAAACAAACATTTATGCGAAGTTTAAAATTTATTTATTTCATCCTACTTTTTGCAAGTTGCAACTCATCCAATAATAAAGAGGGTGCAAACACTACAAATGAACATTTAGCAAAACCTAAAATGAGTGTTCAAAATTCTGATTCTGTAAATCACGTTCTGGCACTTTACGATACTATTAGTCCAAATCAAAAGAATAATAATGGCAATAAGAAAGCTTCGAAAACAACTTATGAAAGGTTTGGTTGTATGCTAGTGTTGAATGGAAAGCCTTCAAGATATGATTTAAATTTACCTGAAAAAATTTATAACTTGAAGTCAGATACAATTTCGATGATTTTAAATCGATTTTACAAACAAAATGAACCCATGTTCCCTACATCAATTGCTTGCAATTTCGAAAAAGGAACTTCAACTGTCAATATTATTTACCCTACTGTTAATTTTAAAGTGTATTTATTTGAAAACGAATATGCCGAAAAACCCTATAAAATTGTTGACTATTCAATATATAGTGAATCAGATCAAAGGAAGATTGATGCAATTACTTATAGCAAAATAGAACCCATTTACCACTGGAATACTTTATCGGGATGGGGCAAGCAAAGCCCCACAATTTCACCAGACAATCAAGATTTAGGTATTTATTTGACAAACCACGCCATAACACCCGAAAAAGTAAAGCAAATGGGACTTTCGGGCGCAAGTTGGTTGACTTTTATTGTAGAAAAGGATGGGAGCCTATCAGATATTAAAATTGAAAAGGAATATCCAGGATGTCAAGAATGTGATGATGAAGCTTTAAGAGAAGCGAAATCATTACCCATTCTAAATCCAGGCACAATTGATGGCATTCCTGTTCGTGTAAGCGTCCATCAAGGAATCAATTTCCCTAATATGTACACCCACAAATAAGGAAAATAACACGAAGGCATAACACGGGTTTTGCGTTAGTGGGCAGACAGTGCAAGTAGAAACATTTGTGCAATTAATAAACTTTGGTGCTGGCAGACAGTTTACAGTTTCAAAAGCCTACCAACACAAAGCGCCAAAACGTCAGGTTGTGAAAAAACTAAAGTTTTTCAAATTTCCTTAAAACCACATTCAAAAAATTATTTTAACGAAGCACTGTAACGGTTTAAGCGCGTGTGAAAATCAAGCTGCCATTTTAGCCAAAATTTGCTCTATCAGTGAGCCAAACGAGAGCTGGTGTCGGTCGTAAGGTATAATATGTTGCATTTATTTTTGACTCAAATTTACACTGGATAATGCCATTTAATCCAATATTTATCAGAAATATTGAACCATCAATGGTGGAAATTAGTATTTTCACAACCTGTCCCGCTCTGCGGAAGTCTGACGTTATGCACAATTTTATAAAGATAATCGGATCAATAATTATCAGTTCAACTTTAATTGGTTGCTTAGATACTATTGAGCGGAAGGAGCTCATAACCAATTATTATTTGCTTGCAATTGACCTTCCTGATAATATGACCTTATGTTACAGCGACGAAAGTGGACCTGTATTTTCAAATTTAATTGCACCAACTATTTTTGAAGTCCAATGGAATGAGAGGTTTATCATTTTAAAATCTCATCCAAAAGATTTTAAAGCATCCATAACTGAAGTTCTACGAAACGAATTTTTTAAAGAACTAGCAAAAGATTCTACATTAGAAAATATAGCTTACACAGCTGACACTTTATCTGAAAAGGAATATTACAGGCTTCTACAATCTGGAAAATTTGAGGAGATAAATCATAAGCATAAACAAAAAGCGACAATTTATTATTTGCTTGATACAAGAAACCAAAATCAAGACCCGAAGTTATTTCTGACAGAAACTAAACTTAAAAACGCCCTTATAGAGCTAAGTGTAGGAAATTTACCAAATAGGCAATATTATGAGTTTCTTGACAAAGAAAAGTGAAAAAACTGTGCATAACATTTAGCCGAGTAGACGAAAAAGCCTCAAGCGAAAGCCCCGTGTGATTGCGGGGCTTTTTTGTTCTATTAGGCGCCGCCCTGAGCTTTGTCGAAGGGTGCGTTGCCCTGAGCAATGTCGATGGGTGGCTGACACCCGATTGCTAGGGTACAAAGTAGACCGGATTTTAATTCAAAAGAAACGAACGGGATCGTTAGCCAAAATTTGCTCTTACAGTAATCCAAACAAAAGCTGGTGTCGGTCGTAAGGTATAATAGGTTGCATTTCTTATTTGTTTGACTCAAATTTACACCCCAACCTGCCACTTTTTTAAAATATTTGTCAGAAATAATGAACAATTCATCTTGGAAATTAGTATTTTCACAACCTGTCCCGCTCTGCGGGAGTCTGGAAGGGGCTGACCAACGAATCGAAAAAAATTGTATATTTGTTATATGACAAAGACTGAAATTAAAAACGAAATTCAAAAGGTTTTAGAAAACGTTCCTGAAAACATTCTTCAGGACATTCTTGATTTGTTAAAGGATTTACAAAATCTACCTGGCGATAAACTCGAAATGACTCACTCACTTCGAAAAATTCTCATTGAGGACAAAGAGCTTCTCGGAAAGCTTGCTCAATGATCGAACTAAATACAGTTGAGAGTATTCACAATATCCTCATTGACAAATTTGGAGGTAGTAAAGGCATCCGCGACATGGGATCTTTGGAAGCTTCTTTGGCTAGACCTTATGCTACCTTCGACAAAACTGACCTTTATCCAACTACAATTGACAAAGCGGCAGCACTGTTTGAGAGTATTATTATTAATCACCCTTTTATTGACGGAAACAAAAGAATCGCTTATGTATTAGTACGTCTTATGCTATTAACAGACAATTTAGACCTAGTAGCTTCGCAAAATGAAAAATACGCATTTGTTATCGCATCGAGCAAAGGTGAATTTCGTTTCGATCACATTAAAGAATGGCTAACACTTCACGTTTCAAAAAAAGACTCTTAAAGACAAGCTTATAATTGGTGTTTAAAAACGAACGGGATCGTTTGCAAAAAATTGCTCTTCCAGTGAGCCATAGGAGAGCTGGTTCCGGACGAAAGGTATGATATGTTGCATTTCCTATTTGTTTGACTCTATTTTGCACCCCAACCTGCCTCTTTTTTTAAATATTTATCAGAAATAATGAACAATCAATGGTGGAAATCAGTATTTTCACAACCTGTCCCGCTCTGCGGGAGTCTGACGTTATGTGTCATTGTATGGCAACAAAGCGAACTAATAACTTCAAAAAAATGAAAAGACATTTACAACACCTGCTCCTTACTGTGGCACTTATCCTCGTGGTAATTGTGGGAATGGCGCAAACAGCTTACATCCCTAATGAAATGGGTGCTAATGTATCAGTTATTGATCTATCCACAAATACTGTTGTAGGCACGATTCCAGTTGGTTTAGCTCCTTCATGTGTATCTGTAAGCCTAGATGGAACTAAGGTTTATATTATGAACCGGGTTTCCAAAACAGTAAGTGTAATAAACACCGATAGCAATACAGTTTCTGCTACAATTGCAGTAGGAGGTATTTTACCTGGTAGAGGGTGCGTGACACCTGATGGAAGCAAATTATATGTTACAGATGCATCGGCTGATACTATCACAGTAATTAATACTGCTACAAATACTGTTTCAAAGAAAATACCAATATTTGAACCGAATGGAGTAGCCATTAGTCCCGATGGAAGCAAGGCATATGTTGCAACGGAAATTGCAAATGCGGTCGTTGTAATAAACACTGTAGTTGATAGTGTAATGGATACAATTTCGGTGGGCGACAATGTAAATGGCGTTTGTGTAACACCTGATGGTAGCAAGGTGTATGCAGCAAACAGCTCCGATTGGACAGTAAGTGTAATAAATGCTGTAGTCGATACTGTTTCAGCTACAATACCCACTGGCTATTCATATCCTGATTGCATGGCTGTGACTCCCGATGGGAGTAAATTATACGTTGTGAATTCCACCAGCCATACAATAAGTGTTATAAATACAGCAACCAATACTATTCTAACTTCAATATTCATGAATGATGCTAACGGAATATCGATAACTCCCGATGGTAGTAAAGTATATGTTACCCAACCTTTCTCAAACATGCTAGCAGAAATAAACACTGCGACAAATACTATCACAAGTTACATTCCAGTTGGTAACTATCCTTTGGCTTACGGCAATTTTATTTCTACACATCAGTTCGTCGGCATTTCTGATTATAAATTTGATGAATCAAAGATTTCAATTTATCCCAATCCTTTCACTTCTCAGACAACTTTGTACTTTAGTAACGAACAAAAAAACATTACTATTGAAATAACTGACGTGCTTGGAAGAGAAATAAAGACAACAAACTTTACAGGTAAGCAGTTTACATTACTGCGCGGAGTGATGAGCACAGGAGTTTATCTCGTGAGAGTGACCGCCGACAATAAAAGTGTTGTGAGTAAGAAAATAATAGTGCAATAAAAATAGCGGGACACGTGAGCGACGATAGAGAAACAACGACGCATAACATTTCACCAAGTAGACGAAAAATGCCCCAAGCAAAAGCCGCGTATAGTTATTCCAAAGAACAACTTCCAGTACAAGCTTTTTCCCTTACCTTTGTTACATGATTTTGTTAACCGGTGCTACGGGTATGTTGGGTTCTCGACTGTTGTTCGATTTAACGGAGAGCGGTAATTTGGTGCGCGCTATGCGGCGAAGTACTTCACGTATGGGAAATGTGGAACGGTATTTTTCGAAACGTCCGGAGTTGCTATCCAAAATTGAATGGTTCGAAGGGGATGTGACCGATATTTTTTCATTGGAACAGGCACTGAAAGGAGTCGAAACGGTGTACCATTGTGCCGCACGAATTTCATTTCAACCTGCCGACAAAAACAGCATGGATAACATCAACATTAATGGCACCGCTAATGTGGTGAACTTGTCGTTGATGGAGGGAGTTAAAAAAATTGGTTATGTAAGTTCTATAGCCGCTTTGGGTCGTACCGCCGAGGAGGGTGTTATTGATGAAAATGCCGGTTGGGTGACTTCCAAATACAACTCCTCCTATGCTGTTAGTAAATATGCCGGTGAACGGGAGGTGTGGAGAGGTGTTGCAGAGGGATTGGATGCCGTGATTATTAATCCGGGTGTTATTATTGGTCCGGGAAACTGGAAGACAGATAGCTCGATGTTATTTAGACAGGTGAAGAAGGGTTTGCGCTTTTATACACAAGGTGTGAATGGTTTTGTTGATGTGCGCGATGTTTCGCGTGCGATGATTCGTTTAATGAATAGCGATGTGGTTAATGAACGTTTTATTGTGGTGTCAGAAAATAGTCTATTCCGAGATGTTTTTGATCGTATTGCCGATAAAATCGGAAAGAAACGCCCTAGCATACAGGCGGGGCCGTTATTAACCGAAATAGCCTGGCGGACAGAG
>JBBQVM010000131.1:0-8859 GCA_038211525.1 Bacteroidia bacterium
ATTGGCAGGTCAATGTGGTAAATTAAAATGTTGTTTGAATTATGAGCTCGATTCGTATCTTGATGCCATTCAGGATATTCCTGACGCTAATTCACGATTAGAAACGGCTAAAGGATATGCGCTTCACCGAAAAACAGATATTTTTAAACGATTGATGTGGTTTGCTTACGTGGAAGAGGCCGCAGGTGGTTCGTTTAATTCAGATAGCTGGATTCCTATTCCCGTTGATCGTGTTAAGGAAATAATTGCCCTGAATAAAGAGGGTGAAAAACCTGCCGATCTGAATGATTATGCAGAAACGGAATTAGAAGCAAAGCCGCTCGATTATTCTGATGTTGTTGGTCAGGATAGCCTTACCAGAATGATGGATAAGAAGAAAAAGAAGAAGAAGAAAAACAACAACAACAACAACAACAACAAGTCTTCGGGTTCCTCTGCTAATTCACCTCAGCAATCAAATAAGCCTCGGGAGAATAGTCCTCAACCATCCAATCGTGAACGTCAACCATCACGTCCTGCTCAACAACCAAAACCATCTGGCCCCAGCCGCCCTCACAACCAAAATAGACCCACGGCACCATCGCAAAAGCAAGATTCGGCTGATCCAATTGCTCCGCAAAGTGGAAATCAGGGCAACCGACCACAACGCTCGCCGGTTAAGCCAACCGATGTAACGCAGCCATCAACACCATCACCACAAAAGCCTGTTTCCAACCAGCCGCCTTCTCCGCAAATTAAACCGGCTAACACAAATCCACCTTCAGGAAGTGACGGCAATAAACCGGGAAGAGTAAGACAAGCGCCACCCCGTACCAATCCACCTGAGGAATGATGCATCATAAATTAATGATGGTAATTTTAGGTGTGCTTACTTTAACAATGGTATCATGCGATCCGTCGCGTTATTTTGAAGAGAATAAAAAAATCTCGAATGACGAATGGAATCAAAACACTTCCCTACCCTTTCAGGTGATTATTGAAGATACCACAATTGACTATAACGTTTACATCAATGTGCGTAATTCGGGCACGTATCGTTTCAGTAATTTATATTTATTTATCAATACCACTTTCCCCGGCGGACAAATTCAACGTGATACGCTAGAGTGTATTCTTGCAGCACCTGATGGCAGATGGTTGGGTGATGGACTTGGTGATCTTTTCGACAATCGTATTTTGTTTAAAGAAAATGTAAAATTCCCGCAAGCAGGGGAGTACCGATTTGAACTTTTTCAGGCTATGAGAATTAATCCACTCCCCGGAATTATGGATGCGGGAGTACGTTTAGAAAAAGTAAAATAATTTTCTAGCTATTTTTTGAAGTAGCCAAAGTATAGCAATACCTCGTGTAGTAGGTGAACCAGGTTACTATTCCAAAAAGTTTTACAGCATCTTCTAAAAAGGAATCTTCAGGAATAGGCATTGGTACCAGATCAACAAACTGTGAAATACCAATCAAGCCCGATGCAATTATAAGGATTACATACTCTGTCTCCATCAATTCATTCCTGAAAAGAACAACATATACTAGAATGATATTTACATAAATCAGGTAAACAATATTTTTGGGAAGTGAAAAATAAATCGGTAACACATTTTCATGCAACAGAAATAAATCATCGAACATCAGCAGCGATGTTATCAAACCTGAGTAAAGCAGAAATTGACGAGCTCTGTTATTTTCCGGTTCATCGTGAATGAGTGATCGGGTGAAAAGACAAATTACTGCGGTGCCACACCAGAACAAAATGCCGATGTAGGAGAAAAAACCAAGGTAAAATGGCGTTTTCATTATTGATGCCGGATCTTGAGTGAAATGATCCAGTTCAATATCATTTTCAATACCGATATAAATTACAATCGATAGTATAGCTGTGGTAATTGCATAAAGTACAACCAATACCGGCGCAGCATTTTTTAATTGATTCCCGATTTTCATAGCAATTGTACAAATATAAAGATTCCGGATTCAAATCAACATTTTAAACGAGATAAAAAAAGCCGTCTCGCAAATGGCTAGACGGCTTTTCGTTTTTCAAAAGAAGATCCTAATAATATTTACCCCTATTATCGACTACTTCAGCCTTCTCTTTCAAGGCGTTAAATACTTCGTAAGAGGAGCGTTGCTGGAGTTGTTGAACAGCTTGTTTAATATTGTTTGAGTAATCTTTGGTTGGAGGAGGTTCTGTGAAAGCTGTGGGAGTTACCACAAATACACCGGAAGTGCCTTCAATTGGTTTCGAAAGTTCACCTTTTTTCATGCTGAATACAGTTCCGATCAATGCAGGCTCCACTCCCAAATTAGGAACAAAACTAGACGCGAAGTTAACACCTTCAGCATTTTTCACTTCAACACCTAATGCGGCTGCCAACTCTTCAATCGTTTTTGCTGACCCGGCTTTAGCAGCTATTTTATCCTTAAACATTTGAGCTTTTTTAGCAGTCACAACTTTACCTTTTACCAACTCTTTGGCTTGTTCAAAAGGAGCAATGCCTTTATCTTTCGCTTCTACTAAATGTGCCACAACAAATTTATTTCCGAAATCAAAGGTCTTTGATACTTCACCTTCTTTTGATTTATAAGCCCACTGAATTAATTGACGAGGAGATTCAAGGCCTGCAATTACTTTATCGGATTCTTTAATGTTTTCAGCAACACGCTTATTTAAACCTTGTTCCTGAACCGCTTTATTGAATGCTTCGCCGGTTGTGTTTCTACTAGCAAATTCATTCGCTTTAACAAAAGCTGCTTGGTAAGTTTTAGATCCCGGTTCAATTCTTCTGTCTATAACAGCAACTTTCGCTTTGTTTGAAGCAGCGGTTTGATCCATCACTTTAATAAGGTGAAAACCGAAGTTAGATTCTACCAAAGAAACGTTGCCCTTTTTAGTATCAAACGCACCGGCTTTAAATTTAGGATCCATAGGACTCTCTTCTGTAATCCAATCAAGGTCGCCCTCTTTTTCGGCAGACACTTTATCGTCGGATTGGAACCTTGCTATTTCAGCAAACTTTTTAGGATCCTTGTTAATAACAGCAAGTAAACTATCAGCCATCGCTTTTGCTTCTTCCTTAGTGCGGGTAACTTCTGCAGGAGCTCTTTCGGCACCGGCAAAAGCAACTAACGCATGACTCACTTTAATTGAGTCCGGCATTGTTTTTACATCCAATAATTTTGATAATTTATAAGTGTTGTTTTCCTCGTAAGGCCCAACTACTTTACCAATATTTGCACTATTAAAAAAGGTGCTATCCAAAATAGGAGAGAGGGTTCCTTTTTTATAATATTTAATTTCATTTTTACTGTCAGAATTCACAGAGGCAAATAACGAATCATCGGTTGACTCCTGGAAAGGATCATACAATTTCAAAATACTTTTATAAGAATTTTCGCGATCGTCTGTTGATGGGATAACATCAAAAGTTACATACTCAATTTTTCTTGAAGCTTCCTGTTTAAAATCATTCTGATGAGCATTGTAATAATCCCGCAGCTCTTTGTCGTCAACCGCTATACTTGAATCAGGAATAGAGATATAAGTAAAATCGATGAATTTAACTGACGCTGTAGTGTTCTGTACCTCGTAAGCTTTTTTAGCTTCAGCAGTAGTAACAAATAAGCCATGTTTCACCAACTCGTTATATTTTTCTTTGATTCTATCTTCACCAATATATTTTTCAAAAGCGATCCATTGTGCTCGTGTTTTTCCGGTTGCATCACTATCCATGTTCTTTAAAAACTGGAGCACATTCGCTGCAGAGAACTCACCTGTTTTAGGATCTTTAAATGCTTCCTTAATTTGCGGATGTGGATTTTTACCCTGAATCATGTCAAAGAGCTCTTCAGCACTTACCTTTACTCCGGTTTTCTCATACTGCTTTTTCATGATCTCATCATTTAGTAACTGGGTCCAGGCCTGTTCTCTTAACGATTCCATGGTGTTTTGATCAACAGTTTGATTTCCTGTGTTCAGCTTGTAATTTTCTTCCAGCTGCTTTACGGAAGCTTCAAAATCCTGAACCCCTACTTTCTTGCCACCAATAATGGCAAGGTCATTTCCGGAATTCTTCAGGAAACTGCGGTTTGAAGTCAATAAGTCACCAAGGATAAAAGCTACTAAACTAAATCCTACAATACCAATGAGCAAGCCCGCTCTTTGACGGATTTTTCCAATTACAGCCATTTTAGCTATTCTTTAAATTAAATTATTGATTATTAATAATTTGAAATATTATTCCATTTCAAGTTTACCTCTCTCAAGGAAACAGTCGGCGAAGATACAACGGAAATTTCAATAATAAAAGCTATAAATGCTGATAAATCAATGAGAATGAGGCATTGTTATCTGAATATTAGTCCTTTTCAGATGGGGCATTTTGACTTTGACGCTCATAGGCCATCCGCTGCTTTCGTCGTACAATGTAAAATACCCCTGCTATGAGTGTGAAAATGAGCGGCCAAATGGCTGCCACCAATCCATCGGTGATGAGGTTATAAATGCAAAGGCCGATCCCTACCAACCCAAAAATAAGCCATGAAATTTCAAGGATTCGTAGTGTGTTCATCTTTATTGATTGTTATGGTGCCTTTGATATTGAATATTTTGTAACTGGTAAAGTCTTGATTGGCTTCAAAGCCGTTGCCAAATATAATCTTATCTTTTGTTGTTATTTTAACAAATTCTTTACTATAAATTTTAGCATTTTTTTCATCCCAGATCAAATGCTCTGTATTCAATTTCTCTCCTTTGGCATTCACAACCACTACATCATTTCTTGCTTCCATCAACCCCTCACTGTCTCTACGGATCGCATATTTAGATGTTAGTGTAGAGTTAACACGCATCTGTTCATCATAAAATTCAATATTAACTCCCTGTGGTAATTCTGTTATGGGTTTTTCGCCTGCAAACCTATTCAGTTCGGGAGTACTAATTTTAACTTTTACCCTTGAAGAATCGCTATACAGAATTTCAAGTCCTTTAGAAGTTTCCACCGGAATATCCTTTTTTCCGGTGATCAGGCTCACTTTTTCAATGTCATTCTCGCAAGAACTAAATCCAATTACAAACAAAACTAACATAAAAAAGCTGGAATAACCAGCTTTTTTATGTTTAAAGAATCTGAAATGATTTAAAATCATTATTTTACCCTTATGGTTGTGGTTTCATTTATCCAGCACTTGACTGTATAAGGATCACCAGCCTTTAATCCCTGAAAGAAGATATCCTCTTGCTTTGGATAATATTTAGCATTGGTTGCGATCTTTCTGTTTGCCTCTTCACTGCACGATGGATCGATAGATTTTGCTTTCATATATTTATCGGTAGCTGCCCAAAATACAGATGCACCATTAAAATCATCGGTGCAAGTGGATGAACTAGAGAAATAAATATCTCCAATCATTAGCAAGGGGCGTCCCCAATTAGGACGAATAGAGGCCGCACGCAATGCATAAGTTCTTGCCTGAGAATAATTCTTAAGATTTCGCATGTTAAAATCAGCAAGTTCAATCAACAGGTTCGCCTTTTTTTCGTTGTCTGATTCCAAGTCAACGGCTTCGTTAAAATAGTTGGTAGCTTTCGCAGATTGTCCTTTCGCATTGTACATACGCGCCAGGCTCAATGCCGACTTAGCGGTGGGTTCAGTTTTGTGAAGTTTTTCTGCGGCTTCCATATAAATAGGCGCATCATTACATCCTTTTTTACTGAATAAATTAACGATTTTTTTAAGCAGTGCTATATTGTCTGGCGTAGCTTTTATACGAGGTGTATATATGTCGATAAGATCCTCGCAAGTGGCAAACGGTCCAAAGAAAGTTTCTACATTCATTCTTGATTTGTCGTAGTTTGCTGAATCAGGACCGGTAAGATTCTCATCAATAATTTCACTTACTTGATCATAAACATCAATCACATCCTCTTTGGTAATTTTTTTCTGACTGTATAATTCGGTATTCACCTGAAAATATTTGTACAACATTGCAGGCCCGGATTTATTTCCTTCCAGTTCAACAGATTTTTTCAGAATTGCGTTCACTTCTTCTTTCCTGTCGGGATAATAATCGTATAATGAAGCACCTTTTCTACCAAGTACAAATCCTTCTTCATTAAAATATTTAATACGTTGATCATAAATCATCATCAAGGTGTCGACATACTTTGCTTTTTTATCAGGATTGGTTTCATCAGCAATCATTTTTTCAAACATAGTTGCACCATTTAGATAGGTACGTTTTGTTGAAGCAGGACAATTATTAAATACCCATCTCCAAGGCTCAAGAGCATCTGTGTAATTGTTTTGTTTGAAATATTCATTAAATAAAGAAATGTTAGTGATGCAGCTAATACTGTCGGTTCCGTATTTGGAACCGCCCTGTGCGCTGGCATGGAAATTTATCAATAATGTTGAAACAATCAACAATAGCAACTTTTTCATTTTTTTTATCTGGTTTTAAATTAATCGTATTTAGGTTTAATAAACCATGTATCAACAAGAGTGAATCCCAAATGAAACATGATATATTGTTCTCTCAATAAATTATTGTCAAGTGTACCTCGTTGACCCAATTCAACAGAAAGATTAATGGATGAAGGGGGGCGTTTAGGCGCATACTTCTGAATTCCGATTCCAAAAGTTATGCCATAGTCGGCTAACTGGGTATTTCTGAGGTTGAGATAGGTAAGAGCATACCGGCCACCCATTCTATAAACAAGTTTTTTTCCTTTACGTTCAGCTCCTACATTGAATCCATAACTGTTTTGTAAAGAGTCATTGGTTCCAAAGCTTTCAAATTTATCCCAATTATTATAATTAAAATCGGCACCAGCCAGCCATTTACCTGTTCTTCCAACGGTAAAGCCCAGCCTCCAGTTTTGTGGCAATTTAATAGAACCGTTGTCTTGTTTTTCAGTGTAAACGGAATCCTTAACAATTTCACCACCAAATGACGAAATAACATAATTGTAATAAGAACGATTATTCGCAGCATCAATCCTGGTAGAAAATGATCCGGTTAAGCCACCTTTAATATAGAGTCCATTTTTAAGGTCTCCTTCATACATTAGACCGTAATTAAAATAAAATCCTTTAACAGTAATTCCATTAATATAACGGCTGTTAAAATAATTGGTACTGAAAGGGAATTCAACACTTTTAATATTTTCGTATGTTCCGAACAGGTAGGATGCATTTAACCCGCCACTAAGATGTTTCGACAACCGCAAACCCGCACCAATAAAAAACTTATTAATACCACCATCACCTTCGTAAATATTTCTAACTGTTCCAATATTGGGAACGTCTTTTTCATCTACTAGAATATTATATCCAACAGAGGAATAGGGTAAAAGACCCAAAGCAGCACCAAGTTTATTCTTTATTATAGGAAAGCCTAAACTGAAGTGTGAAAATGTTGCACTATTTTGGGTGGTGCTTTCATTACCTAATTGTAATTGTCGCACCTCACCTTTAGCACCAAATTCAAAAATAGTTGCTGTATCTGTTACGTAACAGGCAGGGTTAACAAAGTTGATGTGATCATTGGTAGAAAGTGCTGCTCCAATGCCTCCCATACCCGACTGGTGAGTAAATCCTTCTTGTAAAATATCCCCAACGCCGTAACGGGAATAAGGGGATAATGAGCCCGTTTGACCGTTAGCCCCAAATCCTGATAAAAGAAAGCAAATAATGAAATAAGCGAGAGGTAATCTAATTGATTTATAATTCATTACAATCTAAAATTTCTTTTAACCCGATTAAAGTGAGGTTTGGGGCCACAAAGATGGGACTTTTTAGTTTATCAGCAAATTTGTGATGGTCGCCGCCGGTTAGAATTACATCTATCTGACCATAGTCGTGCTGATAACGGTTTATAATGCCATTAATTTCCTCAGTCATTCCATTTTCAACTCCCGAACGAATTGCACCCTCGGTAGATTGACCGGTCAGGGCAGGAAACTCATCTTGTGGCTTGAAATAGGGGAGTTGTTCGGTAAAATGCGTCAAAGCCTTGTATCTCATCATTAAACCAGGAGAAATACTACCTCCCAAATAGGCGCCCTCCAATGATACGACATCAAATTTGAGACAGGTGCCCAGGTCCACAACAAGTGAATTTCGGTCTTTATTTAACTTCCATGCCCCGGCGGCATTTGCTAAACGATCATTGCCAAGGGTTTCGGGAGTTTTATAGAGCATCTTTATCGGTAGTAAAATTCCAGATCTTATAAAAAGGATTCGGAGGTTGTCGACGAAGGCTAATTTTTTCACAACCTCCTCATCACTCATGCTCACAGATGAAACAATACAGTCCGACAGGTCTTCAACTGCGCTTAACATCCTTCGTAATTCCTGGCTAAAGTCGCCCTTAACCGATCTGGTTTCAGTAATTTTGTGATGATCGAAAAGGGCAATTTTGGTTCGGGTGTTACCAATATCAAGAACAAGCTTCATCCGCAATTTTAAATTTGGTCAAAAGTAACAATCAGTCTCCAACCAATGTCAATTTTTAAATTTGAATAAATAGTTATCACTTAAATTCTGATTTTATAGTAAAAATTAGAAATTTATTTTACTTTTGCGCCCATCTTAATTGATTAGTAAGGGTGATGTAGCTCAGTTGGTAGAGCAAAGGACTGAAAATCCTTGTGTCGGCGGTTCGATCCCGTCCATCACCACAATTTCCGCCCCCCGGTCATCTTATTTATTTACAACAGGAAAAAAACCTACCAGATGCCAAAATTCAGGAATGTACTGCTTGTTGATGACAATGAAATTGACAATTTCATTAATGAAAGAATCATTATGTCATCTAAATTTTGTGATAACGTTATAGTTCGTAATTCAGCCGATGGGGCG
>JBBQVM010000132.1:0-8806 GCA_038211525.1 Bacteroidia bacterium
CTTGTGATGTGACTTTAGCCACACTCAGAAACGTTTTTATCGCCAGAAATATCCGTAAAATAGTTCCATTACTGGGATTTTTTGAAGTTCTGATCTGGTTGGTTGCCGTAAGTCAAACAATTCACAACCTGCATAACATTGCCTGTTACCTGGGCTTTGCCGGAGGCTATTCAATGGGAATTTATGTCGGCCTTACCATTGAGACTCGTCTGGCTTTAGGAAAACAGGTAATACGGATTATTACCAACCAGGATACTACCATTTTGATTAACGCCCTTTATGAGGCTAAAATGGGTGCTACAGTAATTGATGGGAAAGGAATGAAAGGTCCCGTGAAGGTTATTTTCACTACCGTTAAAAGAAAGGATGTTATATTTGTTGATGAGATGATTCAACTTTATACTCCTAATGCATTCTATACAGTTGAGGATGTAAGGAATTCGAACATGGGCTTTTTCCCTGAAAAAAGTGGACAAAGCCGCTATTCTTTCCTCAAAATACTATTACCCGGAGGCGCTCAACGTTAAATTTTTTATTTACTGTTTTATCTATTCATAAATAGTTGTATTTTTGAGTAAAGGTTGGCCGTTAGTTGAAGTCATGAGTACCAATAAAAAAACCAGGAGTGATAAATCGAACCTGACCGGTTTCAGCAGGATGGAGAAATTTCATCCCTACAAAACTTTTATGTTTTTTGGTTTGGTAGCAAGCACGGTACTTTTTCTCTCTGTGGTGTTCCTCTATTTTATTTCATTATCAGGCAATAATACACCTCAAAATTTCAGCTTCCCGAAAGCCTTTTCAGTCAGTACTATCTTTTTGTTGTTAAGCAGTTATTTCATTTCAGGCGCCATTTCTGCCTATAAAAATGACTCTATACGTGACCTTAAGATTGCGCTGGCAGGGACCTTGATTTTTGGAACTATTTTTTGTGTAGCTCAATTCATTGGCTGGAAAAAATTAGTCGACTCAGGTTTGTTCCTTAATTCAAATGTAGGCGTTGCTTATTTGTACATCATCACCGGATTGCATCTTTTGCACGTTTTAGGAGGTATGATTTACCTGTTAGTGTTGACCTCCGGAGTATTTGGTAAATCAAACGATATCGTTAAATCGCTTCTTTACTTTACGGATGAATACCAGCTTACCCGCTTACAATTAATAACCATTTACTGGCATTTTGTTGATGCACTTTGGATTTTACTCTTCTTTATGTTCCTTTTTTCTTTCTGATGAGAAAGAAAATGGGAGTTATGTTTTTCATGTTGATCTTTTTGATTTCAACAGGATGTAAAAAGGATATTACTGAATTACCCTTTGAGAAAATTAATTTGCCCGTTACTACCACCATACGTGATGTGGAAATAATCGATAGCACTACCATGATCATTTGTGGCGGAGAAAATCAATCAGGAGTAGTACTTTATTCCTTCAATGCCGGGGTTTCCTGGACCGTCTCCAATACCCTCTTCGACAATTCAGTGAATGCCCTTTATTTTTTGAGCAAGGATACCGGATTTGTTGCCGATGCCGATATACTCATCTACCGTACTACCAATGGAGGTGTTTCCTGGACTCCATTTTATGCAACATCTTGGCCCTTATCGGTGAACCGAAACCTTAGAGATATTTATTTTAGCAACGATTCAACAGGTTTTGTGTGTGGTGGAAAAAATTTTGGAAATGGTGTCGTTTTTTCTTCTACGAATAAAGGCGAGAGCTGGTCCTTTGCTGAATACAATCATGAACTTAGAGGTGTTTGCTTTAACGATGATTTACATGGAGTAATTTGCGGTTATGGCGCATTAATGCATACTCAAGACGGTGGCCGAACCTTTACCATGGATAATGCCGCAAAGGAATTTTATACAGGCATTTGCAAAGATGCCCTTTCAAATTTCTGGATGTGTGATTTTGATGGTGGAGTTTATTATTCATCGGATAGTGGTATTTCATGGATTAAAACCAGACAAAACAATGAAAGCGATTTTCAACAATTAAATTATAATTGCATTGATGTTTCAGCAAGCGGAAGAATTGTGGTGGCAGGAACAAATGGAGTAATTAGCTGGAGCAATGATATGGGCGGAAGTTGGTATACCAAAAAATCATTCGATAAAAACGAGATCTTTAAGGTAAAATGGATCAATGGCAATCAGGTTATGGCATGCGGCAAAAATGGCGGGTTGTTTCTGATAACGTTGTAACTTCTTAAAACATATACCCTAAGCTACTCTCCAGAAAATCGGCCTGCCCGAAATTGCTTTTAATATAAAGTCCCACAAATAAATTCCTGTTTTGTTCGGTGTACGTATTTTTTAAATAATATTGAAAACCTAACCTTGCGGGGATATACGATTTAAGGTGATCCTTTAGTCCGTTTATGTCGTTCCTTTTTAACCGTTCCTTATAAAAAGGATTGTACAAATAAAGCCCTATATCGGTAACCAATCCGAAATGACCCATCAAAAATTCATGTCCAAACTTAAGAGCCACGGAGGTTGATTTTGCCCGATAATGTGAATCATAAAATTCTTGACTCACAATAAAATCATAGACCCCTTCGCTATACCAGGCCTCAATGCCCGCGCTCACCTTGTTCACTGGCGAATATAATCGTGCAAAATAAGCCGACAACAAATAAACTTTATATTTAGGGCCATTTACAGGAGATGTTGATGAACCCATCTCATTTACTCCTAATGAGGCTTTCAAATGAAACTGTATTTTTTTATTATAGCTAGTTGTACTTGAATCAGGTTTCTCCTCCACCCCTTTCAGCCGATAACGTGCTCCTAAGGAAAAAACCGGCAAATTCATTCCGACATTTGGAAGTTTGTAATGCGAATTAGAGGCGTGCAAAAGCGATAGTTTGAATAATAAATCTGTTGAAGTGCTAACTCGATATCCTAATGCTGCTTCTGCACTCACCAAGAAAGTGAATTTACTTCCTACTACTACATTTTCAGGATTGCTGAATTCATTGTACGGTTTGGTGAAGTAGGCAGTTCCAATACAAATACGTGGTGCCCAGAAAATTGATTTGCTTAATTTTTTTTCAAAAGAAAAGTCGGCCATAATTCCTGCAAAAGACCCTAAAATTTTATCATTTCCAATATTACCGCCGGTTAGGTTTACACTCACAACCGGAAAATGATAGTAGCGATGCCAAGGTTTATAACCATTCCAATGAGTTGAATATTTAAATGTTCCTATATAAGCAGCGTGGTTTACAGTTGGAAATTCGGGATGGTTGGAGATGATTTTTCCGATACCTCCACTCAATTCAAAAAAATGATTTCCCGTCTGTGCCCGGCATTCAATATTGTTAAAGAAATTGGCAACCAGACAAAATATCAATATCAGGGCCGGTCGTAACAACATCAGAAGCTTTTAATAATGTTCACAAAACTACGGGATTTCAAGGAGGCCCCTCCAATCAGTCCACCATCCACATCGGGCAATGCAAATAACTCTTGCGCATTAGATTCGTTGCAACTACCACCATAAAGAATAGAAGTGTTTCCGGCCAACGATTCCCCATACTTTGACGCCAACAAATTACGAATAAACAAATGCATCTCTTGAGCTTGCTGTGGTGTTGCTGTTTTACCGGTTCCTATAGCCCAAACGGGTTCATAGGCAATTATGATTCCTCTGAACTGATCAGCATTTAAATGAAACAAACTCTCTTCTAATTGTTTTTTAACCGTTGCTTCCTGCTTGCCTGCTTCTCTGTCGGGAAGCATTTCGCCTACACAAAATATCGGTATCAGCCCTGTTTCGAGTGTGATATTTGTCTTTTGGGCAAGCAGTTCATGATTCTCATTAAAATAGTGCCTTCGCTCTGAATGCCCCAAAATAATATACTTCCCTCCCATCGATTTTATCATAGATGCCGAAATTTCTCCGGTAAATGCACCCGATTTTTCCGAAGAACAGTTTTGTGCAGCCACCATTATTCCGGTATTGTTTACCAGTTGTGAAACCGAACCAATGTGTACAAACGGAGGCGCCACTATTACCTTAACATCATTATTTTTTTCATTTTTAAGCATGCCTGAAATTTCAGAAACCAATGCCAGCGCCTCTTCGCGATCGCAATTCATTTTCCAGTTACCTACAACAATTTTCTCTCTCATAATTCAATTTTTCAACTATAAAACGTGGGTGATAACACACCAATTCTAATTGATTCTCACTCGTGGATCCAAGACTCCGTAAAGTAAATCAACCAATATGTTAATGACAATAAATATTAATGAAATAACCAAAACGGCTCCCATCACCACCGGAAAATCATAACTTTCCAAGCTATCTACAGTAACTTTTCCAATACCTTTCCAACCAAAAATATATTCAATAAAAACTGCTCCCGCAAGCAACGACCCAAACCATCCTGACACTGCAGTCAATACCGGATTGAGTGCATTTCTAAGCGCATGCTTCACAACAATAAACGACTTAGAAAGCCCTTTTGCTTTTGCTGTGCGGATGTAATCCTGCGAAAGCACATCTAACATGGAACTTCTGGTAAGTTGTACTATTACTGAAAGCGGACGAATTCCGAGGGTGAAAGCAGGTAGAATGAGGTTTTTAATTTCCAATACTCTTCCGTTAAATGGATCAATGCTGAACAGGCTGCCTGTCATGTTCAAGCCGGTGTAATCTGTTAAAACAAATCCAAATATCCAGGCAATTACAATCCCTGCAAAGAAAGATGGAACGGCCATACCAACAACAGCGAGCATGCTAATAAGATGATCGGCTACTTTGCTCTTTTTTAAAGCCGCTATTATTCCCAATCCTATCCCAGCAAAGGTGGCAAACAACAACGCTGTTATAGCTAAAATTACAGTTCCGGGCATGGCATCCCCAATCACTTCAGTAACTAACTGCTGCGTTTGATAAGAACGGCGCAGGTAAGGTCGCTTTAAAATGATAGCGTGATTAGAGACATGCAGTAGCGTAACAAATTTTCCATACTTATCTGCGGAAGCATAAAAAACCGACTTAGGATCGGAGGTTTGCTGAATAGAAACAGGTGAAAGATCATTGAGGTACATCCCAAATTGAGTCAATAAACTCTTATCGCGTCCCAGCTCTCTGTTTATATTTTCAATGCTCGAAACATCGGCACGCTGTCCCAACATCATTCTGGCAGGATCGCCGGGCAAAATGTTAAACAGAAAAAATACAATGGATACAACGCCGGCCAAAACCAGTAAGCCATACAAAAGCTTTCTTACCAGGAACCGAACCATCCAGTTTTGATTTATTATTGTTTCTTCAAATACTGCGCATTTACATCCGCAAAGGATGGAAAATCATTAAAATGCCATTTATTAATAATAGTACCCTCTTTCAACATTAATAATCCGGGATTTGACCTAATAATAGTTTTTAAAGTAGTTGCATCACAAAAATAATAGGGAAACATACTTTCGTATTCATGCCGTAATATATCCGTTTCTTCAGACGATGTGGAGGTGACTCCATAAAATTTAACGCCATGTGAATCACACTCTTTTACAAATGTATTAATTTTATCCTGTACCGATTTTTCGGTTTTAGTAAAGTCATAGGCTACCAGCATAAAAGTGTAATCGGGTTGTGATAAAAAACCCTCTGTATAATCTTGTCCTGCCACATCAGTAATGGTAAAATCATGAATTGGTGGAACGTAACCTGGTACTATAACCTTATCAATCCGATCAACAAACTCATAAGCATCCAGATCTTCAGGTAACTTGTCGGCGGTAAATTCAAACATTTTTCCATCCTTCTTGTACTGAAAAGTCATCACCACACTGTCCTTTGGAGCATCTGCAGGATGTTGCATACCCTCCATAATGTTTTTACCAATTGCATAAGGCCTAAAATCTTTTACGGGAAGATGGTTCAGACAATAGTAAGTAAATGAGACCGAAAGTAGTCCTGATAATCCCAACACAATAGCGTTTGGCATTTTAGTAAGAAGTTGCTTCAGCATGATAGTTGCAAAAAGTAAACCTGCAGAAAAAATCACCGGGAAGGCCCAATTTATCACGTACAAGCTAAAAAATGCTATGAGTGCAAGGGCCACCATTGAATTGATGGAATCGGATTTAAAATCTTTGTGATGAATATTCTTTCTATCGATAAAAATAATGCTGACAAAAAAGAGCAGCACCACATCCTTAGTAAACGATTGCCAAGGTGTTAATTTAAGTGCATCGCCAAAGCAGCCACAATCTGTAACCTTATTAAAATAGGCCGAGTAAAAAGTGAGAAAAGTAAAAAATAAGATCATCAATAACAGCAGCCAGGCCACAGTAACCATGCGCGTACCAAAAATAACCGCAACTCCAAGTACAATCTCCAACACACAAATGAATGCAGCCAGAAAAAGTGCATAATTGTTCATCCATGGGGTACCGAAAACAGTAAAATACTCTTCGAGCTTGTATGAAAATCCAATGGCATCATTCGCTTTAATTAAACCGGATACAATAAACAATGCACCTACAAGAATTCGGGAAATCCAACTGAGTTGTTTCATCATAATTTTTAGCTATTTTTTATCCATTAACTTTATCAATGCAAAAATCGAATAATTGATGATATCATAATAGTTTGCATCAATTCCTTCAGAAATTAGGGTGGCACCGTTGTTATCTTCAATTTGCTTTACACGAAGCAGTTTCATCAAGATCAAATCAGTAATGGAACTCACTCGCATTTTTCGCCAAGCCTCGCCATAATCATGATTTTTATCCTCCATCAGCAGTTTAGAGTTCTCAATATGTTTATTGAACATCTTCTCCGCATCTTCTGAACTTAAATCAGGTTTGTCGGCAACACCATGCTCGTGCTGAATAAGTGCAATTACTGCGTAGTTAATGATACCTTTGTATTCCGACTGAATGCCCTCTTCCACTTTCTGAACTCCTTTTTCTTCAATGCTCCTGATCCGTTGAGCCTTAATAAACATCTGATCCGTAATGGAACTCAATCTCAAAATACGCCATGCACTACCATAGTCTTTCATTTTAGCAGTAAATATATATTTGCACTCTGCTACGGCATTGTCGAATTGTGTGGCGGTTAAATCGGGCATATTTTCCATAATGGCCTGTGTATTCATCAGTAAACTGTTAATTGCCCATACAATTTGTGGCAAATTAGGTTAATGAAAATGTAATTTTAATGAAAATGAAGCAAAGTCAGTCTGTTCTTAATTCAGGAACCCTTCTTAATTGCCGCGGAAAGCTACTCGATTTGACCAATCCGGTGGTAATGGGAATAATTAACATCACTCCCGATTCATTTCATGATGGTGGCAAATTTACCGAAGAAAAGGCAATAATTAAACAGGTTGGCAAAATGGTTAAAGAAGGCGCTACAATTGTTGATATTGGAGCCCAATCGACCAGACCCGGGGCTAAAATTATTTCGGAAAAGCTTGAATTAAAACGTGTTCAACCAGTCATTGATGCTATTTTACAGAAGTTCCCCGATATCATATTATCCATTGATACCTTCAGATCCGCCGTAGCCTTTGCTGCAATTTCAGCCGGAGCATCTCTAATTAACGATGTTTCAGGCGGAAATTATGATGCTGAAATCTTCCCGATTGTTGGATCGTTACAAGTGCCTTACATTCTAATGCACATGCAGGGCGAACCCAAAACGATGCAAGTTAATCCCCAATACAACAATGTAGTGACTGAAATAAGCACTTTCCTGTTGAATAAAATTTCTGAATTAAGAAAATTTGGTGTGAAGGACATTATTATCGACCCCGGATTTGGTTTTGGAAAAACAGTGGATCATAATTTTTCGATTTTAAAGAACCTGAATTATTTCAAAATTACAGGTTGTCCGGTTTTGGCTGGAATTTCAAGGAAGTCGATGATTTGTAAAGTATTGAAAATTAACCCTGACAAAGCATTAAACGGCACTACTGCCTTGAATATGGCCGCTCTTATGAACGGCGCATCCATTTTGAGAGTTCATGATGTAAAGGAGGCTGTAGAGGTTGTGAGGTTGTTTGCGGAACTAAGTGACAAGCGCCCTCCTAAACTTGCCGATGGAAGATAAGCTTAAAGTGACAAATTGAAAAAGTTTTAAGTCAAAAAATTTGTACAAAAAGCAATTAATAAAAATTTCCTACCACATAAAAACAATTTTTAGTCTTTTGGGAGTTAATGAAATTTGAGTGTAGAATACAGAACTGCTTTTTGAGTGAGTTGTTAGACTAAAATTTTATTCTTTAAGTTTTCATTCAATCATAATGAAATCTGCACTTTGCAATAAGAATTTCATCATCTTTCACTTGATAAATTAATCGGTGTTCGCCATCAATCCTCCGTGACCAAAATCCCTTGTATTTAAATTTTAAAGGTTCAGGTTTACCTATACCGGAAAATGGATTTCGAGAAATGTCTTTAAGAAGAGAATTAATTTTGGCCGTCATTTTTTTATCATTCTTTAGCCAATATAAATAATCCTCCCATGATTCATCAACAAAAACATACTTCATGGATCAATCAAATCTTTTTGAACCGATTTTCCCTTTTTTAGTTTTTCAATTGCTGAATCCAATCGCTTCTCATTCGCCTTTGAAGAGTATTCATGATTGGTTGCACTTAGAGAATTGTATTCATCTAAAGACATAATGACAACGCCGTTATCTTTCCCTCTGTTAATGATCAAAGTTTCAAAGTTTTCGGTCACCCGGTCAAGGTATCTTTTAATATCTTTTCGAAAATCAGAAATTGTAGTAGTTAACATATTATTTTAGATTTATGTACATAATTATGTA
>JBBQVM010000133.1:0-8790 GCA_038211525.1 Bacteroidia bacterium
AGATCACAATCGCAAATCAAAAACCCTAATCCGTAATCCGTAAAAATCCGTAATCCGTATCAACAAAACGAGATCACAATCGCAAATCAAAAACCCTTATCCGTAATCCGTAAAAATCCGTAATCCGTATCTTTAAAAACCAATGCCCATAGTAAAATAATTTCTTAATCCGTAATCCGTATCTTTAAAAACCAATGCCCATAGTAAAATAATTTCTTAATCCGTAATCCGTATCAACAAAACGAGATCACAATCGCAAATCAAAAACCCTTATCCGTAATCCGTAAAAATCCGTAATCCGTATCTTTAAAAACCTATGCCCATCGTAAAATAATTTCCCAATCCGTATCTTTCAAAACGAACTCCCTTCGTAAAACCAATTCCCATCGTAAAAACCAAATCCCATCCGTAAAACTATTTCCCTTACATTTGTTCAAAATTCACATTCCCATGGATGCCGTTATCAATTTAAAAAATATTTCTCGTCAATACACCGTTGGAACGGAAACGATTCACGCTTTGCGTTCCATTACAACTACTATTTACAAGAATGAATATGTGGCACTTATGGGTTCATCGGGTTCAGGAAAATCTACATTAATGAACATTATAGGTTGTTTGGATACTCCTTCGGGTGGGGAATACGTGTTAAGAGGAATTAATGTGAGTAAAATGAGTGATAATGAGCTTGCCGAAGTACGTAACAAGGAAATCGGTTTTGTATTCCAGACCTTCAACCTACTACCTCGTTCTACCGCTTTGGAAAATGTTGCATTACCTCTTGTTTATGCCGGCGTTTCAAAAACCGATCGTGAGGAACGTGCTTCTAAATCACTTACCGATGTAGGCTTAGGCGATCGCATCAAACACCGCCCTAATGAATTATCGGGCGGACAACGTCAAAGGGTGGCCGTTGCAAGAGCTTTAGTTAACAATCCATCCATTATTTTGGCCGATGAGCCAACAGGAAATCTGGATTCCAAAACCTCCGAAGAAATTATGATTCTCTTTGAAGAGATTCATCAAAAAGGAAATACCATTGTTGTAGTAACACACGAAGAAGATATTGCCCGTCATGCACACCGAATTATTCGATTAAGAGATGGCAATATTGAATCGGATATGCTTAATGATAAAATTATTTCCGCCAAAGCAATGCGCCTGGCCGCACAATAATTTTTTTACTTTTTACAATTACTAATTGGATTTTATGCTATGAAAATATATACCAAAACCGGCGACTCAGGCAATACATCACTCATAGGTGGAACACGCGTACCAAAGCATCATCTTCGTATTGAAACGTACGGCACAATTGATGAATTAAATTCCTACATAGGAATGATTCGTGATCATTTGCAGGAAGAACAAGTTGTAGATATATTGAAAGAAATTCAAGATCGGCTCTTTACTATCGGTTCACTCCTCGCCGCTGATCCCGTTAAATCTCGCATGACATTACCCGACTTAAATGAGAGTGATGTTGTACTGCTGGAAAAGGAAATCGATCGTATGAATGAAACGCTCCCTGAACTAAAATCATTCATCCTTCCGGGCGGACATCCTAATTCTTCCTGGTGTCACCTGGCAAGATGCGTTTGCCGGAGGAGCGAACGGCTCGTAAGTCACCTTTCTGAAGAGAATGAGGTGAATGCGCTGGTGCTGGTTTACCTAAACAGGCTCTCCGATTACCTGTTTGTGTTGTCAAGAAAAGCGATTTATGATCAGGGGAAAAACGAAATTGCCTGGAAACCAAGGCTTTAGTCGGTTATTAAGTTTTTTACTATAATAGGTTCAATTTTTTTATTTTTGCACGCCTTCGAAAAAGGGAATGAAACCAACCGAATATTAACCTTTAATAAATTATAAGCATGTACTGGACTTTAGAATTGGCATCACACCTCGAGGATGCTCCATGGCCTGCTACCAAAGACGAACTTATCGATTACGCTATACGTTCAGGTGCTCCACTAGAAGTTATTGAAAATTTACAGGAATTGGAAGATGAAGGTGAAGCCTATGAAAGTATTGAAGAAATCTGGCCCGATTATCCCACCAAGGATGATTTTTTCTTCAATGAAGATGAATATTGAAAAAGTGATTTGGTAACAAATTAGGTGGTCTGCCAGATGCAGTTTTGGTATGTACAATTGCATCACGACCGGTAAGTGAGTTATTGGCTAAATGAATTTGAGAACTTTTTTTGCTGGATAAAATCCGGTAATTAAAATATGAACTATCAAAGTCTCGCTTCATTGTAAATTGTGATATTTCAGTTTAAAATTTGCTTTTCTGTTCTCCACTTAAATGTGGTTGGTAAAATTAACACACAAGCGCATTAAATCATTTCGCAATATATTTAATCACCATGCATACGATGCTCTTAAAATAGCAGAGTACCGCTGGTTTATACTTGCACGTTTTACACTTACCATTGGGTGGCAAATGCAAGCCGTGATTTTTGGATGGCTGATTTATAATTTTACCAAAGATGCTTTTTCACTTGGGTTAATTGGATTAGCCGAAGCTATTCCGGCTATTTCAATTGCACTTTTTGGAGGACATCTTGCCGACAAATACAATCGTAAAAAATTAATTCTTTTTTTTCTGGTGATGTTAATAGTCATTTCTTCGCTCTTAACTTTATTCACATTTGATGCGCACAATAATTTTATAAAATACGGAACACTTCCTGTTTACGCTATGATTTTTTTTACCGGCGTAGCTCGTGGTGTTCTTGGTCCTACCATTGCCGCATTTGCCTCACAACTGGTTCCTAAAAAACTTTATGCTAATGCAAGTGCATGGAGCAGTTCGATATGGCAATCGGGTGCTGTTGCGGGACCTGCAATTGGTGGATTAATTTATGGTTTCAACGGACCATTTGTGGCCAGTGCCATTGTTTGTTTTTTTATAGCAGCGGCATTTTTATGTTACACACAAATAGGCTCAAAACCAATTTCACAAACCGGACCGCCAATACCTTTGCTGGAAAGTTTAACATCGGGTGTAAAATTTGTTTTTGGAAACCAGGTCATGTTATCTGCCATTACACTCGATTTATTTGCAGTGTTATTTGGCGGTGCCGTTGCGCTGTTACCCATGTTTGCCGGTCAGGTGTTGGGCACGGGTGCTCAGGGACTAGGTTTTTTGCGTGCCGCTCCGGCATTGGGAGCCGTCATAATGGCGTTGGTATTGGCTTTCCGCCCTCCGGTGGTGAATGCAGGTAAAAAATTGCTTTTTTCTGTGGCGGGATTTGGTATTTGTATGATTCTTTTTGCCCTTTCCCGTAATTTTTACCTCTCATTTGGCTTGCTCGCTTTAAGCGGGATGCTGGATAGTGTGAGTGTGGTAATTCGTTCTACCATTATGCAAACACTCACGCCTGATGCGATGAGAGGCAGGGTGTCGGCAGTGAATACCATTTTTATCGGCTCGTCGAATGAAATTGGAGCTTTTGAATCGGGTCTCACCGCCCGTTTGATGGGACTTATTCCCTCCGTAATTTTTGGAGGCACCATGACTATTCTGGTCGTGCTGGCTTCGTACAAATGGGCTCCCTCCATCCGCAACCTCAACCTGGCAGCTTCCGCAAAGAATTGAGCCTTTTTGTATTTAATTCATAACCAAGGTATAATGTGGGGCTCATACCCAAATCATCAATAAATCAGTACCTTTGCCGATTCCTATCCAAACCGTTACATATTAGGATATTTAAGCATTTATACCATGATCGATTTTATCAATAAAACCATCTCGAAAGTTTTTGGAAATAAGTCAGAAAGAGACTTAAAAGAATTAGTGCCAATGGTGGAAAGCATTAAAAATGCAGAAGCCATCATCAGTCAATTGAGTCACGATCAATTGCGCGCAAAAACAAATGAATTCAAAAATAAAATTTCAGAATTTACAAAAGATACGCTGAAAGAAATTGATGACATCAATAACAACATCGATAGTCAACCTAACATGGACCTCATGGAAAAGGAAGACCTCTATCGCAAAATTGATGACCTGAAAAAAGAAGAGAATAAAAAAATTGAAGAACTTTTGCAGGAAATTCTTCCTGAAGCATTTGCTGTTGTTCGTGAAACTGCAAGAAGATTTACCACTAATTCTGAAATAAAAGTTACTGCTTCACAGCACGACCGTGATTTATCCGTAAAGAAAAACTACATTACCATTGATGGTGATCAAGCCACCTATTCCAACACTTGGATGGCTGCAGGAAATGAAGTCACTTGGAACATGGTGCATTACGATGTGCAGTTGATTGGTGGTTCGGTTTTGCATCAGGGAAAAATTGCTGAGATGGCAACCGGTGAAGGAAAAACTCTTGTTGCAACATTACCAATCTATCTCAATGCACTTCCCGGCAAGGGCGTTCACATTGTTACCGTGAACGATTACCTTGCGAAAAGAGATAGTGAATGGAACGGTCCGCTGTTCGAATTTTTAGGACTCACCTTCGATTGCATCGATAAATATCAACCTAATTCCGACGAACGTAAACGCGCTTACAACTCGGATATCACCTACGGAACTAACAATGAATTTGGTTTTGATTACCTGCGCGATAACATGGCACGTAGCCCTGAAGACATGGTGCAACGCGGACACCATTACGCTATTGTGGATGAGGTAGATTCGGTATTGATTGATGACGCTCGTACTCCATTAATTATTTCCGGTCCAACTCCTAAGGGTGATCTTCATGAATTTTTTGCATTGAAACCACGAATAGAATTACTGGTGAACACGCAAAGAAATTACATTAACACGGTTATTGCTGATGCAAAGAAAAAAATTGCCGACAACAAAGATGACGAAGCAGGATTACCACTTTACCGCGCCTTCCGTGGACTTCCAAAAAATAAAGCATTAATAAAATTTCTTTCTGAACAAGGTGTTCGTGCACTTTTGCAGAAAACAGAAAATAGGTATTTGCAGGATCAGCAACGTGATATGCATATTGTAGATGCTGAATTGTATTTTGTTATTGATGAAAAAAATAATAACATTGAGCTTACCGAAAAAGGTGTTGACCTGATAACCAGTAGTGGTGAAGATGCGCATTTCTTTGTGA
Organism: Bacteroidia bacterium; assembly: GCA_038211525.1. GTDB lineage: Bacteria > Bacteroidota > Bacteroidia > AKYH767-A > OLB10 > JADKJB01. The sequence continues at coordinate 5,087 of JBBQVM010000133.1, forward strand.
TGCCTGATGTTGGTTCTGTGATTGCTGAGATAGAAAAATCAAATGCATCCGCACAGGAAAAGTTAGAACAAAAGGATACGCTCATGCGTGATTTCGCTATGAAATCGGAACGTATTCACACCATCAATCAATTGTTGAAAGCCTACACACTTTACGAAAAAGATGTTGAATATATTATTGCTGATAGTAAAGTAAAAATTGTTGATGAACAAACCGGTCGTGTGTTAGATGGCCGACGTTACTCCGACGGTTTGCATCAGGCGATTGAAGCAAAAGAAAATGTAAAGATTGAAGCTGCAACGCAAACCTACGCAACCGTTACTTTACAGAATTATTTCAGGATGTATCACAAGCTGGCCGGTATGACAGGTACTGCTGAAACAGAAGCAGGTGAATTCTGGTCTATTTATGAACTGGATGTAGTAGTTATTCCTACCAACAGAAAAATTGTAAGAGATGATCGTGAAGATTTAGTTTATAAAACAACACGTGAAAAATACAATGCAGTAATTGATGAAATTGTTGGGCTTACTACGGCAGGCAGACCGGTGCTGGTGGGTACTACTTCCGTAGAAATTTCAGAATTGCTTAGCAGGATGTTGAAACTTCGAAACATCAAACACAATGTATTGAACGCTAAAATGCACCAGCGTGAAGCAGAGGTGGTTGCTGAAGCAGGACAGTCGGGAACCGTTACCATTGCTACTAACATGGCCGGTCGTGGTACCGATATTAAATTAGGTTCAGGAGTGAAAGAAGCGGGTGGACTCGCTATCATCGGTACCGAGCGTCACGAATCACGTCGCGTCGATCGTCAGTTAAGAGGACGTTCCGGACGACAAGGGGATCCGGGCTCGACACAGTTTTTTGTTTCACTCGAAGATAACTTAATGCGTTTGTTTGGATCCGAACGAATTGCGAAGTTAATGGATAGAATGGGAATCAAAGAAGGTGAAGTGATTCAACATTCTATGATCACCAAATCGATTGAACGTGCACAGAAAAAAGTAGAAGAAAACAATTTCGGTATCCGCAAAAGATTGCTGGAGTACGATGATGTTATGAACTCGCAACGTGAGGTTATTTACAAAAAACGTCGCCATGCATTATTTGGTGAACGACTTTCGCTTGATCTCGATAACATGATGTATGATTTGAGTGAGAGCATTGCCAACTCCTATGCGGAACAACGCGATTACGATGATTTCAAAATGGAAACGATACGAGCTTTCTCTATCGATTCTCCTATTGATCAGCAAGAATTTTTGAAAATAAAAGCAGAAGAACTTGCATCAAAAATATATGCTGCAGCACGTCAACATTACACTGATAAAGGATCGTTAATTGCAACCAAAGCAACACCGGTAATTAATCAGCTCTTCCAAAACCAGGGACAAACAATTGAAAATATTGTAGTTCCCTTTACGGATGGCATGAAGCAGGCGCAGATTATTGTAAATCTTAAAAAAGCGTTTGAATCGAAGGGTGCTGAAATGATGGCTGCTCTTGAAAGAACGATTTCACTTGCTAATATTGATGATGCCTGGAAGGAACATCTTCGCGAAATGGATGAATTGAAAACATCTGTACAGAACGCTGTTTACGAACAAAAAGATCCGTTGCTGATTTACAAATTTGAATCGTTTGAGTTATTCAAAAAAATGTTGGAAGAAATTAACCGCGATGTAATTTCATTTTTATTCAAAGCATTCATCCCTGCACAGGATCCCGCCAATGTGCGTGAAGCTCGTCCACCGCAACGCACCGATTTAAGTAAATTAAAAACTTCACACGAAGAAGTTCCCGCCGGAGCATCTATTGCCTCAGGAGGTAACAGCGAAGGACAACAACCCGCGCAACAAAAAGTGCAACCTGTAAGAGCCGAGCCTAAAGTGGGAAGAAATGATCCTTGTCCTTGTGGAAGTGGGAAGAAATTTAAAAACTGTCATGGTATCGGTGAGAATTGATGTAATTATTTAAAATTGTTGAAACAATTCCATTTTAAGATTGTTCTTACCTTATTATTTTGCTGATTTCAAAATAAGCACTTCTTGAATAAAAAAAGTAAAATTTATATTTCACTAATAAGTATCACTATGTTTGCTATCATCACAGTTATGTTTGGATTTTTTGGTTTATTTGGAAGTAAAGGCGGAGACATTGAAAATTATATGGATAAGAAGGCGGATAATGTAACTAAAACCGTCTATCAATTTACAATGAATGATATTGATGAAAAGCCTGTTGATCTTTCAAAATATAAAGGGAAAGTAATCTTGATCGTTAATGTTGCCAGCAAATGCGGACATACTCCACAGTATGAAGATTTACAAGCTTTGTATGATAAAAATAAAGATAAAAATTTTGTGATCCTCGGATTTCCCGCTAATAATTTTCTCTCTCAGGAGCCAGGAACCGATGCTGACATAAAAACCTTTTGTACTAAAAATTACGGCGTAACATTTCCTATGTTTTCTAAAATATCTGTTAAAGGAAAAGACATGGCACCACTCTATAAATTCCTGACTACAAAAGAAGAAAATGGAGTTGTAGATGCACCGGTGAAATGGAACTTTCAAAAATTCTTGATAGATAAAGAGGGACGTGTTGTTACTTTTTTTAGTCCCGGAACAAAAGTTACCGATAAAGAATTTACAGAAGTCTTTTCTCAGTTTGTAAAGTAGTAATATTTTTTGCCGAGAAAGGTATACTTTTCTTAAAATTACCTTTTACCTTTACGGGAGGAGTATATTAAATTTTTAGAAAACCAACTCCGATTTTCTAATTCTCCCAAAACCAAAAACTGAATTGGTATAAAGAAAATCAAGGCGGTCAACAACTTGACCGCCTTGTAGCACACAAAAAACATAAGGGAACAAATAAAGAGAACTGGTTAGGTAAATTAATCTTCTTTGTTCCTGCAGTTTAGAATTTAATGAAAGACAACTTTATTCAACTATAAAACCGAGTTAAAGGTAGATTAGTGCGGATAAACTGAAAATAGGTAAAAAGTATGAATTTGATATAAATTCAAATAAACTCGTAAACAATTGTTTTACATCGTATTGGCATTATTCATGCCTCTGAACTTGTTCACGGCCTCAATTCTGCTTTGGACATGCAGTTTTTGATAAATATTATAAATATGCGACTTTACCGTATGTAAGGAGATAAAAAGTTTATCGGCTATTTCTTTATTTCTGAACCCGTTAGAGAGTAATGTAAGTATTTCAACTTCCCTTTCGGTGATTCCTTCTGAATCGTTCATTGTTGCCGTGGAGCTGTGAAAGTAGTTCACGACCTTTCGTGCAATCTGACTACTCATAGGAGCTCCGCCTACCAATAATTGACTAATTGCATCGAGCACTTCGCCGGAGGAGCTCTTTTTCAAAATGTATCCACTGGCACCAACGGCAAGTGCCTTAAAAATTTTTTCATCGTCTTCATAAATGGTACACATCATTACTAAGGTATTGGGGTGTGCCGATTTAATTATTTTGGTGCACTCAATTCCACTCATGCCGGGTAAATTGATGTCCATTAATACAATTTCAGGATGATGCGCCTCTACAAATTTTAATGCTGCCTCACCCGACGAAACAGCTCCCATGCAATTCAAATTTTCTGCTGAATTGACAATAAAAACTAATCCATCTCTTATATTTTCGTGATCTTCTACTATGAGTACGTCGGTCTGTTTCATC
>JBBQVM010000134.1:0-8779 GCA_038211525.1 Bacteroidia bacterium
GGTGCGATCCATCAGTTTATCCAGATCGCGCTCTATAACCTGGTTAATTGCGTTGGCTGATCCGGTTACCAGAAATCCACCTAAGATTAACAAGGAAAATTTTATCCAATCTACAGCGCCTGTGCTTCCTATTAAAAAGGCCAGCGCAGCGGAAAAAACAACAAGCAGCGACAACCTCATTTTGGTGAGTTGTGCATAGTCGCGGATCTTTGCAGAAAGCGAAACCTGTTTGTTTATGGCAATGGTTTTCTCCATTTTGAAATTGGGTGCAAAGTTACCCCTTTGTGAGGTAGATTACAACCCTGTTGATAAGTGTTTGTTGACTAATTTCACCTTTGCAGCAACAGCAACAGGTTATTTACGGAAGCCGATAGTCTTTCGAACTTCGTTGATGGTTTTGGAGGCACTGGCCCGGGCTTTTTCTTCACCCAAATTCATTACCTTATTCAGCAAAATCTCATCGTTGTATATGGCATTTATTTTATCGCGAATAGGCGTGGTAAAGAGGATCATATCTTCAGCCAACTGTTTCTTCATGTCGCCGTATCGTATAGTGCAATTGTTGTATTTTTCGTTAAAGAATTGTTGGGTGTCATCACTGGCAACAAGGCTCATTAGGGTAAATAAATTTTTAACCGATTCAGCTTTCTCCTGATTAGGTTCGGTGGGGCCGGAATCGGTCACAGCGCGCATTACTTTTTTACGAATAACTTCAGGCTCATCGGCCAGAAATACTGCATTTCCCTCTCCTTCCGATTTGCCCATCTTGCCCGATCCATCCAAACCCGGAACCTTCACCAGCGTTTGTCCGAAATTAAAAGCATAAGGTTCGGGAAAAGTCTCGGTTTGATAAAGCCGATTAAAGCGATTGGCAAAGGTTCTGGCCATTTCCAAGTGTTGTTCTTGATCTTTTCCAACAGGCACTTTCACTGCTTTATGAATAAGAATATCTGCTGCCATCAGGGTGGGATAAGTCAACAATCCGGCGTTTATATTGTCGGGCATTTGCCTGATTTTATCTTTAAAGGACGTACAGCGCTCCAATTCACCTACATAAGCGTTCATATTCAGCAACAGGTAGAGTTCTGCAGTCTCCGGTAAATCACTTTGCACATAAATAGTACTCACTTCAGGATCAATCCCGCAAGCCAGATATTCAGCCAAAACTTGTCGTACCGTTTTTTTTAAATCGCCCGGGGTAGGATGCGTAGTCAACGAATGGTAATCGGCAATAAAAAAAAAGCAGTTGTATTCGTGCTGCATTTTGAGAAAATTTGCCATCGCACCAAAATAATTGCCCAGGTGAAGATTTCCTGTTGACCGAATACCACTTACTACTGTTTCCATGCCTGCAAAATTACAAAAAATGCCTAATTTCGCTGTATGAATTTTTTCAGGTTGCTACTGCGGAAAATTTGGCGTTTTCTCTTTTTTTTTAATGGGATACTCACGTTCATTTTACTTTATCCCATATTCTATATTTTGCTTTCGCGCGAAAAATGGTTTGGTAAGGTTTTTAAGCTGAAAAAGGTGTGGGCCAACCTAATTCTGTTTAATGTTGGAATTAGATGCAAAGTACTATCATCACCTGTTTTAGATCCCAAACAAGCCTATATTATTTGTCCAAACCACGCTTCGTTTCTCGATATTGTTACGACTTATCTTGCAATTCCCAATTACTTCCATTTTATGGGTAAGGCCGAGCTTAAAAAGGTGCCCTTTTTCAATAAGTTTTTCGAAAACATGAACATACTCGTCGATCGCTCCAGTATTATTGGTTCGCACAAGGCGTTTATACGTGCAGGGAGCGATATAGACAAAGGAATTAGCATTGCAATTTTTCCGGAGGCAACCATTCCTGCTTGTGCACCCATGCTGGGTCGTTATAAAAATGGAGCCTTCAAATTAGCTATTGAAAAACAGATTCCGATTGTACCTGTGGTTTATTTGGATAATTGGAGGCTATTACCGGATGGTATTCGTAAAAAAACGGGAGGACAACCAGGCACATCCCGAGTTATTATTCATGAACCCATTCAAACCAAAGGCTTTACCGATAATGAATTGGAACAACTTAAAAAAAAGGTTCACGACGTTATTCAGGAAACCCTGACCGAATATGGTTGTTATCCGGCAAATGAGGTAAATGAAAAGCCGGTTCAGACAATTAACGCGTCATAAACCGGCTGTAATTCCTAAATGATTTTTTTTAACAGTACTCTTCGAAAGCAGAGGATAGATTTTCAGCAATCATTTCAGCCGAACGACCCTCAATGTGATGGCGTTCAACAAAATGGACCAACTTGCCATCTTTAAATAATGCGATACTAGGCGAGGAGGGAGGATAAGGCAAAGTATATTTGCGGGCCTGGTTAGTGGCATCAATATCTTGTCCGGCAAAAACCGTTACCATTTTTGAGGGCTTCTTATCACTTTTTTGTAGCGATAATTTTACACCCGGACGAGCGGTGCCTGCTGCACATCCACACACCGAGTTGATAACCAGTAGTAATGATCCTTCACTACCCGGTATAACTTGATCTACTTGTTCAGCAGTTGTTAATTCTTCAAAGCCCGCGCTGGTGAGATCGTCACGCATAGGGGCACATATTTGTTCTGGATAAGGCATGTTATTTTTTTAATTATTTTATTTAATGATGCAAAATTAATCAATGAATAGTTCAATTCTATACGTCAAACAAAATCTGTTGGGTTTTGTTAGCAAATTTCTTTTCCGGATCAATAGTTTTGTTTAGATCAGAATAAGTGCAAAAAGTGCACTTTTCTTACAGATCTTTTTGAGGTGCTAATTAATTTATTTTCTCTTTTTCTCAGCAAAATTGGCGGTTTATAAATTTAATCGCCTTCATTTTGATACTTATTAGGTGATTTTGTTACATCAGAAAGGCAATGCTTACAACCTGTGAATCTAATAATGGTTGTAACCGTTTTTATGAACCAGACTATAAAAGAAAAAACATGACAGAAAAGGACAGCAACCAACAGCAAGAAGATGCACTGTTTCCTGTATTCCGATTTGATTTGGACAACAGGTTAATTTATGCCAATTTATCAGCATTACCATTAATGAAGTATTGGAATTGCAGAATGAATGAACGAATACCAGGTGAAGTAGTGATGCGCTACCCCGAGTTATTTCATTCGGCACTTAGCCACCGTCCTTCTGATTTAACCATCGAATTCAATAACTATTCAATTAGTTTTTCGATTGTTCCTTTTCCTGAAGCAAAATACATTGGCATGTATGCCTATTGTATGGAGTTAAATGAAAACTATGTTGGAAAAACCATCTTCAATAAAGTAGAAGAAGTAAAACTTAGAGTAATTCAATAATTGATTTTATGATAAATATAACAAGGAGTGGCAGATTTAAAATTCAGAATGCTGAAATTGATTTTAAGTCGGTACTAAATGAATCCTTACATAATTTAAGAAACCTCGAAGGAGCACACAAGTTAAAGGTGAATGCGACATTTGAGGGAATGATTCCCTTTTATAATGATCAAAAACAAATATTAGTGATATTTAATAATATTATTTCGAATGCCATAAAGTATCAGCATAGTCATGAAACAAATCCGCAAATGACCATTTCTATTGAAGTGGAAGCTACTCGGGCGATGATGTGTTTTAAGGATAACGGTGTTGGCATTGCGAAAGAAAATCTGAATAAGGTTTTTGATATGTTCTTCAGGGCTCCGGGGACAAAAGCCGATGGGTCGGGATTAGGACTTTATATTGTTAAAGAAATGGTTAAAAAATTAAAAGGAAAAGTATCGGTGGAATCACATGTGAACGAGGGCTCCACCTTTCTTATCCAGTTGCCAAATAATATCGATCCTGATTTGCTGAGGAAATTCTCAAAACTGGTTCAAAATTCAAAATAAATTATGGGTGTGATTATGGAAGTTGCGGTGAAATACAAGAATGTGCTGCTGGTTGATGACAACCCATTGGATAACATGGTGAATACTCAGTTAATAGAGAGCGCCGGTTTTGCTCTCAAGTTGAATAAATTCGAATCAGCAAAGGAAACATTGGAGTTTCTTAAAAACGCTTCGCCAGAGGAGCTGCCGGAGGTGATTTTCCTGGATATTGTGATGCCGGGAATGGATGGATTTCAGTTTCTGGATGAGTTCGAAAAATTGGGTGATGAAATCACCCGCAAATGCAAAATTATTTTGTTGTCGACCTCAGATAGTTTCAAAGATTTGAACAGAGCCAATAAAAACAGACTGGTGAAAAAGTTTTTAAATAAACCACTTACCAACGATATGCTTACTGCAATTAACATCTAATTACTGATCTCGTTTCCGTCGGAAAAATTCTTTCAGTAGTTCACTGCTCTCCTTCGCCATTACTCCACCAGAAATAATTGTTTTTGGATGAATCATTTTTGAGGAGGTTAATCGAAAACCCCTTTTTTCATCGGCAGCGCCATAAACAATTCTATCAATTTGTGTCCAGAAGGCAGCACCGGCGCACATATTACAAGGTTCCAACGTAACATACAAAGTACAGTCCTCAAGATATTTGGAACCCAAGAAATTGCTTGCTGATGTAAAAGCTATCATCTCCGCATGAGCGGTAACATCATTCAGTTTTTCAGTCATGTTATGTGCCCGTGCAATAATTTGATTCTTGCAAACTATCACTGCACCAACAGGAATTTCATCATCATCAAAAGCAGCCTTAGCTTCTGCGAAAGCTGCTCTCATAAAATAATCATCTGAAAATATATTTAGCTCCATAATATTCATTAAAAATTATAACCCTACATACAGTTTTTCGTACAATGCAATATTACAATTTCCGGAAGAAAAATGCACCAACTCTACAAAACAAATAAAATCATCCTGTTAGCAATTGTTGGTGTACTCCTGCATACCTCATTCGCTTTTGGACAATTTAATTTCCTATCGGAAGAAATAAGATATTCGCTTCACGCGGAAACCTCAGTTTTGTTTTCAACCATAAAAGGTGATTATAATAAAAGGGAACTTAAACCTTCGTACAAAGGAGGGCCATCTTTCGGATGCTATTTAAGCGTAGCTTTAAATGATGAGTTCGCAGTAGAACCGGGCGCATTTTTAGCGATGAGGGGATCTAAAACTAAAATCGATAATATTACTCAGATTGGAACCGAAGGCGCTAATATTTACATTAATGAAAGAGGCCTGGATGAGAGAGAACTCTATTACTTCACATTACCCGTATTGGTTCAGTATCGAATGGAGAGTAAGGTTTCAATTGGTGCAGGTATCTCCACGTCATTGCTATTAAAATCGATACATAAATACAATGCTACTACTACCGAAATAATTAATAATTCACTAACCTACAATGAGCAATCGGATGTAACCTCTGAACGATCAGATTTCACCACTTTGGATGCAGGCTTTTTGTTATCAATGGGTTATATGCTCAAAGACGGAGTAGAGTTGAGCGGACAATCTTATTGGGGCCTGGTTGATATTAAAGATGCCAACCGTAAATTTAAAAACAGAGGCTTTGCCATTTCACTTTCTTACCGTTTTAAACAACTTTAAGATATTTTGTTCATATTTTTTAGTTTTTTAAAATAGAGTTCGCCTCATAACCAGTATCTTCGCAGATAATATTGCCGGATTGGTTAGGTTCCGGTAGGAGAAGGCATGTCAAAAAAGGTTATTAAACTCGATTTCGAAGGGGAGTATAATTTTGTGCTCCTGGGACTCATCTGTGGTTTTAAGGATTACAAATTGTGTTTCGAATTAAATCAACTGTTGAATTTGAATTTTCAGCGGAAAGAGGATGTACTCTTTCCTGCAGGTCGTCCCGGTTCCAGTACACGTCATTCTTATTTCGAAAGCAAGGGCCACGATTTTGAATCCTATCATGTGTTATCAAACCGTGATAAATCTGGAACCGGTTTTGTGATACCTGAAAATAAAAATATCGATTTTTTTGTGCTTGTTACTGATGCCTCCCTAGATTTCAAAACAAAAAATCTTATAACTTCTTTACGTAAGGTGGAGATAATTTCAGGTGTTTATGAAATGGATCCTTATAAAATAAAATCTGCTGATTCTTTCCTGTTCTTTCTTGAAAGTTAATTTGTAAATCCTCAAAATGAAAATAAATATTACAAAAAGTAAAATTATTGCTACTCTCGGACCAGCTTCCATTCAGGAAGAGGTGCTCGAGAAAATGATAAGAGCCGGTGTTGATGTTTGCCGGATCAACGCATCCCATGGCGATCATGCCATGCATCAGCAGGCAGTTGATGTTGTGAGAAAACTGAACAGTGAAAAGAAATTTAAAGTAGCCATACTATATGATCTTCAAGGACCCAAATTACGCATTGGTGAAGTGTTGAATAATGCCGTTAACCTGGTAGAAAATGAAACCATTGTGCTAACTATTAATGATTGTATTGGCGACAATAAAATAATTCCGATTCGTTACCCACTGTTTCATCAGGATGTGAATGTAGGTGATACTGTATTGATTGATGACGGTAAAATTGAGTTGCAGGTAATGAGTAAGGATGAAAAGGATACCGTTACTGCCAAAATTATTCATGGTGGAATATTGTCTTCTAAAAAAGGACTGAATTTACCTTACACCAAAATTTCTCTTCCGTCGCTCACCAAAAAAGATAAGAGTGATCTTGAATTTGCTCTTGAAAATAACATCGAATGGATCGGATTATCGTTCGTTCGAAATGCTAAAGATATTATTGAACTGAAGGAAATCATTGAAGCGAAAGGTAAAAGTACCAGAGTGATCGCTAAAATTGAAAAACCTGAAGCCATCCGCGATATCGATAATATTATTGCCGCTACCGATGGAATTATGGTGGCTCGTGGTGATTTAGGTGTTGAAATGGCCATGGAAAAAGTGCCCGTGATACAGAAAATGCTGGTGAGAAAATCCATTGCTGCTTCTAAGCCTGTAATTATTGCTACTCAAATGATGGAGAGTATGATTACCAGCTACCGACCTACACGTGCCGAAACCAACGACGTTGCCAACGCTGTTTTTGATGGAGCCGATGCCTTAATGCTGAGTGCTGAAACCTCTGTAGGCGCTTATCCTGTGAAAGTGATTGAGGCCATGTCGAAAATAATTCAAATTGCTGAAACGGAAGCCGATATTTACAACCGGTTAATTCCGCCCATCAAAAACTCCAAATCGTTTATCTCCGATTCGGTTTGTTTTAACGCTTGTGTTATGTCGCAACAATCGGGTGCTAAAGGAATTATTGCTATGACTCATTCCGGTTATACCGCCTTTCGTATTTCTAGTCAGCGCCCCAATTGCAATATTTTTATTTTTACCGATAACATTGAAATCCTGAATACACTCAGTCTGGTATGGGGAGTTAGGGCATTTTACTACAATAAATACGAAAGTTCTGATAATACTATCACAGAAATTAAATCATTCCTCAAAGAAAAAGATCTGGTCAAAGAAGGAGATATGGTTATTAATGTTTTCAGTACACCACTTGATGAACGAAGTATGGCCAATACAATTAAGCTTAATTATATAAAATAATTTATGAGTTTGAACATTCATCTACTAAAAGAAATTTGTGAAATTGCCGGTGCTCCCGGTCATGAAGGGCGTGTGAGAGAATTAGTGCTTCGCGAAATAACTCCACTTGTCGATTCCATTTCAGTTGATAACATGGGAAATGTTACTGCTGTAAAAAAAGGAGCATCTAATAAAAAAGTAATGGTTGCCGCTCACATGGATGAAATTGGTTTTATGGTTACTCATATTGATGACCATGGATTTCTTCGGTTTCATACTCTTGGTGGATTCGATCCTAAAACACTTACTGCACAGCGGGTAATTGTACATGGTAAAAAAGATGTAATTGGTGTGATGGGAAGTAAGCCTATTCATATTATGAGTGCTGAAGAAAAATCGAAACCCGCTGCCATCAGCGATTTCTTCATCGACCTTGGAATGGGGTATGATGAGGTAATCAAATATATCAGCATTGGTGATTCAATCACTCGTGAGAGGGAGCTGATTGAAATGGGCAATTGTGTGAACTGTAAATCACTTGATAACAGACTATCTGTTTTTATTTTGATTGAAACATTACGTAAGCTGAAGAAGCACCCTTATGATGTTTATGCAGTGTTTACTGTTCAGGAAGAAGTAGGGTTGAGAGGTGCAGGTGTTGCTGCTCATCATATTGAACCCGATTTTGGATTTGCTCTTGATGTTACCATTGCATTTGATGTACCCGGTGCTAAGCCTCACGAAATGGTGACTAAATTAGGCGCCGGAACTGCTATTAAAATTATGGATGCTGCCACCATCTGTGACCCAAGAATGGTGCAGTTTATGAAAAATACTGCCGTTGCTCACAACATTAAATGGCAACCCGAAATACTTGTAGCCGGTGGTACCGATACCGCAGGAATTCAACGTAATGGAAAATTTGGTGCTATAGCCGGTGCGATTTCTATCCCTACAAGACACATTCATCAGGTAATTGAAATGGCCGATAAAGACGATATTGCAGGTAGCATTGAATTACTTTTTCATTGTATTAATGATATTGAAAAGCACGATTGGGCGCATTTGAAATAGCTCACTAACTTTTTCTGTGTATAAAAAAACCGCCGGTCAACGACCGACGGTTTTTTTATTTAAGTTTATTTTAACGATACAATTTAATTCACAGATAATTTTTTAACAACAATTCCTTCCTGTGATTTAACCATCAAATTGTAAGTTCCTTGAGCAATTCCGC
>JBBQVM010000135.1:0-8760 GCA_038211525.1 Bacteroidia bacterium
GACAACGATTTAGAAACCTACCTTAAAGAATACTATCAGCTTTATTCTGATAAAATCAGCATTGCAGATACTCTAGACTCATCTGATAGCACTTTTGTGGAAAGTTTAACTGATGGGACAATTTCTACTATTGGCGAGAGCTATTTTTATGCATTAGCTGCTTTGTTTAAAGAAAAGCACCCAGCAATAGTTGGTTCCCGGATCGCCAATCAAACCACGGCTGTTACTGAACCTAACTATTCAGTGAATAGTACCGCAATTTCAGTTTACCCCAATCCGTCAACCGGTAGAGTGATGGTAAAGCTTCAAAATCATGGAGATAAAATTAAATCTTTATATGTTTATAATTCCACCGGAAACATGGTGTTATTTGAAACGGTAAATGGTAATAGTTTTGAACTCCATTTTGAAGATTTGAGAGAAGGTATTTATTTTGTGAGAACCATTAATGATAAAAATCAAGTTCATGCTAAATCGTTTAATATTTTAAGATAAATGAAAGCTGCATTTAATATTTTGATTTTTATTTGTTTGCTTCTGTGGTGTATCAATGCAACAGCGCAACGTAACAATGTTTGGTGTTTTGGTCACAATGCAGGGGTTGATTTTTCGAATTTGCAAATTCCAACAGCCATCAGCTCTTCTGTATTGTCACGAGGCAGTTGTGCTTCAATTTGCAATACTTCTGGTCAATTATTATTTACTGCATCTCCAGATATAGACGTCTTCGCCACAGGATATGTAACAAATGGAGAAATTAATAATCCAAATGGTGATATCATGGTAAATGGAGATTCAATAGTTGCATTAGGTTGGTATCAAGAAATGACAATAATACCTATTCCTGATGACACTTCGAAATATTATGTTTTTTCTGTTGGTGTTACAACTGATCCTGGTTTGTGGTTTTCTGAAGTAGATATGAATTTGAATAATGGTCAAGGTGCAGTTACACAAAAAAATGTACAGCTTTTGAATTTTCTAATGGTGGACTGTATAACGGCGATCAGGCATGGCAATGGAAGGGATTGGTGGTTGATGGTAAGAAAGTCTACTTTTAATACACAGACAAGCAATAACACATGGTATCTTTTTTTGATTTCTCCTTCCGGGATTACTGCAATGCCGGTTCAAAATGTAGGAACATTAAATGGAACCAACTCAGGAAAGTTGAGCGTAAACACAGAAGGAAATCAATTCGCATTCACTGGATTGGGAGGGTTACTTGAAATTTATAATTTTGATAGGTGTACAGGGGTAGTTTATAATTCAACAAATATTGAGAATGTTCCCTCATTACCACCATACCCTTATTTTTTTTCTAACGAATTTTCACCCAATGGAAGATTTTTATATGTTACTTCATCTACCAATCCCATTAGTCGTTTGTGGCAATACGACACTTGGGCACCAAATATATTTGCAAGTAAAACTTTGATTTGGCAAACTTCCTTACCACCTTATACGATAGGCGCTTTAAAGCGTGGGCCCGATGACAAAATATATTTAAGCTGCGCATGGATCCAATCTAATGGTTGGAATTATTACCCATACGATTCAACTATGTACTACCCGGAAAATATGAACCTGAGTGTCATCAACTCACCCGATTCAGCCGGCGCTGCATGCGATTTCCAGCCCTGGAGTTTTTATTTGGGTGGTAAGCGCACTTACTGGGGGTTACCTAATAACCCCGATTATGATTTAGGTCCACTAGCCGGTAGCCCGTGTGATACGTTAACATCACTTAACGAAACAGTGGCAGCAGTAGCATCATCGGGGCTCTATGTTTATTATTCACTACAGTGGCAAACAGCTTTCATTAATGCCGATAAACTGAGTGGAACAACCTACCGGCTGAGCGTATATGATTTAATGGGCAAGGAAGTCTTCAGCGAAAGCGGGAAAATTACGCCGCCTTATTTTACGAAGAATTTAAATTGTGGAGGTTGGGCGAAGGGGATGTACGTGGTGAGTTTGGAGTGTGGAGAAGAGCGGTTGGTGAAAAAGTTTGTGGTTGAATAAAAAATGCGTGAATACAAAAAACGGGAATGATTCGACAAGCTCAGCACAAGTGTAAAATGTAGTTCAATGGAGATCGATTTCGTTACGGAGAAGCCAGAAAGCCAGTTATAATTGGTATATACCTACCTGAAGGGAATTCGAAGTTCAGTTGGGGACGAATACTTTTTCTGAGAATTTTTTTAGAAACCCCAAAGGTATTCGTAATTTGTAGTTCTGCGTAGAAAAAGTTTTTTTCGAAAAAACAATTTATTTTTGAACCAATAATTTCCTCACAATAGGTTTTTTAGAAGAGGCAATATATAAGGAACAAAAATAGAAACCACTCTTTAGTGATGAAATGTCGTATGGTAATATAGGCGAGGTTAGGGTGCTGCAAATTTTACCTGTGACATCGCTTATTATCATTTTTTCGATGTTAACAGTGCCCTGATTTTTTATCCACAGTTTATTTTTTGCAGGAGAAGGATAGATGACGATATCCAAACTTTTTACTTCCGGTAATGCACTTGTTCCGCAGAAGTCATCGTTTAATTTCAGCCAGAGGTCATTGTCGAATGTTGACAAGGCAAAAAAAGGAGCTCCGGCACTATCACCCATACGCACCACCGTTAGTCCTAAGGATGGCACCACATAAATTTTTTGATCATTCTTACCCAATGCCGCAATCATATCGGCAGGAGCGGCAGGGATAAGATCGCCCTGAAAGATGAGTTGGAATCCGGGAAGCATGTAAGTGCCCTTGCCGTTGAGCCACCACAGATATCCATACGAAGGATTCATAGGTTGGGAGGTGTTAATCATTTGGTTAAAATAGGTTGTATCAGAGAGCAGTACATTCCCGTTCCAGCTACCCATAGCCTGAATAAGTAGTCCGAAACGAGCAGCCATGCGTGGCTTACTATAAAAAATATGATCTACCCAGGCGCCTGTGATCCCTGTTTGGAAACTCAGTTTGGAAAAGGTGTATTGGTTCCAGCTCATGCCCGAAGCATTTTCAATTACATCGTGTACAAGCTGATAGGGAGCATTGTGATAGGCCCATCGAGTTCCGGCAGGCGCAATGCAGTTCAAACAGGTAGGATCTGTACAATCGGGATCAGGAACCTGGTCGTCGAAACCTGTGGTCATTTTTAACTGATCTGCAATCGTAATCTGGTGCTCATCGGATAAACTGCAACTGGTCCAACCACTCCCCAGATAATTGGAAACGGTATCATTAATATTTAATATCCCATCCTGCTGTGCAATTCCGGTGAGAAAACTTGTCAGCGATTTACCTGCCGAAGCCCAGTACCACAAGCTATCAACAGTGAAGGTACCGAAATACTTTTCAATAACTATTTTCCCATCTTTTAAAACGATGAATGCCTTCGTGTTTTTAGTGGCAAGAAAATCAGTAAGTGTATCAATTTTGTCGGGACACCATCCTAATGATAACGGCGACAGCGTATCCCACGAAGCGCCAGAAACCGGTGGGAAATAAAGGGCTTGTGACTGACTTCGCATGGGAAGTGTGAACATCAGCAATAATAATAATAAAGTAAAATGAATTTTCATGAGTCTGAAATATAAAAAATTGGACTTTAAAGTTATCAAAAAGTTTAAAGTGGCAGGCTGAAAGTTTTTTTGTTAGGATACTAATAAATCATCAGATAGTCATCGAGTATATGAATAGATTCTAGTTATCAACTTGGGTCAGCTCTTACAGGGAGTATTTAGACCTGATTACAAATGATTTCTGTATACCAATTTTTTATCGTTCATGCGATAGTGAATGCGGTCAACAGTTCTATACTGTAAAAGGGTTTGTGGAACTTCACTCATCAATTCATTCTTCAATTGACTAATGAGTATTTGGCTACCTTGATCCCCAGAGTTTCGGTATTCCTTTATGGAACTCGAATTTATAAGCGAGTTCGATGTTGACATAGCTGTGTGCATCTTTTTTGCCGGGGTTACCGCGTGGACTGGTGGCCGGACCAGGATAACCGCTGTTGCCAAAACCGGTTGGATCAGAAACGTAAAGTGCTATTTCCTGTTTGATAGGATCGTTTGGGAAATTGGCATTTATTTCAGCATAGGTTGGATAGGCGTTGCTGGCGTCATCAATAAAATCGGTAAAGAACATGTAGTATCCAATTTCAGTGGAGAAGGTTAATTTTTTCGATAAGCCGTAACGCATTCCGAAGCCCATTGGAATTGCAGCGTTCCAATATTTATAGGCTGTTTTTCTATTCGACTCTCCTTTATATCCATTTCCTTCAGTAAACCATTTCGCAAGCTCGGTTTCATAAACACCGTCTTTCTCAATAATATTTCCACCTGATTTTGGTCCTTCGTAAGCAGCATCACGTACAGTGCCATCGGGCCAGAAAAAATACCTGTTGTTGATGTCGACATCGCCACGAAACAAATCCGCTTTAGGTTTTCCATAGTATACTCCAATACCGGTAAACACAAAGAAAGCTGCATTTTGTTTGTATAACGGTATGTGTGCATTGGAAAATAAAGTATAGGTTACATGAACCGCTGTACCAAACAAATCATTTCTGAAACTTAATCCTCTTCCAAAATTGCGCAGTTCAAAACCTTGTTGTCCACCAATAGGTTTTGTTTCATCGTATTGTAATCGGTTCCATGAAAAACGTACCTCAACGGATAGTGGACGATATAAATTTCCGGAGAAACCGGATGACCCTAAAAAATTTCTGAACGTAATGGCAGCACCCGGTTGAGTCGATTGCGTTTGTATCCAGGTCTCATTTCCCAGATCACCAAAATAGTTGGTAATACCCCCAGATACTCCCATCTCGAAAGATCGCTGCGAGATGGCAGGGTGAAGAAGTACTAATAATGCGGATAAAGAGAGTAGTAGTTTTTTCATGATAACCAATTTTTGATATCACTAAATTAACAATAGTTGCTTGATAAACAAAAGTTTACATCCCTTATTTATCGACAATTCACAAAATCAGCCTAAAGTATGATGAAGATTCAGAATTCCTTTTTTGGTAACTAGTTGATATTTAAATATATATAACATGTCAATGAATTCAAATTCCGATGATGTTATAAGATCCTATATGAACTTATCTGCCGCTTTTATATTCTTTCAACATTTGCAAAGTGTGCTGAATTGAATTTGTTGACGACCAACTTTCGTGACCCGGAATAACATAGTTTACTTTCCGGTATTTTTTTTCGATGTTATGAATAGATTTCGGCCAACTAAATACATCTGCATCTGCGAGATTTCCCAGCGTGCCGGATTCTGTACTTTTTATCATACACCCTCCGTAAAGAATTTTTTGAGCAGGAAACCAAACAACTATATTGTCCGGAGCGTGTGCAGGGCCGGGATAGAAGGTGATTAATGTTAAATCTCCCAGAGTAAAAGTGGTATCATTCAAAAAAATATGAGTAGCAACAGACTCGTTATTTTTTATACAATATAATTTCGTCAGAGCCGATGACCAGGTAGCAACTCCATTGCGTTCAAGCATATTAAATCCTCCTGTTCTATCACTATGATAATGCGTTGCAATACAGAGGATCACTTTTTTATTGTGTCGCTGTTGAATGCTATCTAACAACGGTTGCACCTGCATCGTATCCCAAGGAGCATCCACCATAATTACTCCTTCATTGGTTACAGCGTACATGCCGTTGGCCGGATAAGGTTTTCCATCAACTTCCTGCCAGGTTGTATAAATAAAAATGTTATCGGTGAGGCCGGAAATAGTTAATCCCTGTTTCGCAACCTGTGCGCACGAAGTATTTATCCCGGAAGGAGAAAAATAAATGCCCAGTAAAAAAAACAGCAGTCGTTTGTAGAAACTCATTAATTTAACACTACCATTTTTTTATGAATTGAGCCATCTTTAAATTTCAGTTCAACAACGTATGTGCCATGCCGGTATTGAACAGTCGACAATGGAAATTTATTTTTTCCCGGATGAATTTCAATTGGCTCCGATTTATATAATTGCCTACCGTCCATACTAAAAATAACTACTTCGGCACGAGTCTCCAGATTAGCGTCAATGATCAACTGCGAACTTAATTGGGCTGGATTGGGAGAAACAGCAAAGTTACTCACCGCTCCTACTTCCTCCACCGATCCACAAATGTTAAAATAATCGCAGGAATCGGCATAAAAGAAACACCAGTTATTCACAGCATTTGCGTGAGCACAGGAGTCGAAATATACTTTTTGCGAATTGTGCTCATAACAGGTGAGCAACTGGTAAAAATCTCTTGATACATTATCCACACAAATCCATGTAAACAAATCTCCCCAAAAATTAGCGGATTTATTGTATATGGTATGCCCCGGATGTCCAACACTTTCAATCCACTCCAATGGAAACTGTGAAGGAGCATTGTGATTGTTGAGATAGAAAATTCTTCTGACACCGGCAGGAATAGTTACCGATCCAATACTGTCGAGCACATAATTCCCGGAAGTGAAATAGCCGAAATTGTTGAAAAAATCGATGTACATACTATCGCCCTGCAACATCGAAAAATCATATAACAGTTGTTCAGGACCTGATTGTGTATCCTGAAAATACACTCGTTGCAAAGTAGTATCTTCTCGAATAAATCCGAAAACACAATCGTTGAAAGGTTGATTGTATTCCTGTTGCATAACTATTTTGTAATCGATTGCGTTCAATAAGGTATCCCCGATAGTAACCAACACATTCGAAGAAACGGAATTGAAATTTCCATAATTGCAATTGAGTTGTTGCATCACTCTTAGGGGTTGAACATTAATGGTAAAATACCAGATATTGGAAACGCTATCCAGCATAGGATAATAAGTCTGACATTTTACACCCGAAACTCCAAAAATTAATAAAATAAAGAGGTAGATTTTTTTCATAGGCTTTGGATTTTAAGTAAATAGAATACTAAATTAATAAAAAGTTCGATACCATCCATATTTTCTGACGATTACCTGATTCCGGACTAAATTAATTGAATCAAAAGTTTGTTTGAGGAGTAATTTCAATGGAATAGTTACTTTAGCAGGATAAATTAGTTGCGATGATAAAAAGTGGAATACGAAAAATCATTTTTCCGTTAGTGATAGTCGTCTTGGTTATTTGGTTTTTATCAAACCGTAACCATAAACTACCTGCAGTAATTAATCACGAAACAAAGGACAAGATCACATCAGTTAATTCCTCGGACTTAATTTATACCAAACATGCAAAGTGCCGAATGAGTTGTCGTGAAATAGATGAGAGTGAAGTGAAAGAAATTATCGATCGTGGCTATATCAACTATAAAAAATCAGATCCTAATGGTAGTCCCTGTCCGACCTTTGCCTATGAGGGAAGGAGTCACGATCACCAGTTGTTACGAATAGTAGTTGCCGATTGTGAACCGAGAGATAAAATTGTGACGGTAATAGATCTTGAAACTGATTTTAAATGCGACTGCTATTAGAAAAAGGACGGGGCTGCTGCACTACCACCAAAGCTCCCGCAGAGGAGTTTTGTGAAAGGAACAAATTATAACCAAGGGAGGCGGATGAAAATTCCGTTGTGGAAACGAGAATTATTTATGCATTTGGTGAAACGAAAATAACTTCCACCTACTGCATCTCCAGTTCCGATTTTAATTTTTTCGGCAATCCTGCTATTACTAATTCGTAGGAGTGATCGATCCAGGATTTGATTAATTTTTCACTTACACTTCCATCGAACAATACAGTGTTCCACATTTTTTTGTTCATGTGATAGCCGGATTGCACACACGGATATTTTTCACGAAGCTCTATCGCTTTTTCCGGATCACATTTTAAGTTGGCACTTCCATTTTCGCTCAAACTCGTTAAACAAAAAATTTTTCCCATCACCTTAAACACCAGGGTATCTTCCCCAAATGGAAATGATTCGGTGGTTCCTTTTTTCGCCAGACAATAGGTACGGAGGTGCTCGATGTTCACTTGTTGGTTGGTTTGTTAGTTTATTAGTTTTTTAGTTTGTTGGTTTTTTAGTTTGCTTGCCCGACCTTTTGTATTAGACTCTATTCGGAAAATCGATTCAGGTCCACCGGCCACCGGCTTCCGATTTATTGGTTTATTAGTTTGTTTGTTTATTGGTTTTTAACCTTTTTTCCAGACCTTTTGTATTAGACTCTATTCGGAAAATCGATTCAGGCTTCCGGCCACCGGCTTCCGATTTATTGGTTTATTAGTTTTTTAGTTTCCCTGCCCGACCTTTTGAATTAGACTCTATTCGGAAAATCGATTCAGGCTTCCGGCCACCGGCCACCGATTTATTGGTTTATTAGTTTGTTTGTTTTTTAGTTTGCTTGCCAGACCTTTTGTATTAGACTCTATTCGGAAAATCGATTCAGGCCCACCGGCCACCGGCTTCCGATTTATTGGTTTATTAGTTTTTTAGTTTCCCTGCCCGACCTTTTGTATTAGACTCTATTCGGAAAATCGATTCAGAGCCACCGGCTTCCGGCTTCCGATTTATTGGTTTATTAGTTTATTGGTTTGTTAGTTTGCTTGCCCGACCTTTTGTATTAGACTCTATTCGGAAAATCGATTCAGAGCCGCCGGCTTCCGGCTTCCGATTTATTGGTTTATTAGTTTTTTAGTTTATTGGTTTGTTAGTTTTTAACCTTTTTGTCAGGCCTTTTGTATTAGATTTCATTTGTACAATGGAGCCAGGTTTGATTTCAAAAAACACATTTACAAAATTTTATAAAGTA
>JBBQVM010000136.1:0-8642 GCA_038211525.1 Bacteroidia bacterium
ATCCATCTATCGGCATTGGGCCAAACTGAAGCAATTGAAAAATCATCGAAGAAAGGAAGGAATAGGGTATCTGCTGATGTTGATGCGTTGCGGTAAGCTTCAGGATGAGCAGCTTTTTTAGCTAATTCAGATTTAATTATCGGATTACTATGCAGTGGAAACAGCAATTCCTGTTGAGCAGTTACGGTTTTTGAAAGTAGCAATGCGCTACAAAGAGTCAAAATAAATAAGGGTAAATATTTTCTATTGTTCATTATCATCAATATTAATATCCGGATCATGTAGTTTTATGATCTCTTCGGACTGGGTTAAAAATATGTCGATTGATTCACCTTGACTAATAGTTGAATCGGAATTATGCACCGGGAACTGTTTGTAAACTTTAGCGTTGGATGAATCTTTTACAGAGCTATCAAAAACCACTGCACCTACATTGAGAGAAGACGCGTTGATAACAAACATGGCCTCATCTAATTTGAGATTGTATAATTGAGGAACAGGCACTTTGGTGTTTCCAAACCCGTCACCAAGTACCAGATCAATTACAGTACCTTTGGTAACCCCATCACCTGCATGAACTGTTCTACCATTAATTTGCATTTCAAGTACTGCATTTTTAGCAAGATCTGGTTTATAAATAAGTTGTCCTGCAATTAATCCATACGATTTTAAAATTGCTTCTGCCTGCCGCAACGAGTTATCCATTAAGTCAGGAATTTTTACTCCGGGAGGTGTAGAACGTGTTATGGAGAGATAAATAGTTCGGTTTTCTTTTACCTTTTCATTAGGCTGGGGATCCTGTTCAATTATAGTGCCTGCAGGTTTACTCAGATCAAAAATGGTAGAATCAGCAATTTTATAACTCAGGTTTTTATTCTGAAGAAACCCTTCCAACTCTGAAAGATTCATTCCCTTTAAATCGGGAACACTCACACTGCTACCGTGACGGGTATAAGTGTTGAGCCACTTGTAAGTGAAACCAAAAACCAGCAATATTAAAATAACCGAACCTGTAAGGTTAAGAATAAACAATTTCGTTTTAAGAAAATTAAAAAAGTTCTTCATAATTTACATTTTTGAATCTTCTTTGCGAAGTTCTTTTCTCTTAAATCCGAATTCTATCAACTTATCAATGAATTCATAGGGTTTGTAATGATTAATTGCTGCCTGGTGAAAAATGCAGGTAGCCGGTGTCATCCCCGGAAGGGAATTCACCTCGATAACGAGCACTTCAACATTTTTATTTTCATAGATGCGAACGAAGGCATCAATACGAGCATATCCTTCCACTTTAAGTACGCGTGCTGTTTTTTCCAGTTCCTCTTTCACTATCGACGAAATACGTCTATTTTCATCAGGATCCTTGCTATAGCGGGCCGGAGTAATATTTTGTCCCTGGCCGGCGAGGAATTTTTCTTCCAATGATAGTACATCACCTTCAGAAAGCGCTTCGGAAGCTTCAAAGATCTCATATTCCAACAAGCCTTTTTCGTTGTAGTAGGTCATCAAACCACCTGTAACCTCCAAAAATTTAGATGCGTCGCCTGCAATCACCAATTCTTCTACCAGGAAGCAGGTTTTATTTGGAAATTCCTCTTTGGGTTTAATTTTTAATTGGGCGGCTGCGGCCGGAACGAGCTCCTCCCCTTTTCTGAATATCAATTCTGAAAAGGCATGTAATTCATTCTCATTACGAATAATTTTTACTGCTGAACTACATCCATCATCAACAGGCTTTGCAATAAATGGGAATGCGAAATCGCGAAGAATCGACTCCTCAAATGCAGATGGATCGCGGCGCCATTCATTTTCGTAAACAACCAAATGCTTTGCGGCATGCAATCCATTCTTCATTAAAATTTCGTTCGTAGTAAATTTATCGATTGTTACCTTTGATGTTTCCACTCCTGATCCATTGTAGGGCAAACCAACCGCTTCCAATTTCGACTGTACCACTCCATCTTCGCCGGGTCTGCCATGCAAAGCAATAAATACCCCATCTACTAATTCAGCCAGTTCGTTGTAAGTGATTTGTCGGGGTGCTTCAATATTACCTGAAGAAGCATACCTGCTAGTGATGCCTTCACATTCATGAATTATTTTAGATATTATTTCATGACGTTCAAAATGTTCAATTTTATCTTTAATATCATCGGCATTATCTTTCAGCAATACGCTCACAGGAATTAAATTCAGTGTGTGTTGTTTATCGTTACCGGAAAGAAACACAGGAATAGGTTGATACCTATCGGACGAAGATAATTTTTCATAAATATTTCTTCCACTTTCCACTGAAATATGTCGTTCGGAAGAATAACCACCCATGATAATGGCAATTTTTTTCTTAGAGTTTTTGGCAGATTTTAAACTGGTAATATTTCTATCCAGGTGTTCAAGCAACCAGGGCACCATCTTATAGGATTTCAGATCCCGAATCCGATTATGCAAGGAAACTCGTATAATACAAGTAATGAACTGAGAGGGATTTAATCCGATTTCTGCTGCCTGGTGGAAGAAAAACGACGAGGGCAACATTCCGGAAGTAGTATTGGGATCGTTCAACAAAATGGTGCCGTCGGCTTTAATAAAACCATCAATGCGTGCATATACGTTGAAGGCAAGTTTCGAAAATAAATTCTCACATTCTTTACGGATGCGTTCAATTTCGTTCACCGGTAATTGGATAGGAGTAATTTTTCGGGACAACCCGGGCAGATATTTTGAACGGTAATCGAAGAGCTCTTTCCCTTTCCTGATTTCGGTGGGTGGCAATGCTACCGGTGTGCCTGTGGTATTTTCAATTACAATACATGAAAACTCTTTACCATCAATAAACTCCTCAATCAAAACTTCACTTTCGCCATCTACACTTTCAATCAGCTCTTCATCACCCGGTTCCGAAAATAACTGGTTCAGGTTAGAGAGCAACTCTTCGGGATGGAAAATGATTTTGCTGGAAATTTTCACCGGCATACCAATTCCTTCACGGATATCGGTGAGCGTTCTAATAAATTCTACTTTCGATTCATAATCCCTCTCGTTCCAATCGTTCCTCAACATACGATACGCAAAAAATGATCGATCGATTGCTTTGCGAAAAGTTTCAAAGTCGTCTGTTTGCAAAACTGAAACACCAATGGATGATCCCTGATTAGCAGATTTAACTACACAAGGAAATTTAATATGTTTTTTAAGTTCGGAATAGATCTGCTTTTGATCATTTTTACCAAACCATTTTTCTCTATCGATGGTAGTAAATTCCGGCACCTTAAATCCGGCATTTCGCATCAGTTCTTTTTGCAGTGACTTATTCATGCCAATGCACGACGACAAAATTCCGGAACCTGAATAGGGAATGCGATAATATTCCAACAAACCCTGCATACGACCATCTTCACCATCACTTCCGTGCAAGCACAAAAATGCAAAATCGATGATTGATGAGAGTGAAGATGGTTCAATACGGGTTCCAATTCTATTTATGAGTTTGAGTTGTTCCTGTACATTTAGTTCACCTAAACTTTCAGCATACACCTGGTATTCGTTAGGACTGGGAGGCAACTGATCTTGTGGAGGGAAAAAATCGCGTATACTGCCTTTGTAAACAAACTCCCAGTTGACCAGTACAAAATTTCCAAAACTATCAATAAAGACCGGTACGGGATCAAAAAGGGCCTTATCAAGGTTATCATAAACTGTTCTTCCACCGGCAAACGAAATTTCGCGTTCGCGGGAAGTGCCTCCAAAGATTACACCTATTCTGGTTTTCATATTTTACAAAATTAGAAAACAGCGGGCAAACTGTGCGAATTAAACGCAGTTGAAGGGGTATTTTTTACAGATGCCATTGTTGAAAAGCAATTGAAGGCCTCAAAACCAGTTATTTTATCCTCAATTCATCCATTATCAAGGAATTCCAACATTTTTTGGATCGCTTTTCCCCGATGGCTGACCCTATTTTTAATTAAGGGGGTCAATTCAGCAAAGGTTTGTTCAAATCCATCCGGAATAAAAACAGGGTCATACCCAAAACCATTACTGCCAGAGGCTTCCAAACTGATACTGCCATTGACTTCGCCATCAAAAAAGTACTTTTTCCCGCCAAGGATAAGTGCAAGCACCGTTTTGAACCGCGCTTTTCTGTTGGTCTCACCCACCATTTGATCAAGTAATTTAGCCACATTTGCGTCATCTGTGGCATTCATACCGGCATACCTAGCAGAAAACACTCCGGGAGCGCCGTTTAATGCATCCACTTCAAGACCCGAATCATCTGCCAGACTATCATAGTGAAACTTATCGTAAACAAACTGAGCCTTAATGAGCGCATTTTCTTTGAAACTGATCCCCGTTTCGGCAATTTCGGCATCACAACCTATATCGCTTAAGGTTAGCAATTTGAAACTATCGGGCACCAGTTTTCGTATTTCTCGAAATTTACCCTCGTTCCTTGAGACTAAAACAATTGTATTCATATTAATTGCAATTATAGTTTATTAATTTTGTTTTACCATCGACCTTAAAAAAAACCAAATAGCTCCCATGCAAAAATCATTTTTTTTATCAGTCCTGCTGGCACTGATAATCAACACAACCCTATTTGGTCAGTGTTCCACCACTAGCTATTCTATGCCCGACAGCATATGTTCGGGATTGCCTTTTCAGCTTGTGAATACAAGCACGCCGGGTAACACTTTCCAGTGGGATATGTGTCCGGGTGATTTAAGCACAATTCCCTTCGGACAAAATCTTGGGAACGTGGGCCCGCTGAGTTTTCCTCAACAAATAAGAGCCGTTACCTCAAATGGAAAATATTTCGTGTTTGTTGCAAGTTATCTTGGCAATACACTGCTGCGCCTTGATTTCGGAACCTCCTTTAACAATACTCCTGTGCCCTACTCCTACGGATCCTACAGTGGGTTGCTGAATCAGCCTACCGGATTAGATGTGATGAATGACAACGGAATCTGGTATGCCTTAATGACCAATTCCACGAACAAAAAGGTAACTCGAATCAATCTTGGAGCAACTATAGATGCTAACATCTCAAGCGCTACCGATCTAGGACTATTCAATTTAAACAATCCTAAAAATTTGAAAATTGCCAAAGACGGAGCTAACTATTATGCTTTTGTAACCAATGAACTTAGTACCGATTTAATTCGAATAGATTTTGGTAATTCCTTAGCTAACGTCCCTTCAGGTTTTACCGCCATCACCGACCCATTATTTATTTCGGGTTGGGGATTTGATGTTACTTTCGATTGCAGTTTAAATAAATATATAGGCTTTTTTGTTAGTTACACACAAAACAAGGTTCATATTCTCGATTTTGGCAACTCATTGCTTAATACACCTACCATTTCACAAACGGTAAACAGTGCCATCAATCCTTCAGGTGCTCAATTGATCAGAGATGGTGTTAACTGGCACCTCATGCTTTCGGTTTTTGGAATGAGTCAGTTGCAGAATTTTAAAATTGGGAATAACCTCTTAAACACCCCTGTTTCTATTTTTGCTGATACTGTTGCAGGGATAAAAAGTCCGCAATCGATAACTGTTTTAAAAGATTCATCACATTACTTCGCATTTAGTGCCAACACTTCACCTGCATCCTTGTCTCGTATCAATTGGATGAACCCTTGTGCTGTAACTCCCTCGTATAGTACCGATACGGCAGGTGTTTCGGTTGTTTCAACAGGTGGCGGTTATCAGAACATTTCTCTCACATCAACCAATTCTATTGGGTTAATGAATACTTATGTGGATAGCATTTTTATTAATCCAAGTCCAACCACCTATTTCACGGCCTCATCGGGATGCGACGGATTACCGATACAGTTTAGCGATTCATCGGTGATAGGCTCCGGTTCCATTGCAACATGGAGTTGGGATTTTGGTGATGGCTCGCCTTTGGTTGGAACTCAAAATCCTTCCTATTTGTATGCTTCAACAGGAAGTTATAATGTAACTCTAACGGCATCGTCGGCTGCAGGATGTACTAATAGTTTTTCGGATTCTGTTACAGTGAGTCCACTACCGCAAGCAGGATTCGGTTTTGCGAACAACCAATGTTCAGGGGTAGGAGTAAATTTTAATGATTTGTCGGTGGCCATCTCAGGTGCTACACTCATTAATTGGACCTGGAATTTTGGTGATGGAACACCAATTGATTTCAATCAAAACCCTGTTCACACCTTTGATTCAACGGGCACTTACTTTGTGAATTTAACAGTAGCAGCAAGTACCGGTTGTATTGATAGTATTGCACAATCAATAACTATTTTACCTAGTCCGGTAACAGAATTTACTGTTTCATCAACGTGTCTTGGAGAAACTGCCTCTTTCACAAATAACACCACCATACAAGGCGGAGGAACTTTAAATTACAACTGGGATTTTGGTGATAGTGGGAATTCAACATTGACGAATCCAACCCATCAGTATGTTGCTTTGGCAGGAAATTATGATGTTACTTTAGTGGCTATTGCAGCAAATGGCTGTTCGGATACAACGGCACAGAATATACGAATCAGTAATAAACCGGTGCCCATGTTTACCTGGATTCCAAATATAGCATGTCAGGGAAATCAGGTAATTTTTAACAGCACTTCATCAGGAACAGGTGGTGATACTATTTCTGCATACTTGTGGGATTTTGGCGATCTCAGTTCTTCAAGTCTAGAAAACCCTACTCACGTTTATGCTGATTCCGGTTCTTATAATGTAACCTTAACAGTTGTTTCTCCAACACAATGTGACAGTTCAATAACACAACAGGTTTATGTAATATCATCTCCAACGGCATCCTTTACCGCTACTCAAGTTTGCTTAAATGTTACTACTAGTTTTAATCCGCTTATCTCCACTCCCATTGGCACAGCAGTAGATTCCATTGTGTGGACTTTTGGTGATGGTGGTTCCTTCAGCGGATTAAGTTCACCTACGCATGACTATATGGCACCCGGGCGCTACGAAGTAATAATGACGGTTTATAATAATTTGCTGTGTACCGGAACTTACATTGATTCAGTTAACGTATATCCAATACCGGTAGCCAATTTTACCACAACCAATTCGTGTTCAGGTTCTATTACGGGTTTCGATGGCACCTCTTCATCTGTGGTAGGTGATACCTTGTCGGGATGGTTATGGAATTTTGATGGATTAGGAAGTGCAACGGATACTATCGCCCAATTTAATTTTGCGACTGCAGGAATTTACAATGTTACATTAATAACTACATCAATACATGGTTGTGCAGATACTATTCAACAGCCGGTATCTGTAATTCAGTCGCCGGATTTTGATTTTACCTATAACGAACCCTGTTTTGGCATAGCCGCTAATTTTGTTTATACTTCCAATGTTACTCCTATACCTCCATCTAATCTGCAATGGAACTTTGGTGATGGCAATTTATCGTTTTTACTTGCGCCTTCGCATGTTTACACTTTCGTGGATACCTTTAATGTAGTGTTGACAGTTGAGAATCCAACAACATTGTGCAGTGCGTCTAAAAGCAAACAACTTATTGTTAAGCCGTTGCCTAATGCGGGTTTTATAGCTAATGACATTTGTGAAGATCTCCCACTTCAGTTTACTGATACAACCTCCATAACTTCAGGAAGTATTACCACATGGAACTGGAACCTCGGTATTTTTGGAGTTTCCAATGTACCCAATCCATTAATAACACCCACCCTTCCGGGATTATATCCTGTTATGTTATCGGTAACTTCTGATCAGGGATGTTCATCGGCTGTTAATAAAATTTTCACTGTTTTTGCAAAACCTGATGCTGCATTTACCCCTGATCCGTTATATGGCTCACCACCTCTTACTGTTAATTTTATAAATAACACAACGGGTGCTCTGACCTACAATTGGGAATTTGGTGATGGCATGATTGCTACTTTAGGAAGTCCTACGCACATTTATTCTGACACCGGTTTGTTCGCTATTACTATGATTGCAACAAGTGCAGAGGGCTGCCTTGATACTGCAAATTCAGTTATCTCAGTATTGATTCCAAATTTAGATATTGGAGTTAGAAAAATTTATGCAACACAAAATGGTACATCGGTACGACTTACTGCGGAACTGGTAAATGCAGGGAATGTTAATGTAACTGAATTCACCATTGAAGGTGTTATTGAAAATAATTCTACGATCAGCGAACATTGGAATGGCGACTTTGGCCCCGGAAGTGTTATGCTTTACACATTTAATTCCAGTTATGAGGTGGCGAACACTTTTTCGCCGGCATATTTCTGTGTTGAAGTACTTAATCCTAACGAATCTATTGATGTAAACCCTTCCAATAACAAAAGATGTGAGGTAATTAACAATGAGTTTGAATTATTTTCAGCCTACCCAAATCCATTTGATCAAAACCTCAATTTAAATTTCAACCTTAATACAGACGGTCCATTTAATTTTGAATTATATGATGCAACCGGAAAGATAATACTGAAGGAAGAAAACTTGGCTGGGCTTAAAGGATTCAATACTTATATAATAAACACGGTAACTGTTTCAAAAGGGAGTTATGCTTGTGTAATTCGTTTCAGGGATGAAACTAAAATGATAAAGGTGGTAAAATTAAAATAGAAACTACTCCTATTATATAGCTATATGTT
>JBBQVM010000137.1:0-8622 GCA_038211525.1 Bacteroidia bacterium
AATTCATTGTTTGAATTTGTTCAAACCACATATCCAGTTAAATGATTTATTTGTATTACCGGTCAACAATAGCAGCATTTCTACTTTTGGAATAAAAGCCGATAACTGTTTTAATCCAATTATCAACGACAATGTGGTGACTAGTGATCCAGTTAGTATACAATATTATTGGAGCAATGGCATTATGACAGACATGAGTCCTATGTCCTATGTAGTATGTAATAATGTCGGCAATATTGGAAGAGGTTTGTGGTTTGGCGGAGTGATGCCGGGAAGTACCGTAGGTGGTAATATCATGGGAAATTGCTTTGATCAGTTGTTTCTAAACTGGAATCAGTTAGGATTAGGTAACGTGGGCTGCCCTGCCGGAAACTGTCCTCCGGATGGTTTTCCCTGGGACAATGAATGGCAAGGTGTTCCATATTCAACAGCAGGAGGGCATCAAACTTATGCATACAATTCCAATGATCCAGGTACTGGGTTCACTACTTTTCATACCCGAGCCGGCGCACCATATGAACCAACAGATAATTATGCTATTATCGGATCAGATCCTTGTTTAGCCAACGTTTTGAATTCATATTCTGACCCAACCTTATTCTGTCAAACGCTTCGTATTGGAAGTGAGGATGAACCAAGAGATTTGGAAATTGCAAATGAAAGCATTGATTATTCAAATACCTTGGAATCTTTCAAATGGCTTTCCAAGAACTATTTATACTTCAAATTAAAACAGGATAGTTTATTGTTGGCTTCCAGTTCGGTATTTGAAAATGAAAAGGACAGCCTTGAATTGACTAACATCGGAGAATTTGAATCTCTTCGCGACAGCATAAATCAATTGCCTGAAGATAGTATGGAATTCACTCAAGTTTTGACACTGATGAATATGGCAAATAATGTTAGCCCACAAGAAGCGATTGAAATTTATTTAAAGCTAACCAACCAGATTTATTTAAACAGGCTTAGTGTTCCCGGGTATAGCTATTCTAATTCACAATGGAATTCGATTAATTATATTTCAGGATTATGTCCTTACGAATTCGGACCTGCCATTTATTCGGCCCAAATAATGAAGGCAATGAAGGATACGATAGTTGGTTATTATGATGTTTGTACGGGTTTAAGTTCTGTTGGATCCAGAGTCCAAACTGATTCGCATTCCGGTAAAAAACCTCTACCCATTTCAATGCTTCCTAACCCAAATTTTGGGCAGTGGAATATTGATTTAACTGGGCTAGAAGATCCATTTCAAATTACAATTGAAATTATTGATGCATTTGGAAGACTAGCTGACAAAATTACGGTTGATGCCACTTCCTCCATTACCTATAAAAATGGCAACTTGTATCCGGGAGTTTATGTTTGCAAAATCAGGAGCAACGGAAATGTTTTAGCTGAAGAGCGGATTGTTATTTTGAAATAAGTTTTACAAAAAGGGAACCGGATTAAACCGGTTCCCTTTTAAAATTTAAAACATGTTAAGAATTTTTGTAACAATAATTGTATTGCTTAGCAGCTTAAATAATACTTCTGGTCAAGGCCGTAATGCTAGTTGGTGCTTTGGTGATTCTGCAGGAATAAAGTTTTCTGCTGGAGGAATTATTGGAATCACCTCAGTGTTGCAAGCGCAGGAAGCAAGTGCAAGCATCTCTGATACATCGGGAAACTTAGTGTTCTATACTGGTTCTGTAGGCGGAAACAGTATATTTTACTCGAATGTTTATGATTATTTGAATCAACTTATATTAAATGGAGATTCGGTTATTTCAGGTACAAGCATAACACAAGGAATGATGATATTAACTGATAAAGATACAAACCGGTATTTATTATTATCATTAGGGTTTATACCGAACATGTTCCCAAAAGTTAGCTTATTTTTAACAGAGATAGATATGAATCAAAATGGCGGAGCCGGTGCTGTTACTTATAAGAATCAAGTTATTGACAGTACTTTAAATTATTCTGAAAAAATGATCGCTATTAAACATGGTAATGGTAGGGATTGGTGGTTATTAAATCATCAGCATGACTCTGATATTTTCATTATTCGCCTTATCAGTAACGGATCTATAATTTCCACATTTTATCAACATATTGGTAATATCTTTTCAGGCGTTGGATGGGGTCAAATGATTATGAATCAAACTGGTGATAAAGTTGTGGTAACCGATTATTCTGGTTTACTTGAAAAGTATGATTTTGACAGATGCAATGGGATTTTGTCAAATTATATTGACATGAGCGACATTCCTTTACCAGGTTTAGATCGTTATTACGGAGCGTCTATTTCTGTTCAAAACCTTTTATATTATTCAACTCTGGATAGCATTTGGCAAATAAATTTGAATACTGCAAACCCTATTCAAACAAAACAATTGGTTTACGCCGATCAGAATGGGGGAGTTTGTATGGGTCAACATCAATTAGGGCCCAACGGAAAATTATATATTGCCAATGCAATGCCATGTGGCTATCCCAGCACAATTACTGATTCATTAAATACTCATTTAACTGTTATTGATCAACCTGACAGTTTAGGACTTGCATGCAATGTTTTACCCTATTTTCAACAAATTGGCGGCGTACGAAGTTATTTAGGCCTTCCCAATATGCCAAACTACGATCTTGGTCCATTGGTTGGAAGTCCATGTGATACTTTGACGTCAATTCATACAATACCTGCAACCGAACAAGGGTTTGAAATAATTCCCAACCCAGTGAGTAGTGATTTTAAAATTTCACTTTCAGGAATTGCCAATGCTGAAAACTATTTTGAATTGAAAATATTTAATTCAACGGGCCAGTTGGTTTTTAAAGATCGAAAGTTTAGGATTGGAGACAAAGTTAATTGTACGAAATTTTCATCAGGACTTTATGCAATAACACTAACAAAAATTGGACAGCAAATGTTCGGTAAATTCATTAAGTTTTGACGATGAGGATCCGCACAGCTTATAACAGCGCATTTGACGCAATCGGGGCTTCGGTATTTCATAGATGGTTTGGGAAGGTTGGAAACTTTTGTGCGTTTATAAAATGTTTGTGGGTAATGCCCCGCTGTGCGCAAATGCGCCGACCGTTACCACCAATGCTAAAAGACAGACCAACGTGGACAAAATAAAAGACAGACTAAAAAGCCTACCGCACATTCAAGCACATTTGGTTGCCCCATCACACGGGCGACCGCTTCGCAACCAAAAGAGCTTGAATTTTTGCCAACGCACAAACATTTGGTTATGACAGACAACTCCAAAGCAATAAATTATTTTGACGAAGTATTTGAGGTTCATTCGGACAAGAATATTCCAATCAATTTAAAATACACCCAACTTAGGACGCTACTTGAAAAAATCACAAAAGACCTGACACAGAATGATGTGTTACAGTTTTCAAACCTTTTTTCTCGACTTTCATTTGTTTGTGATAAATACAATACAACAAAGAAAATTCACGGCTTTAGAGTTACCGCAAACAATGTTTTACACGACAACTTAAAGCCAACCGAAGAACAGTATTTTACTCATTTGAAATACTACTGTGAATTTATTTCCTTTGCTTATAAAATTGCGGTTCCTCAAGACTTAAAAAATCTGTATCCGAAAACCGAATATCAGGCACTAAAGACCGTCTCAAAAAACACAAGACTTGCTAAACTTAGAGTTGAGATTATAGAGGTACGAGCAGATTCATTATTGTGCAATTCAGATACAAACCAAAATGAAGACTATATAACAGTTAAAATTGGCGAAGCAGAAGTTAATGACAAATTTACAAGTGTTCCAAATTTTTGGAAAGGTGCTCAATTATTTTTAGTAAATATTGAGATTGACGAAAATGAAGTTTATCACCCGAAATTTATAATACTTGAACCTGATTTTTTAGTTGATATTTCTTCTATTGCCGAATGCTGGCAGGACTATGGGGCAACAGAACTGAACTACATAAAATCAAAATTTGAAGAATTACCCAACACAAAGCATATACGACTTGGAAATTTTGCGAACTTGGTTATTGACGAATTGTTTTCGGAAGAAAATCACTCACAAGTTATTTTTAAAAATACGATTAAAAAAGATTTTCAATCATACCCTTTTGAATACACAACTTGCGAAGACCTAAACGCAGAGGATAAATTTAAAGGTTATTTAAGAGATGCGGAAATGCACTTCACAAATATAAAACGAGTTGTAGAAAATGATTTCCCTAAACTCGCCATCTCAATCGAATCAGCCTCATTAGAGCCAGCGTTTTTATGTGAATTATATGGTATTCAAGGGAGATTAGATATTCTCGAATTAAATAAAAACAAAAAAAGCAAAATTGTTGAATTAAAATCCGGAGGCGTACCTTTTCCTTATGACGGAGTTAGCATAAAACCTAGTCATAAATCCCAACTTTATCTTTATTATCAATTAATTGGCGTATTAAATCAACTTAGTTTTGGCGAAGTTGCTGAAAAAACTGATGGGTATATTCTCTACTCAAAAATTCCCGCCACTAATCTTAGATATGACAAGCCAAATCTAAAAAGGGTTCAAGAAATATTAAATCTCCGAAACAACATCATTTTAAATGAGTTTCATTTGGCATCTGACCTAATTTCAAAAACTCAAGAAATTATAGAAAGCATAACACCAAATGCAATTATTAATGCCCCGAATGTTCACCCAAATTTCAGAGCTATATTAGAACCACAGGTTGCAGAATTTTTAAAACCAATAAATCAAGCTGATGAAATTGAAAGAAATTATTTCTATTCCTTTGTAAGTTTTATTGCAAAAGAGCAATATTTAGCTAAACTTGGGAGCGGACAATATGAAACCAATAATGGTTTAGCAAATCTTTGGCTAAATTCATTCAACGAAAAAGCGGAAAAATTTGAAATACTATTTGATTTATCAATTTCCGAAAATCTTATCGCTGATGATAAAAAACAAATTACCTTTTCGAGAACAAATGACGAAAATAAATTTATTAATTTCAGAGAAGGAGATATTTGTGTTCTGTACCCAAGAAAAAGTGAAAATGATACAGTAACTACTAGCCAAATTTTTAAATGCACAATAAAAAAACTTTCGAAGAATGAAGTAACCGTAAATTTCCGATACAAGCAACTGAATACTAAATACTTTGACAATTTTACAATGTGGGCATTAGAAAGGGATTTTATGGATAGTTCGTTTACGGCAATGTATCGAAACATCTATTCTTTTTTAAGCTCGTCAAAAAGCAAAAGACAACTTTTATTAACCACAGAAAAACCAATTGAAGGAAGCAATTACGGTTATCAAAATACTGCTTTATCTGACGAACAAAATATAATCCTAAACAAAGCATTATCAAGTAAAGATTATTTTTTATTAAATGGTCCTCCAGGAACAGGAAAAACATCTATAATTATTAAGGAACTTGTTCGAGAGTTATACAAAAATGAGAATACAAATATTCTAATTTTAGCTTATACCAATAGGGCTGTTGACGAACTGTGTGATGCGGTAAATAATGCAATAATAAATTTTGACGACACAAATGATGGTCGCATTAATTCAGGTAGGTCTGATAGAAATTTTGTAAGAATTGGCAATGAACTTTCTTGCTCACA
Organism: Bacteroidia bacterium; assembly: GCA_038211525.1. Taxonomy (GTDB): domain Bacteria; phylum Bacteroidota; class Bacteroidia; order AKYH767-A; family OLB10; genus JADKJB01. The sequence goes on from JBBQVM010000137.1 coordinate 5,609, forward strand.
AGAGCATAAACATAATTTACTTTCAAATATTTGCCAGAATGTTTCATCAAGGGATGATTTAAAAGAACTGCTGAATAAGCATAGGGTTTTTATTTCAACTGTTGCTTCAATGTCAAGCAAAATGGATATTTTCAAGTTAAAGAAATTTAATGTTGTCATTGTTGATGAAGCTTCTCAAATTTTGGAGCCACAAATTGTAGGCATACTTCCAAAATGCGACAAGTTCATATTGATTGGCGACCACAAGCAATTGCCAGCAATTGTATTGCAAGATGTAGAGAGTTCAAAGACTAAAAATGATTTATTAGAATCAATCGGCTTGGAAAACAGAAAAAATTCCTTGTTCGAAAGATTGTTTTCGTATTGTAGTAAAAACAATTTAAGTTACGCCTTTGACATTTTAACATTTCAAGGAAGAATGCATAAAGAGATTGCTCTATTTGCAAATTATAGCTTTTATAATTCTTTACTAAAACAGGCATACGATATTCCGAATCTAAATGCCAAAGCAAAAAGTGAACTTGAGCGACAAGTACTTCCCTTAAATTTAAAATCACAAACAAAGAATTCACTCGAAGATTTACTTTCAAAAAAAAGATTAATTTATTTCCAAAGTAAAATTGACCTGAAAAATCATTTTGGCAAAGCTAATATTCAAGAAGCTGATTTGGTTGTTAAAATTGTTGAAGCAGTAAAAAACATATATGATTTAAACGATAAGAAATTTGACAACAAAAAATCAATTGGAATAATTGCACCATTTAGAAATCAAATTGCATTAATAAAACAAAAACTAGAGGAAGCGAAAATCCCTAATTACGAAGAGATAACAGTAGACACAGTTGAAAGATACCAAGGAAGTCAGAGAGATATTATTATTTTGTCTTTTGCCATTAATAACCCTTACCAACTTAACGGCATTGTAAATCTAAATGATGACGGAACAGTTGACAGAAAATTGAATGTCGCTTTAACAAGAGCAAAAGAACAGCTTATATTAATTGGCAATGATTCAATCCTTTCTAATAATTTAATTTATTTCAAACTAATTGAGTTTGTAAAGTCACAAGGAGGTTACATTTGGGATTCAATTGATGATGTACTTAATAACAAACTTCATTTTAACTATTTCGATTCCGATAAAACCATTGCGGGGAAAATTTATACTCCTGATGAAGAATTTAAGACAGCTTTCGATGAAATAATAATCAATCCATTAAAGAATGATAAACGTACTGTAAGTTATCCTGATTTAATACTGGGTGTTTCAAATGATTTTATCAGAAACAACGTTATTGAATATGGTCGTACACATTTTGATAGCGTGTATCAATTTAATTTATTCTCACAAGAATTTAGCATTCAAGACAAGGTTAATCTCTATTGTTTTTACAATATGCGTAAGCATTATTTTTCAAACTACTCCATCTTAGAAAGTTATTCAGATTTCTTCAAACTCGAAATAAAGCAAACATCGGGCAGAGTAATGTTTTTTGATTTTGGTTGTGGCCCAATGACATCAGGAATGGCATTTAATCAGATTTTCAAATCAAATATTGATAATTTTAGTTTAAAATATTTCGGTGTTGATATTTCAAATGCAATGCTTTCTAAAGCAAAAATATTTAGTGAATCAAAATTATTTTCAAAATCATCAAGTTTTGAATTTATTAATTCTATAAAGCAAATAAATAAAGATTCGTTAGAGGATAATTTAAGACTTTCTAATACTGTAATTTTAAACTTTTCTTATCTTTTTGCAAATCTTACCGTAGAACAAACTCTTGATTTAGCAAACGAAATAAACAATTTAGTTTCTGCATTTCCATTGAGTAAATATATTATCATTTATCAAAATCCTGTGCATAGACATCATAATTATACTAAGTTTAAAAAAGCATTGAGGAATTTTGACAAGGAAATTGCACGCAAATCAGAAACGGTTTCTTATAAAAATGATACTCAACATAGGTATGATAAAACAGAAACATTTACATACGAAATATTATCAAATTAATGGAGGCAGACTTATTCGGAAATACTACGCAAACAAACAGAGAACTTTCTATTGAATTGGCTAAATCAATTCACGGACTGGAACTGCATTTTGACTTTATTGATAAAGCTCAAGAAATAGAACTCATTAGACTAATTGATAATTACAATTGGCTTAACGACTTAACAAGGCGTGTTCAACATTATGGTTACAAATACGACTATAAATCAAGAAAAATTGACAATTCATTTTTTTTAGGCGAGTTGCCACATTGGCTTAAAGACTTATCACAAAAAATTACAGAAAATAATTTAATTGATTTTATTCCGGACCAAGCAATAATCAATGAATATGAAAGTGGACAAGGTATTGCCCCGCATATTGACTGCGAACCTTGCTTTGGCGACACAATTATTTCACTTTCTCTTGGTTCGACCTGCGTGATGAACTATGAAAATGAACCAAATTCAAAAAATAAAATTGGAATTTTTGTTGAACCTCGGACACTACTTATAATGAAAAATGAAAGTAGATATAATTGGTATCACGGAATACCTCAGAGAAAATCGGACAAGTATAACAACGAAAATATTAAAAGAGAACGTAGAATATCTATAACATTTAGAAAAGTAATAATTGACTAATATGCCAACCCTTCGCAGTCATACACATTTGCAAGCCACACAAAGCGACACACAAACCAAAGCTTACAAAAGAGTATGCCTGCCCGACCGCACAGACAGACAGAATAGCACTGGTGGTAACAGCACCTACAAAAAATTGGCGGTTCAGTGGTTAAATGAAGCTTTGTGCTTCGTATCAAGTTTTGTGGTGGCAGACAGTTTTGTGCTTCGTAATCGCCAACTTCTTGTAGCTGCAAAACGTCAGTCCGTCTAAGTACTCCCATTGCTTTGCAAATATAATTTTTTATGACTCATTTTAAGCACATTTAAGCACTGTTATGCTGCGCTGTTTAAAATTATGGGTTGGATAGTGTAAAAATTTAGTGGTATTATAT
>JBBQVM010000138.1:0-8593 GCA_038211525.1 Bacteroidia bacterium
AAATGATCAGTTACAGAAAGAAATTGATGAGAAAGAGAAAAAATATTTTGGTACCGAAAAAGATTCGACAGGAGGTGACAATGAATAATTATCCTGTATCATTAACCACACCTTTATCCAATATGAAAACAAATCCATTTCTTTATTTCCTATTGGTGATTACGTTTTCAACTTCCTCGTTAATTGCTCAGCAAGGCAACCTGGGAGATGAACAGATCAACGTTGTTAAAGCCTACCAGCCGACGCTATCCGATGCATTTAAATTAAGCGATGTTCCCGGACGAGATACGGCAGTGGGCTACTCACCGGATATGAGATACGAGATAAATCCTGTTCAATATCCAACAGTTTATACTATTTCACCTATTAAGCCATTGCGTATTAAAGATGAAAATATTAAAAAACTTTATCACGGATTTGTTAAAGGCGGCTACGGAACAAAAAACACTCCGTATGCTGAATTATTTTACAACAGCTTACGTTCAAAGACTTTTGATGCAGGCGTCCATTTAAATTATCTCTCCTCCTCGGGCAAAATAAAAGATCACGGTTTTCCCGGAATGAGTGAATCGGGTTTAAAGGTTTTTGGCTCCCGATTTTTTGATAATAGTATGATTAATGGTGAGCTTGGATACAACAGGTCGGTTTACCATTATTATGGATATAACCGACCACCCGATATTTTGTCGAAGTCGGAAACTAAACACTCTTTTGATGATGCCTTTGGGAAATTTACATTGAAAAGTACCGATAAAAGTACCGATCAATTACGCTATGCAGGTGGTGTAAATTTTTACCTGTTCAATGACAATAAATCGAACGACGAAACCAATTTTGCATTTACCGGTTCCATCGGAAAAATGTTTAATGATCTGGATGTAAATGCAGCTATTGATCTCGATTTCCTTAAGTACGACAATGCCACCTACAAGCCGGATGATAGAAATATAATTAGATTCAACCCTACTGTAAGTAAGAAAATTGATAATTTAAAATTCACTGTTGGAGCTAATTTAGCCATTGAACTGAATGATGTTACCATCTATCACTTGTATCCGCATGCAAGAATTGATTTTGCAATTGTTGAAGATTTGATGAGCATTTACGGACAACTAACAGGTAACTTAGAACGAAATAGTTTCAGATCATTCTCTAAAGACAATCAGTTTCTCGGCTCCGATTTTAGACTCAGAAATACCAATAACAAATTAGATATTTCCGGTGGATTAAATGTTAAGTTAGATAAGCAATTAGCGTTCATTGGCAGCGTTGCTCTTCGCAGATTGAACGACGATGCGTACTTCAGAAATTTAAATTCAGTTACTAACTCTCTGGTAGTATACGATGTAATTTACGATAACAATACGCAAACAAATATTCATGCTGAGCTGGTTTACGATCAGAATGAAAAAACTGTTTGGAGCATCTTAGCCGATTACAATGGAAATAAAACATCCCTTGCCGATAAAGCATTGTTTCGTCCCGATTTTAGATTTGGATTAAAAGGATATTACCTAATGGCAGATAAAATTCACATCTGTACACAATGGGCCTACGTGACTACCCGATATGCCGTTAATTACGATATTGGAGGCGGTTATACTTCATTAAAGGGATATATTGATGGGAACCTAAGCATCGACTACCGCTATTCAAAAGTGATGTCTATTTTCGTTAATTTCAACAACATAACTGCTTCTGCCTATTCAAGGTGGTACAACTATCCCTCTTATCGCTTTGGCGCGATGGCCGGGTTATCTTACTCATTTTAATGTAAAATACTGGTTTTCAACTAATAAATTCATTGCATTCACCGCTGTCGTCACACTACCCGACAGCGGTTTTTCGTTTATTCACAAACACCCTGTTTTTTGTTCATAAATTATTCTGCAAAAGGCCTAAAATACCATTCATTTTATGCGTTTGGTCAGGGAAAAAACGTTAACTTTGCATATAATCTACTAATTGAGTTAACATACTGAAAATGAGCGAGAAAATAGCAGAAGAACCAGTGAAAAATAACGAATATTCGGCCGATAGTATTCAGGTTCTGGAAGGACTGGAAGCGGTTCGGAAAAGACCAGCCATGTATATTGGTGATATTGGGGTTAAAGGACTCCATCACCTGGTATATGAAGTAGTAGATAACTCTATTGATGAAGCTTTAGCCGGTCATTGTAAAAACATTAATGTCGAGATTCATCCCGACAATTCTATTACCGTGAAAGATGACGGTCGCGGGATACCGGTGGATATGCATGCCAAAGAGCAAAGATCGGCACTGGAGGTAGTAATGACCGTGTTACACGCAGGTGGTAAATTTGATAAGGATTCTTATAAAGTTTCCGGAGGATTGCACGGAGTAGGTGTTTCCTGTGTGAATGCACTTTCGGAGCATCTGAAAGCAGAAGTTTATCGTGATGGCAAAAGTTATGTGCAGGAGTTTTCAAAGGGGAAACCGCTCTATTCTGTTAAACAAACCGGCACTACCGATTTGCGTGGAACTACTATAACGTTTACTCCCGATGCAACAATTTTTATCACTACCGTTTATCTGTACGATACTTTGGCCGCAAGGATGCGTGAATTATCGTTCCTGAATAAAGGGATCACCATTTCTATAACAGATATGCGGGAACTGGATGCTGAAGGTGTTCCGGTGAATCAAGATATTTTTTACAGCGATCGTGGTTTAGTGGAATTTGTTGAATTTCTTGACTCAACGCGCGAGCGACTTATTGAAGATATCATTTACATGGAAGGGGAACGTAACGGTATTCCTGTTGAGGTAGCGATGCAATACAATTCTTCTTTTAATGAAAATGTGCATTCGTATGTTAACAATATCAACACGCATGAGGGAGGAACACATCTTGCCGGTTTTAGAAGGGCACTTACCCGTACTTTAAAAAATTATGCCGACAAAGAAGGAATGCTTGCTAAGTTAAAATTTGATATTAGCGGTGACGATTTTCGTGAAGGACTTACTTCTGTAATATCCGTTAAAGTTCAGGAGCCGCAGTTTGAAGGACAAACAAAAACCAAGCTGGGAAATAATGAGGTAATGGGAGCTGTTGATACTGCTGTATCAGAAATGCTAACCAATTATCTGGAAGAACATCCACGCGAAGCTCGCACCATTGTAAACAAAGTTATTCTTGCCGCTACTGCACGTCATGCCGCACGTAAGGCTCGTGAATTGGTGCAACGTAAAGGTGCTTTTTCAGGATCGGGATTACCGGGAAAACTTTCTGATTGTTCTGAACGTGATCCTGAAAAATGTGAGTTGTTTCTTGTCGAGGGAGATTCGGCCGGTGGAACGGCCAAACAAGGTCGTAATAGAGCTTATCAAGCCATTCTTCCATTGAGAGGTAAAATTCTGAACGTTGAAAAGGCAATGGAACATAAAATTTTTGATAACGAAGAGATCCGGAATATTTTTACCGGTCTGGGCGTGTTCAAAGGTACACCCGAAGATGAGAGAGCGCTTAACATAGTCAAATTGCGTTATCATAAGGTAGTAATCATGACCGATGCCGACGTCGACGGAAGTCACATTACCACCCTGATACTTACCTTCTTTTTCCGTCACATGAAAGAGTTAATTGAACAGGGTTATATTTATATTGCTTCTCCTCCACTCTATCTTTTTAAAAAATGAAAAGAAGAACGCTATTTCTGGAACGACGATGAGCGCGAAAAATTTACCAAAGAAATTGTTGGTGAAGGAAAAGAATCTTCTGTTACTGTGCAGCGTTATAAGGGTCTTGGAGAGATGAATGCCGAGCAGTTATGGCAGACTACCATGAATCCGGAAAAGCGTACTTTAAAACAGGTTACCATTGAGAGCGCTGCCGAAGCAGATCGTATTTTTGCCATGCTGATGGGCGACGATGTGCCACCAAGAAGAGAATTCATTGAGAAAAACGCCAAATACGCGAAAATAGATGTTTAACAAAAAATCCCGGGCTAATAACCCGGGATTTTTTTATCTTATTAATGTTACATGATCAAATTTATTATGCACGTCGCCATTATTATCGGTGATAGTTATTTTGTAAACGTACACTCCTTGCGGAACAGGTTTGTGTGTTGAATCATCGGTTCCATCCCAAGCATGTTCACTATTTTTTGAATAATGCACTTGCTTCCCCCACCTGTCGTAGATGGACATTTCGTAGGTACTAAAACCAACTCCATAAACCTGGAAATAATCATTCACTCCACTGCCATCAGGAGTAAATGCATTTGGAATAAATACCTGCATCTCTTCAGTAACATGTACCACTTCATACGCAGTATCACGACAACCCTCTAAACTTTTCACATACAATTTTACCACATACAATCCGGTATCGCTATAAGTGTGTCGCGGATTTTGTTCTCGTACATCTCCTGATTGATCTCCAAAATTCCAGTTCCATCCACTTACAGCAGTACTTCTATCTGTAAAAAACACATCGGGATGGTTCAGTGTAGGAACAGGAGGGTCATAAATAAATCTGGCAACAGGCACCTGATTTACTTTAACTGCTGCCGGGAAATTTATTAGAGTAGAACAACCGGTTGCTGATGGATATGACACAGTAAGTGATACATTATAATTTCCATAATGAAGGTAGGTGTGTGAAGGATCCTGTTGCGCAGAGGTAAAATTATCTCCAAAATTCCAACTATAATTATATCCTGAAGGCGTTCCCGGCGGGACATTGAATTGCGCAACAAAAGGTTCACATCCCTCCTGCTGATTTAGTGTAAAAGTTAAATCCGGAGGAACTAATGCCACAATACTTATTTGTGTTTGAATTTGCGGAGTAGTACAACCATCGCTCACTATCACCGTGATTGTTGTATCACTATTTATGCTAATCGCATTTGAAGAACCGGATAACCCGTTACTCCAGTTATAAGAATAATTTCCATCACCACCCGTTGCATTCAATACAACCTGTGCATTATTTCCTTTACATATTGAATCAGGATAAGTTGCAGCTAACGTTAACGGAGGTAAAACAGAGACCTGAAGCGGACCGGAGGAAATGGAACATCCTTTATTGTCAATAACGGTAACCGTATATGAAGTGGTAGAACTTGGATTCACATTAACCTGTGCCGTAGTTGCTCCATTCGTCCATGAATAAGTGTAGGGTTGGCTTCCGCCTGAAACGGATGAACTAATGCTTGCATTGCCTCCTATACAAATGGCAACATCAGGTGAAAGTTGAATGGTTATAGCATTGGGTTCGGTGATGACTACCTGCGAAAATGCCTGGCATCCTGAGGCATCAGCAACAGTAACGGTATAAGTTCCTGCTGCAAGATTGGTTGCAGATGAACCGGTGGAACTATTATTTTGCCATGACCACGTATAAGGAGCAATTCCTCCTGTTACCGACATATCTGCGGTACCGTTAGTGCCACCGTGGCAGGTAATGTTTGTTGTGGCAACTACAGATAGCACAGGCGCATTGGAGGCTTGCACAGTAAATGATTGTGACTGTGTACATCCATTTTGATCGGTCACTGTTATTGTATAAATTCCTGCAAACAGCGTGGTTAAGGAAGAAGCTACAGAACCGGTACTCCATAAATAAGAATAAGGGGCCGTACCTCCTGTTGATTGTGTAGTGATGCTACCATCATTATTTCCACATGAGGTTTCAGTTACTGTTCCCTGCAAAGTAAGTGCGGCCGCAGGCTGAATAATATTAATTTGTGTTGCAGCCGAACAACCCTGCTGATCGGTAATTGTTACATTATATATTCCGGCGCCTACATTTGAAATGGATGAAGTAGTAGAACTACTCCCTGACCAACTCCATAGATATGGGCCAGTACCGCCGGTTGCTGAAAGAGATGCGGCACCGGTTGATTCACCAAAACATTTCACATTAACTACATTCAAAATAGTTCCTGAAAGAAGCGTTGGCTGCGAAATGACATCGGTATAAGAAGCTGAACAACCAAGTGCATCAGTGATAGTAACTGTATAGGTTCCTGCTGCAATATTATTTAAGTTATAGGACGTTTGGCCCGATGACCAGATACAAGATAGTGGAGTGGTACCACCGGTAACCGTAACACCTGTTGATCCATCTGTTAGTCCAAAGCAGGAAACATTGTTATGATTTCCGGGGGTAAGAACCGGTTGAGTAGAAGGAGTTATCGTAGCGGTACTCACATGGGTACATCCATTAGCATCACTAACGGTTACCGTATAGGTGCCGTTGGGAAGATTAGATGCAGTATTTCCAAAACTTACTGACGGCGACCATTGATAAGTATATGGACCCACGCCACCACTCACGGCCAGATTCACTGAACCGTTATTATTTCCGCAGGAGGTATTGGTTGAATTCAAAACTACCGACAAACCTGAAGGAGGTTGTGTAATAGAAACAGATGCATTTAATGTACATCCGGGTGCCACTGTTACGGCGACAGTATAATTGCCGGCAGTTAAATTGGGTGCAGTGGCAGCGTTTCCACCGGATGGTGACCATGCATAAGAGAAAGTTCCGGAGGCTCCTGAAACGGCAACTGTAGCAGACCCATCATTTCCTCCAAAACAAGATACATTGGAGAAATTACTGATATTAACCGAGGGTCCTGATGTAGAACCAACGTTTAAAAAATAATTTAATACGCATTGATTTGCATCCGTAATAGTAACCATGTAACCACCTGCAGAAAGATTGTTCGCAGTAGCAGCATTTCCACCCGATGGCCACCAACTATAAGTGATAGGAGCCTGTCCGTTAGTTACGGTAATAGCAGCACTTCCATTTGATGCACAACCGTTGGAAGGAGTAATAACTGCGCTTGCTGATAAACCGGTAAGTGGTTGGTTGATGGTAACAGAAGAAGTGGCACTACAGCCAAGTCCAGATGTAACGGTTACTGTATAAGTGCCGGATGTTAGAAACTGTGCCGATGCACCACTACCACCACTTGGACTCCATTGATAAGAGTAGGGTCCGGGCGCTCCTGTGATCACGGCCGTAGCGGAACCATTGTTACCACCGAAACAAGTTACATCCGTTTTTTGAAAGGTGATATTTATTCCTGATATTGGAATAGGAAATGCTTGTGGCACGGTTGCATTGTTATTGCATAAATCGGAAACAGTGCCATTGAGTGTAAGAAAATAAGTTCCTGCGCCAGGTATTGCAGGACTAAAGGTAATAGCAAAATCGCGTGAATAAGTTCCATTGAGCGCACAGGAATTACCCGTTACAGAATTAATAGTATAGGGTCCTCCCGGGCCGGTGAGTGTGAAGTCGGAAGGCTGCACTGTACTGCATCTGATGCGTTCAGAGAAACTGGCTGTTAAAGTAGTGGCACCACAATTCATTGATGTAATACTTGATAACACCGGAGGGGTGTTGTCAGCTATGGAAGCAGTTGATGCAGTAAAATCAATTGTGTAACCGGATTGGTTTATAGAAGAGAAACCACTCACATTTATTAGAAATGTTTGTCCGGCAACGGCTGGAATTACCGGACTATTTTGCGCTCCCGGCAAACCGTTTGGGCCTGTATTTCCGGCAACGTTACTATAATTACAAGCTACTTCTAGTGATGGATTTGAAAATATATCGGAACAAACAGCAGAAGTAAGATTGTACACAGCCCAATCATAATTATGAGCCGCGTTAACCGGACTAATGGTAAAATTCAGGTTTCCATTTGTAGAGGTAGTAACAATATACCAAACATCGTTTCTTTCACCCGTGAGTAGACAGGAGGTAGAGGGATTTATTTCATTAAAAATATTTCCGGTTCCTGTGACCACATTTCCATTTGCGTAAGAGGTAAGACAAATGGGAAGTGCTCCCAAACAATCCTGGAATGTTGGTGTTTGAGCATTCACCAAACTGGGAAATGAGCCAACAAATAACAATGCAACAACCAAGTTGTATCTGAGCAATTTAAACACATTATTCATCATTTTCATTTTTTACTATGCAGATGTGACGATTATCGACATCTTGTAATTAAAAATTGTTATAATTTTGGGCAAGAATTTTATCTGAAATCCTATTAGTTTAAATAATTTAAAACCCCCTATTTGCTCATGAAAGTAACAGTTGTAGGTGCAGGAAACGTAGGTGCTACCTGTGCTAATGTCATTGCTCACAAAGAGTTATGTAACGAAGTGGTGTTATTGGATATTAAGGAAGGCACTGCGGAAGGCAAGGCTCTCGATATCTGGCAAACGTCACCGATTAATTTATACGACACACGTGTAAAAGGTTGCACCAACGATTATTCGGCCACTGCCGGATCGGATGTGGTGGTAATTACTTCAGGTTTACCAAGAAAACCGGGTATGAGTCGTGATGATTTAATAGCTACCAACGCCGGTATTGTTCGTTCGGTAACCGAAAACATCATAAAATATTCACCAAATGCTATTATTATAGTGGTTTCCAATCCGTTAGACGTAATGACCTATTGTGCGTTTTTAACAGCAGGTGTTGCTTCGAACAAGGTATTTGGGATGGCCGGAATTCTGGATACTGCCCGTTATCGTTCATTTTTAGCTGAGGCGCTGAACACTTCACCAAAAGATATTCAGGCAGTATTGATG
>JBBQVM010000139.1:0-8580 GCA_038211525.1 Bacteroidia bacterium
TGCCAACTGGGAAATAATGTTTCTATGGGAAGTCGATGCACGTTATCAGCAAATACAATTGTTGAAGACGATGTGTTGATGAAATACGCATTTGTTGTAACGGATACTCCTGTGCTATCAAAAAATGATGAAAAAAGAACAGGAATGTTAAAAAAGGGTTCCAAATTCGGAGCCAACGTCACCATCATGCCAAATGTGACCATAGGAGTAAATTCAGAAATCGGAGCCTGTTCTCAAGTAAGAGTAGATGTGCCTGATAATGAAGTTTGGTACGGCAGTCCGGCAAAGTTTTATAGAAAAAGTAAGTAGAAAATTAAGTGAATGAGTGGTGGGGCATTAACAATTTATATTTAAACAGATGAATAAGGAAAGTGCTGTATCCGAAAATAGAGGTAAGCCGATGGTTTCGGTTTGCATTCAAACGTACCAGCAAGTACATTTCATTGCTCAATGCCTCGACAGTATTTTAAATCAGAAAACTACTTTTCCTTTTGAAATTATTCTTGGCGAAGATGAATCCAGTGATGGAACCAGGGAAATTTGTATTTCATATGCAAAAAAATTTCCCGACCATATTATTTTGTTTTTACGCAGTAGAAAAGATGTGATAGTTATTGATGGCAAACAAACCGGAAGATTTAATTTTAAAGAAAACCTGAAGGCGTCCTCTGGGAAATACATTGCCCTATGCGAAGGGGATGATTATTGGACAGATGAACTTAAATTACAAAAACAATATGATTTTTTGGAATCTCACAATGACTACGCTGTTTGTTTCCATAAAGTTAGTATATTAAAAAATAATATTCCGGAAGAGGATTATATCACTCGTGTACCTTCACCAACTACAACTATTGCCGATTTAGCAAAAGGAAATTACATACATACTCCAAGTGTAATGTTCAGAAACGGATTGGAGCTACCTATATGGTTTGATGAAATTCTCGCGGGAGATTACGCTCTTCATATCTTAAACGCCTTAAGAGGAAAACTCTTTTGCATGGATGAGAATATGGCAGTATACCGTGTTCATGATGGCGGGATCTGGTCAACTGCAAGTGATGAGGCTCGACAGATAAGGTGGTTGAGTGTTTTAACAACCTTGTGTCAGCATATTCAAGGAACTGCAAAAGGTCAACTTGCTGCGCAACGATTAGAATGGGCAATTATTTTATTTAACAAAGGATACAAAAAGGAAACTATTGATATTTTAAAAAGTGAAATTGATCAGTTAATGGCTTTAAGATTACAAATGCGTTCAGAGAATGAGAAAATTTTAAGCGATGCAAACTATTTATCCGAAAAGGTATCCGGAACATTCCTGGTGAAAGCCTTACGTAACAAACTTTTTAATCGCACTAAAAGTAGCCAGTAATGCTTAAAGAGCTTAAAGCTAAATACGATTGGATAAAAAATTCGTTGAGCCGTATGATGGCCAATGAAAGTATGAGCTTTCACCGTTTCATGATTTTTATTACCTCCTCTAAAGGTCAAAAAAGAATTTTGAACTTTATCTGGAAAGTAATTAAGTACATATTTCGAAAAATATTCAGAATTCCACATGTTCGTACTGAAGGATATCATTTATGGATGAATGCCCATTTTCCCGATGAAGTCATGTTGGCAAAATTTAAAATAGAGATAAAAACATTCTCCTATCAACCTAAAATCAGTATTCTTCTGCCGGTTTACAATCCTAAACCGGAGTTTTTAAGAGCTGCTATCGACTCTGTAATGAGTCAGGTTTATCCAAATTGGGAACTGGCTATATCCGATGACTGTTCATCAGATGAAACTATAAGGACAATTATTTCTGAATACACGAATACTGATGCGCGAATAAAAAGTATTTTCAGAACTAGTAATGGCCATATATCAGCTAGTTCTAATTCAGCCCTCGAAATAACTACCGGTGAATATGTTGCCTTACTCGATCACGATGATTGTTTACCTCCTGATGCACTTTTTCATAATGTAAAGGCTTTAAATGAGAACAAGGGAATCGATTTGCTTTATTCGGATGAGGACAAAATTGATGAAAAAGGAAAGCATATCGATCCGCATTTTAAACCGGATTGGTGCCCTGATAATTTTTTGTCTAGAAATTATTTGGGTCACTTAGTAGTTATCCGTAAAGCATTAATGGAAAAAGTTGGCGGTTTCAGAGTTGGATTTGAAGGGAGTCAGGATTACGATTTACTTTTACGCATTACCGAATTTACCAAATCTATTCACCATATACCATTGGTGTTATACCATTGGAGAATGCATGCAGAATCTACTGCAGTGAATGAATCCGCAAAACCATATGCTTTTAATTCGGGGGTGAAGGCATTAGAAGAGGCACTGGTTCGTAGAAATATTAAAGGAACAGTTACGTTAATTGAAAATCTACCCGGGTTCTATTCTATTCGATACAAAATTTTTAAGCCGGGGAAAGTGAGTGTTATTATTCCCACCAAAGACAAACAGGATCTTTGCAAAGTAATTCTTGAATCTTTATTTAATCTTACTAACTATCCGGATTATGAAGTACTATTAATCGACAATAACAGTACTGAACAAGCATTCTTTGATTTTGTAAAAGAGTGGCAAACAAAAGAACCGCTTCGATTTAAATACATTCGTGATACAGGAGAATTTAATTTTTCAAGGTTAATGAATTCGGGGGCAGCAGCAGCTTCGGGAACTTATTTACTGCTTTTGAATAATGATACTGAAGTACTTCATGCCGATTGGATGAATGCGCTAGTGGAACAATGCCAGTTTCAATCAAATGGTGCTATTGGCGCAAAACTGCTTTACCCAAATAACACCATTCAACATGCAGGTGTTATTATTGGATTGGGTGGAATTGCCGGTCATACTTTTGTGGGCTTCGACAAAGATGCTCCGGGATATTTCTATTACCTGAAATGCATCAATAATTATTCTGCTGTAACTGCAGCGTGTGTGATGGTGAGAAAAAATGTCTTTGATGAAGTTGGTGGTTTTGAAGAAGAACTGGCTGTGGAATTTAATGATGTAGATTTTTGTCTGAAATTAAAAACAAAAGGGTACAATAACATTTATTTGCCTCACGTAATGCTCTACCATTATGAATCTATATCACGTGGACATCCTCATAAAACAAAAAAATCTTATCAGCAGCACTTAACTGATGTGGCATTTTTTAAACAGCGATGGCAAAAGTATATTGACTACGATCCATGCTATAGTCCTCACCTTTCAATGATATTTACGGATTTTCGATTACGACAATCTGACTAACATCAACCTTGGAGGAAAATTGATAATACTCGGGGAAATTAGAATTAATAAAAGTAGAATCATTTTTAATTTCAGGTGGTAAAATTAAAGTGTACAAAATAAATCTCTCTAACATTTCATGTAAAACAATATCGGGTTTTTCTGCAGCGATATTAGAAATTTCAGGTATTGGTCTCCAATCATAAAAAACTCGTTCAAAACTATTACTCGTGAAAAGCTTTAGAAACTCAGAGTAGCTGTCACGAACAACAAACAACTTGTACTTATTAGGACTTTTCTGCAATTCACTAACATAAGTTCGCTTGTTGTGTTTTGGACCCGTTGGGGGAGTAACACTTTTTGCTTCTTTTCCTGATAGCAAATTAAATTTATAATTGTTAAATTTAATTCCTTCCGTAAGCCCCATAAACATTAATAAATCGCCTCCTTGGGTTTCAACAGTATCAATGCGGTAATCGCTAAGGTTATAATAAACCAAATCCGGAAAATCTTTTTGCATCGTTTGCATTATTTTCCGATATCCCAAATAGGCGCCAAAAGTATTCCAGTGTGTATCAGATTTTATATAAGTGTCTCTAGTTTTTCTCCCTTCAATTAATTCGTACCGCGCATCAATAAAGTTAATTTTATCATTCCCTTTAAGGTAATCATAGAGCTGGTTCAACCGGGAAAACTCCAATTGCTTTGACATTAAATCAGTCAATTTTTCAGGATAAATTCTGGCTTTAATTGGCAAACATGCAAAATAATATTTTACCTTTTTATCAGCGAACCATTTAGTCATAATTTCCAGATTCAAGCTGATCAATTTCAGTTCATCCTGTGAAAAAGGCTTGCTCGTAAACTCAATAAAATTAGTTCCAGAGGCAAATAACCATTCGTCTTTACCAAATTCCATTTTTTGAGGCACGGGAGATGATTTAAAAAAATGAAGTCTTGTTAACCCGTTCCATCTCAGGAATTCATTTCTAAAGGCAAAATGATCCTCAAAATACGTTTGGTACCCGAAGAAAAACTTCCAAATGTTGCTGATGTGGAATTCAGGGAAAGAGGCAAGATCACGCTTCTCCAAACTGTCAGTCTCCTTTTTACCTACAAGAGGGCCGGTAATCAACAATAAAAAGACGCCCAATAGCAAGAGTTTATTCAACGGAAGTAAAACCATGTATTTCTTTAGCATATAAAAACCAATCGCGGCTAAAAGAGCGGAACTGATAGCTAAATAAAAATTGATAGGAATAAAATTATTCAGCACAATTGCAAAAAAAACAAAAGCATAAATAAATAAGATGATATATTTTAGTGCCTTCATCATTAAAATCTGAAATATATAAATGGATTATAACTCCCGGCAGCAATTTTTAAGATGCAATATAAAAACACTATCAATAAAAATATCACCTTTACATTTTTAAAAACGGCTTTCACCATTTTGGTATCATCAGAATTGGCTAATACTCTTACCATTAATTTTTTTATTGCGATGTTAAATCCATTAAAGGATAGAATCACACCAAGAATAAATGCAATATTAATCTCCAAATTAGTTATCATTGAGAATGAATAATCGCTTGTATTTC
This sequence comes from Bacteroidia bacterium, assembly GCA_038211525.1. Lineage (GTDB taxonomy): Bacteria > Bacteroidota > Bacteroidia > AKYH767-A > OLB10 > JADKJB01. The sequence continues at coordinate 4,851 of JBBQVM010000139.1, forward strand.
CAATTCCCGCCAAGGTACTAAGGAAATGCTTTGAAGCAGCAATGTCTACAGCTCTAAAAAACACCCAAAATAATACAACCAGAAACAAGGTATAAAAATGTTGAATTATTCCCGGCAAACGGGCAAGAACTTTTCCAAACCCAACCCGTTCCAAAATCATGAACAATCCGTGCAGCAAACCCCAAACAACAAAATTCCAACTAGCCCCATGCCATAACCCGGTTAGAAAAAAAACAATAAATAAATTTAGGTAAACTCTCTTTGGCGAAACCCTATTGCCTCCTAATGGAATATATAAATAATCGCGGAACCAATTTGACAACGAAATATGCCACCGTTGCCAAAATTCTCTGATAGACTTAGCCTTATATGGGAAGTGAAAGTTTTCCAAAAAATCAAATCCCATCATTTTCCCTAAACCAATGGCCATATCAGAATATCCACTAAAATCGAAATAGAGTTGCATAGAATAGCAGCAGATACCAAACCAAGCAGCCGAAGAAGATAGTGTATTGGCATTCACATCAAATACCATGTCGGCACATGACCCTAATGAGTTGGCTAGAATAACCTTTTTACCTAATCCGATAATAAATCTTTCAATGCCTAGATAAAATTTGTGAGAATTTGTAAATCGGGTTCTCAATTGAAGCGCTACATCCTTATAACGAACTATGGGTCCCGCAATAAGCTGTGGGAACAAACAGATATATAGTGCCAGATCCACATACGATTTCTGAGCATCATTTTCTTTTCTGTATACATCAATCAGATAAGAAACTGCTTGAAAAGTATAAAATGAAATTCCAATAGGTAGTCTGATATGAACATTTTCTATTTGATGCACATTAAATACAGCCAACAGATGGTTCACGTTTTCAATAACAAATGAAGAATACTTAAATATTCCAAGCAATAATATATTAATAAATATCCCTATTGTAATAGGCCATTTACCTTTATTCTTTCCTATTTTAATTCCAATAAAATAATTGAATGTAATAGAAGAAAACATCAGTAATATCAATTCTCCTTCGCCGAAAACATAAAAGAAAATACTTAGTATTAATAGTGGAATGTTTCTCCACTTATACCTTTCAGTAAGAAAGACCAACAATAGCGTGATGGGTAAAAACAGAAATAAAAATATCGGAGAACTGAAAACCATTATTTCTTTGTTTTTAAATCGTCGCCTAATTTCTCCGACAGATAAGTTGCCCCTTTACGATTCATGTGATCGGCATTGTAAAAATACAAGGAATCATTCAACGATCCTCTATAATCCAATAAACTAAATTCCGGGGAAGTAAATTTTTGAATCATATCCATGAATCCTTCTGTGTTTTTCATAAAAATAGGTGGCACTACTAAAACCAAAGCAATTCCATTTTCACGACAAATCTTTTGAATGCTTTGATAAGCCCTCACATAATCAGAATCGATAGTTAGTTTAGACACATCATATCCTTTAGAGATAAAAGCAGGATAAGGGTGATGAGATTCATTAACAAGAAGGTTTGCTCCATGTTCATCAAAATTTGTAGTCGCATAGTCAACTATTTCCCTTCCGTAAAAAGGGAAACCAGCTGCTTTAAAAAAATTCATATTCTGGCGGTAGGTGCTACTCAAATAATTGGCTATTAACGGCTTATCGAGTTGTTCCGCGACCTCCTTGTTAATCATTTCATTATCTACAAAAGGATAAAGCAAATCCTTCCTGAAAATTATCAGGTCATTGGAATATAAAGTTCCATAATCATCAATATTATAAATGATCATTTCCGGTTTCTTATGATGAATGGCTAATAATTTAATCAAAAATTCGTGGAACGGGATATTGGATCCGCTCACTCCAAGATTATAACATGTTTTTCCGGTTTTTGCCGAAATAATTTCAGGGTCGTAATTATTTAATGCGCGAGAAGAACCAATCACAAATATTTGTGCATTAATTTTATTGTCGGCAACCAATCCAATTCGATTATCTCTTATCTGCTTTTTGGCAAAATAGCTAATCGCCCAACCAACCAATTGATCAGAAACAATTAACATTATACCAAAAACAACAAATTTTAGTAATCTATTTTTCATTGAAATTAAAACTGAAAATAAATAAATGGTGCTTCATTTATAGAAGACATAATAATAATTGATAGGGTGATAAACGAGTATAAACCAAACCGAGCTATCGGGTGCAATTTGTTAACTGCCTCATCAACCGTTTTACCTCTCAAATTCCATTGCATCAACTCCAATATTACGATCATACCTAATATAATAAAAAATGAGATGGAATCTTTACCAAGGTAAAGTATTTCCTGTCGTGCATTGTTCACATTTTCGATTGCTAAAATAAAAGTTGACTGCCATCCCGAAAAAAGGTTTTTAGTCATAATCCAAGTGTCTGTCAAATTTTTCGCCCTAAATAGAACAGTTCCCGAGGCAAACAAATGAAAAACAATTATAGCTTGAATGGCATTTCTTACTCCCATCCACTTTTGTTTAGCAAATTTATCTATTAGTTTGGTTCTATATTTTAATGTTGATTTTGAATATATCACTAATAATCCATTATAAATTCCCCAAATTACAAAGGTCCAATTTGCTCCATGCCAGACTCCACTAATAAAAAAGACAACCATAAAAACTAATGGCCAACTCCATCTCAGTTTTATCAATGGAAACATAATGTAATCCCGAAACCAGTTCATTAAAGAAATATGCCAGGTGCTCCATAAATTGGAATAGGAGTTTGAGAAAAAAGGCAATTTAAAATTATCCATGAGTCGTACTCCCAGAAAGCGTGCTGATCCTTGTGCAATGTCTGAATATCCTGAAAAATCACAATAAACCTGCTGAGCAAATAATAAACTTCCAATGTATATAGATATTCCATTAGCATGTGTGGGGTCATTAAAAACATGTGCCACCATGGAGCTTAGTTGATCTGCAATCACCACCTTTTTGAATAATCCCAATAGAATCAATCTACTGCCTGATGTTATATTGTTCCATTCAAATTTATATTTAAAATGAAATTGATCAATCAGATGCTTTGCCCGTTCAATGGGTCCGGCAACTAATTGCGGGAAAAATGTTACGTAAAGTGAAAATATACCTAGATGTCGTTCCGGCTTTGCCTTACCCTTGTACACATCTAACGAATAACTCATAGTCTGAAAAGTATAAAATGAAATTCCCAATGGTAGAATTAGATGTGCCAATGGAATCATATATGCAACTCCGGTAGTGGCAAATAAATCGTTCACTGAAGAAGCAAAAAAATCGAAATACTTAAATGTACCTAATATCAAAAGATTGCTAACCAAACTAATTGCCATATAAGGCTTACGGTCTTGCTTGATTGGCAAGTTACCCATCTTCAAACCGCAATAGTAATCTATAAGTGTAGAAATAATAATCAATAAAATGTAAATCGGCTTCCATACCATATAAAAATAAAAGCTGGCAATTAACAAAAGTATCCATCGGTACCTTGAAGGCAACAAATAATATAACAGCGTTACAAACGGCAGAAATAGTAAATAATGGAATGAATTAAAAATCACTGGCTGGTTGGAATAATAAGATTCCGTTAGGAAGTCCGCTTTATTGGTACTACCCTAAACAGATTATTAATTAATTGCAGGTTTGTAATTGAAGGCGCAAATATACAGCTAATTATGAGCCTATTAGCGCCTCTTGAATTTTTGAAAAATAAGGGTTAAAT
>JBBQVM010000140.1:0-8560 GCA_038211525.1 Bacteroidia bacterium
ACCAAACGATGATCAAGGAAAGGTAAGCGCGATTCGATTGAAAATGACATCGAATTGCGGTCCTCATAGTGCAATAATGATGGTAAACTGGTGGTGAATAGCAATTGGTAAAGAAACTGATCCATGAGGGTACCGGAAACCTCTTTTAAATCGAATGGCATGCGCTCCTGCTTATCAGCCATCATAAATGGATAATACTTCTGATACTCCAAAGCATAAAGCTGCTGTTCGGATTGAATAGCCGACAAAATTGATTTAGAAAAATGTGCTGCCATTTTTGACGCACCGTTCCCAATCCTTTTGTTTACATTAAGTGTGGTTGAAATAGCTTTCGCAAGTTTGAAACTTTTTAACATCCCTCCTATCAATCTGTAAAAGGTGTGCATGTATCCGCCCAGGTATTCATCGGCACCCTGACCATCAAGAACCACCTTGATTCCGTTCTCTGAAATTAATTTCATCAGAAAATATTGCGACATAAAAGAACTTCCCGTTGCCGGTACATCCAAATGATATAAAGCTTTATGAAAATGTTGCTCTACATCAGTATTGGTGGGAGAAAAATAATAGGGATCAATTGATGGATACTTTTTAATCACCTCCCTTATAAATGGCCTTTCATCAACGTCTCCGGCTCCTTCATAGTAAATACTAAATGATTTGTACTTCATACCAGGGTTCTGTTTCTGAACAGTAGAAACAATAGCCGAACTATCCAATCCACCGCTCAAACAACTCGCAACCGGAACATCACTCCTCATGTGAATACGGATACTATCAAAAAACAAACGACGGAATTCTTCACATTTTTCCTGAAAAGTCAATGTTGCATACCTACCGGTTTCAATTTCCCAGTACCTGTTTATTTGGAGACCTTTTTCATCCAAAATGAGATTATGTGCTGCAGGAAGCGCATTCACTTTACTGTAAATTGTTTCATCATTATAACCCAACCAGCCCATTTGCAACGACCTTGAAACCTGACTAATATTTAGGTCATCAGAAAAAATAGGCGCAATTTTTAATGTCTTAATTTCACTGGCAAAATAAAATCTGCCGGCATTGTATAAATAATAAAAGGGTTTAATGCCAAAACGATCGCGAGAAGCAAATAGTTTTTTTGTTTGGTGATCCCAAATTACAAACGACCACATGCCAACAAACCTAGAAATACAGATCGGGCCCCACTCTGAGTAGGCATGCAACAAAACTTCAGAATCGGAATGGGTAGCAAATACATGCCCTTTTAATTCCAATTCAGCTTTAATTTCGATATAATTGTAAAGCTCGCCATTGAAAACCAGAGAAAGGTTTTGAAAATGCATTGGCTGATTTGCTGCCTCACTCAAATCAATTATACTAAGACGGTTGTGACCAAGATAAATATGATCATCGTTCCAAACACATGTTGCATCGGGGCCACGGTGGTGCTGTATAGCAAGCATTTTTGATAACAATATTTTGTTATCAGTTTCAGCTTGTTTTAGATCAAGTATTCCTGCAATGCCACACATGGTAAAAAATTACAAATTAAAAATAAAGAATTGATATGTTAGGATTTTAAATGCTTGAGAATTTCTTTTAAAGTAAACTCCGCAGCAAAGCCATCTCCGAATACAGGTTTGAAATTTAATTTTATATCTGATTTTTTAAAATAGGTATAAGCACTGTTAATAGCAGTACTATTAGCATCAACAAGTTCAGCACAACCATTCTGCACCAGCTCTACCCAAGGAGTTTCACTTTGCAAAATAATACAGGGCTTCTCAAAATAATAGGCCTCCTTTTGAACCCCACCCGAATCGGTTATCACCATATCAGCATTCGCCTCGAGCGCAATCATGTCAAGATATGAGGCAGGCGGAATAATTTTAATTTTTTTATTTTCTGTTAATCTAATTTCGAGCCCGGGAACCGATGACAACATCTTGCGAGTTCTTGGATGCAAAGGAATTACAAACACAGCGCCTGCAACACTAGAAAGTAGATCAAGACTACTAAAAATACTGAATAAACGAGATGGATCATCCGTATTATTATTTCTATGAATAGTTACGAGTGTAAAATTTCCTGGAGATAATTTATATTTTTTTAAAATTTTTGATTTACTCAAAGCAACGTTCCTGAAAAATAAACTATTGTCGTACATTATATCACCACACTGAATTACCTTAGGATTATCTACATGGTAAGGGCCTTTATTTGCTTTCTTAAAACCCTCGCGATAGAGATTTTCTGCACCTGTTTTGGTAGGGGTAAATAATAATGTTGAAACATGATCGCACATGATCCTATTTATTTCCTCAGGAACTTTTTTGGTAAACGATCGCATTCCGGCTTCAATATGAATGATAGGAATGCAGAGTTTGGAAGCAACTATCGCTCCCGCTAATGTTGAATTGGTATCGCCATACAAAATAATAGCATCCGGCTTTTCTTTCAACAAAACTAGTTCGAGTGATTCAATCATTTTTGCTGTTTGCACTCCGTGACTACCTGATCCTACACCAAGATTATAATTCTCATGAGGAATATTTAATTGTGTGAAAAACACTTCCGACATCTCAGGGTCATAATGCTGACCGGTATGAACAATTATTTCTGTAATTTTATCAGCAAAACTATTTTTAATAGCACGACTGATTGCAGCAGCTTTAATAAACTGTGGTCGCGCCCCTATAACTGTTACAATTTTTAACATACTTCGATATATCCTTTTGAATCGTAAATAATTTGAATAAAATCAAATGACAATATACAATTTATTTTTTTGTGATTTCTTCTAAGACTTCAACTAATTTTTTTGTTAACGATTTACGTGAATATTGTTGGATACCCCTTGAGTCAACTGTAAGGTTACCGGATTTAAACTGCGAATAATACGATTTTATAGCATCAAGTAGGCCCTCTTTATCATCAAAATTAAAGGTTTTTCCACTACCGGTTTCATCTAAAATGGAAGCAGCATCTCCGTTAATGGGTCCAATGCATAAAACAGGCCGTTTGGCAGCCATGTATTCAAACATTTTACCGGTAAGGATTCCTTTCGCATTAGGAGTATCATTTAAAATAAGCAACAACAATGATGCTTTTTGTTGTTCAAGCGCAACTTCAGCATGAGGAAGATAATTGGTATAAGTTACGAATTTCTCAAGGTTGTTATCCTTTAATGAGTTTCTGACTTCAATATCAACTTTTCCGGTTAGACGAATTTCAAGATCATCGGCAAAACCGGGAACTTCATTTATTATTTTATCCAATGCCTTCCACAATGCTTTCGGGTTTCTTGACCTAACAATTGTTCCAACATGTGCAATCATAAAATTTGACGAAATGGGTTTGACCTGAATAAAACTGTCATCCTCATCAAACCCATTTGTAATTACATCAATTTTTCGATGAAAGTCGTCCATGAATTCCTGCTGCATTGTTTTTCCTACAACGATTACTCTGGTGGCTTTAGTTAGTACTTCATGTTCCATTAGGTGGTGCTTTTTATCGGCACCGTTAGTGAGCATTAAATCCTTGTAGTAATCAATGTTTGTCCATGGGTCTCGAAAGTCTGCAACCCAGGGAATATTAAATTTGTTTGAAATTTGCAATGCGATGAGATGCATGCTATGAGGTGGCCCTGTGCTTACAATTGCATCGACCGGGTTTTGGGAGAGATAAGTTGAGAGGTATTTTACGGATGGTTTTATCCAGAACTTTCTGGCATCAGGAATAAAAAAATTACCTCTTAGCCAAACTGATAGACGCTCTGCAAGTCCGGGTTTTTTCTTTTCAGTGAGAAAACCCGTATTGATTTTTTCATCCTTACCAACACCAACAAAAGTTTTATAAATACTATAAGGTTCCCAAATTCGGGTCCTGATAATTTCTGTTCCTAATGGAATATCTTTTTCAAGTGAAGCATCAAGAACAGGCATCTCCCCATTTTCAGGAGTATAAACAACAGGACTCCAACCAAACTGGGGAAGGTATTTTACAAATTTTAACCATCGTTGAACCCCGGCACCTCCACCCGGGGGCCAATAATAGGTAATAATGAGGACTCGCTTAGCTCCCACCTTTACTCCTTTTCCTTTGCGGATGGTGATTTAAGTTCCCTAACTGCAATGATCACAAAAAGTAACAGCAATATTACAGAGCCGGCAAGTGCAATTCGTTCACCATTGATATACACAGAGGGTTCGAATTTAAATTCAATCTTATGATTCCCGGCAGGAACCTTCATGGCTCTTAGTACATAATTGGCTCTGAAATAGGGAACTGATTTACCATCTACAAAGGCGTTCCATCCTTTATCATAATAGATTTCTGAAAGCACTGCAAGTTGATCTGTCGTTGATTGAGATTGGTACGTTAAATGATTTGGTAAATAATCAACCAATTTAATTGACGCGGTTGAATCAGGAGTTATTTTAAAGCCCTCTAGTTGATCTTTGAATCGTTGGTCAACAATTGCAGTTTGCTTAGGACTAAATTCCGTTAATGCATCCAATTCAGCATCTGCATTAGGAACTATTTTATACTCATTCACAAACCAGGCAGCTCCTAATGCACCCGGATTTTGTTGAGCAATTGGAGCACCACCTTCTTGCGAAGGAACTATAAAATATTTGGTGTTTAGCATATCCAAAACAGACATGTTATTTTTGCTGATTTGATTTTCGATGAGCTCCTGGTACCGTTTTAATTTTGCTCCATGGTAACCACCAATTGAATGATGAAAATAAGAGGTGCTGGCATCATTAAAAGTACTTACAGAAGTATTCATAACCCTATAGCCGGGAGTTTTGTCTTGCAAGATAGAGAGACTGGCTTGCGAAGGTTGAAACGGCTGGGTTGCTTTAGAAGCTGAAGTAAATTGGGTGTTGTTTAAATATCTTTTATTCACCATCCACATATCCACAAGTACCAATGCCGCTATCCCTAAAATGGCATACTGATATTTAATTTTTTGCTTCAGGGTAAACCACAATAAAGCGGCGGCGCACAGAATGAAGAAGAAGGATCTGAAGGCATCACCTCTTAACGCAGCGGCCCTATCATCGCGAATAGCAGCCAGTAACCAATCGTATTGTTTAAAATTTTCATCTACTGAAGATGAAAAATCAAATAATGCTCCGGGTAATAACGAGAAGAACAAACAAATTCCACCGGTAATATAAAACGACCAGAGCAAAGCTTTTTCGCGTTTTTTCGGATTTAATTCCGGATCAAAAAATGAACTTAGTCCTAACATCGAAAACAGTGCCACTGAAAATCCCGATAAGGTAAGAATCATGGAAACGGTACGAAATTTATTGTATCCGGGCAGGTAGTTAAAAAACAAATCGGTTATTGCTGTAAAATTTTTCCCCCAAGACAACATGGTAAAGAGAACCGCACCGGCTACGAGCCAGACTCGGTATTCGGTTTTAACCAGAAACAATCCAAGTACAAAAAGAAAAACAATGATGGCACCAAAATAAACAGGGCCTGCAGTGAACGACTGTTCGCCCCAATACAGCGGAACCTGTTTCACGAATTGATTAGCTTGCGCTCCTGCTCCATTATCAACTAACGCTTTGTAGGTGGCCGAATTTTTTCCTAATTCCGATTGAGACGCACCTCCCATGAAATCAGGTATCAACATCGTCATGGTTTCTCCTATTCCATAACTCCATGCAAGTGCATAATCTTTATCGAGGCCATCGGAATGTTGCTTAACAGAGAGCTCTGAAGGCCCACGAGTGGAATCCTTTCCATACTCATAGGTGGCCCATAAGCTGGTTATATTTGGTAATATTGAAAGTACTGTTGCGGCAGCTAATACACCCGCTGATTTCGCAAAATGCAAGATCTCCTTTGTGCGAATCGCCTTCACTAATTCAACAATTCCCAATATGCCAATAGCAAGAGCGAGGTAATAGGTAATTTGAAGGTGATTGGCATATATTTCCAAAGCCAGCCCTAGAGCAGTGAGGGCCCCGCCAAACAAATACTTCCTATTGAAAACCAAAATTACCCCGGCAATCACAAAAGGAATTAGTGAAATTGCATGGAGTTTTGAATTGTGACCGGCCATGATGATGATGAAATTGTAGGATGCAAATGCATAACCAATGGCACCTACAATGGCAATCCTGAAATCGACTTTAAGACATAATAGCAGAAGGTAGAACCCTAACAGCGCCAAAAAAATGTAGCTGAAAGGCGCCGGCATCCATAAAGTAAGTACATCATTCACATATTTTACCAGGTTAGCAGGGTATAAAACCGATATCTGGTACGCCGGCATTCCTCCAAACATGGAATTGGTCCAAAGAGGCTCTGAGTGGTACTGTTCTCTAAAATCCTGGATCTCTTTCGACATACCCTCCCATTGTGCAATATCATGTTGTTGAAGCATTTTACCTTCCAGAACAGGAGAAAAATACGCTGCACAAATTGCTATAAAAAAAAGAATTACATATACATGCGGAAGTAATTTTTTGATGTCAATTTTCATAAGTCAGGTTTTTAGTCTTTTCACAGACTTTAATTTCAGGTTTGAAAATTACAGAAAATATTTGCCTTTAGCTTAAAATTATTGAAATCAGACGCATATTGGTCATTTTTAACGTGGAATAGACAAATAGCATTGAAGGAAAGATTGATTCAGACTAATTGGACCTTATTGAGGAAGCACCTTTATTTTATCTCCTCAAAATCCACAAAATCGCCATCATCATTACCTTTTCTACGCTCTTCCTCCTTCTTCACCCCCGGGTCAATTGTGATGCTACCTTCCGGACGTTGCGGCCCATTTCCCTGTCGACGGTTCATCTCGTCTTGCATTCGTTGATTGAGAGAATTAAATGTTTTAACAACAAATATTTTTCCCAACATTCGGAGAAGCAAAATTATGATGAGTACAATTAATATAAATTTCAACATCGTTAAATATTAGTTAATGGCAATTAGTCGCTGCATACAGCAACTGCTTATTGTTTCTTTTCAGTATATCCTTTTTCAATTAAGAGATTTATTTACTGAGGTACATTGATTTTTCCTTGTAGAGATGTCTGAAATAGGGATCTTCCAGAGAGTCGATAAATCGGATTGCCTCTCCTGTAGATTTCATTTCAGGTCCCAGTTCTTTATTCACATTAGGGAATTTATCAAACGAGAATACAGGTTCTTTGATGGCATAACCAAACTCACGAGGTTCAATTTTAAAGTCTTTGAGTTTGTTTGCACCCAGCATTACTTTAGTTGCGATATTGATATAAGGAACCAGGTGCGCCTTAGCAATAAAGGGAACCGTACGGGATGCCCTTGGATTTGCTTCTATAACGTATACTTTTTCATTTTTAATGGCATACTGAATATTCAGCAACCCACGTATATCAAGGGCGAGTGCTATTTTTTTGGCATATTCCTTCATCTGAGCAATTACATTTTCGGAGAGGTTGAAAGGTGGCAGCACAGCAAATGAATCGCCCGAATGAATTCCGGCAGGCTCAATATGCTCCATTAAACCTATAAATTGTATATCAGTACCATCACAAATCACATCAGCTTCAGCCTCTTCTGCTCTATCTAAAAAATGGTCAATTAATACACGATTGCCAGGTAGATTTTTAAGTAATTTTATAACAGCACCCTCCAACTCTTCATCATTAATTACAATGCTCATACCTTGTCCACCCAGTACATAGGAGGGACGAACGAGGACAGGGTATTTAACATCATCTGCAACTACAAGAGCCTCTTCAGCCGATTCAGCAACTCCATAAAGTGGATATGGGATATCTAAACTTTTTAATAGGTCGGAGAACCTTCCGCGATCTTCTGCAAGGTCCATATTTTCATAAGAGGTACCTATTATCTTAATTCCTTTCTCATGAAGTTTTTCGGATAATTTAAGAGCCGTTTGTCCACCTAGCTGCACAATTACACCTTCGGGTTTCTCAAATTCAATAAGTTCATAAATATGTTCCCAGAACACCGGTTCGAAGTACAGTTTATCAGCAATATCAAAATCGGTAGAAACAGTTTCAGGATTACAATTCACCATGATGGCTTCATAACCGGCTTCCTTAGCAGCTAACACGCCGTGCACACAAGCATAATCGAACTCAATACCTTGTCCAATCCGGTTCGGGCCGGAACCTAAAACAAGAATTTTCTTTTTATCACTTCGAACCGATTCGTTACTGGTTAAAAAATCACCTGCAGCATTGTAATATCCATTTTCGAAGGTCGAATAAAAATAGGGAGTTTTAGCAGGAAATTCGGCAGCGCAGGTATCTACAGTTTTATAAACACGGGTTATTCCTAACTCCTTACGGCGTTCATAAACTTCGTCTTCGGTAACATTACCAAGAGTAAATGCAATCTGGCCATCTGAGTATCCTTTCTGTTTTATTTCCAGCAAAAAATCAGGAGGCAAATTCTTCAAATTATATCTTCGCAATTCGGCTTCAATTTGCACCAATTGCTGTATTTCGTTAAGGAACCATTTGTCAATTTTGGTAAGATTAAAAATGGATTGTATTGGAACGCCCAACTTCAGAGCCTCTTTGATATG
>JBBQVM010000141.1:0-8560 GCA_038211525.1 Bacteroidia bacterium
TGCTTTGGGGTAATAGGAATGGCTTTCTCATATTTAAAACCTGTTCTGCCCAGAATCTTGTACATCGTTTCCTCATAAGCATCAACTGTATCATTCAATAACGAAATGCAAGAGTAACTCCCGCCAATTGCGCGTTGCACATGCCGATCAATGTTGTGACGGAAATTGCTGCGAAAAGTAGTAGCATCCATTTTAGATTGCTCCATAATGTCTCTGTCGGCATCTGATAAATAATACCTCGGATCATATGGAATTATCATCACCTTATGTGCCTTCAATGAATCGTTGGCGATTTTTTCCTGAGCCTGAACTAAGGAAGGGAAAATCAAAAAACATAATATAAAATATCGGATGGTATGCAACATGCTGTTGTATTTCAAACTAATTTATAATGTGTTTCCATATATCGTTGCCGACTGCAAAAACCATCAGCGAAAGCAAAATAACCATACCAACCACCTGCGACCTTTCCATAAATTTATCACTGAATTTATGTCGGGTGGTAGTTTCAATGATAAGAAATATTACATGTCCGCCATCAAGTGCCGGAATAGGTAAAATATTCATGAATGCAAGCACCATCGATAATAATCCGGTGATTCTCCAGAACCATGCCCAGTCCCAGGTGCCACCATAAATTTGTGCAATTCCGATGGGACCCTGTACGGCATCGGTGGCCTTTTCTTCACCTGCAAAAATCTTCTTTAATCCTTTTATGTTCGAAACAAGTGCTTCCCATGCATCTGCTGATCCATACACGAATGCCGACGATAAGGTGTAGGGCTTCATTTTGTATTCTGGGTTAATGGCTGAAGTGGTGATATAGCTGATACCGATGGTTCCCTTTTCACTCACGGGAGTGGCAATAACCTGTTCTTTACCATCACGTTTCACCATCAGTAATACTTCACCGCCTTTTAATTTTTCGAGTTTATCAGGCAGATCACTATTTCCTTTAATGTGGGAACCTTCAATGCCAGTAATTTTATCACCCGGTTTTATCCCTGCCTTAGCAGCATTTTCACCATCAGTCACATTATTTACTTCGTACACTAATTCTCCGGTTCCAATAAAATTCCAGCGCCCTTCTGCAGCAACTGTTTTGTAAAAATTATCAGGAACTTCTATTTCAAGAGTTTGGCCACTACGCACCACCGTTAGTACAGAACCAAACACCACTCTGGATGAAAGGAGATCATCGAATCTCTCGAATGATTTACCGTTGATCTCGGTAATTTTGTCTCCATCTTGCAAACCAATTTCTAACCCAAGTTTGTAGGCATGAATACCATTTTTAACTTCGTCGTTAGGCAAATAATCTTTTTTGAAAGAGAGTAAGGTGAAAGAAAAAATTACAATACCTAAAATCACGTTCATGGTAACCCCTGCCACCATAACTATTAGTCGTTGCCAGGCCGGCTTAGCGCGAAACTCCCATGGTTGAGGCGGTCCTGCCATAGCATCCTTATCCATCGATTCATCAATCATACCTGCAATTTTAACATACCCACCGAGCGGAAGCCAGCCAATACCATATTCGGTATCACCTTTAGTGAAGCTAAAAAGTTTAAAACCCCAAGCGTCAAAGAAAAGATAAAATTTTTCTACTCTAATTCCAAAAGCTCTTGCAGCAAGGTAGTGGCCCAGTTCGTGCAACGCAACCAGTATCGATAATCCCAAAATTAGCTGGGCGGCCATAATTAATCCTGTCATTTTTTATTTTTTATACTTATTTTGAAAGGTGTGAAATTACTTTAAATATTAAATAGTCTGTGCTTCTTTTCTGATGTTACTAACTCATTCCTGTTAACTCTTTAGCAATTATCCTGGACTCGTTATCACTGGAAACAAAATCTTCTAACGAAGGTTTCTCCATCCATGATACCCGATTCATCACTTTTTCAATTATTGCAGGAATTTCGGCAAATTTAATTTTTTCGTGGAGAAAAGCGTGAACGGCAATTTCATTTGCAGCATTCATCACACTGGCTAAATTGCCCCCTTTTTTCATAGCGACTGATGCCAGACCCAGACAAGAGAACGTTTCGGTATCGGGCTTTTCGAAGGTGAGCTGTGGGAAGTTGATGAAGTCAAAACGAGGGAATTTCGATTTTAACCTTTCGGGATAACCCATTGCAAACTGGATGGGTAATTTCATGTCAGGCAAACCCATCTGGGCTTTCATAGAACCATCTTCAAACTGTACAATGGAATGCACTATCGATTGAGGATGCACAATGACATCAATTTGCGAGGGTTGTAAGTTAAACAACCATTTCGCCTCAATCATTTCCAATCCTTTATTCATTAGTGTTGCCGAGTCGATGGTGATTTTGGCGCCCATGGTCCAATTGGGATGTTTAAGAGCCTGTGCAACGGTAATATTTTCAAGATCAGACTTTTTCATCCCCCGAAAGGGGCCGCCTGATGCGGTAAGGTAAATTTTTTCAATGGGATTGTGCCACTCTCCCTGGAGACATTGGAAAATGGCAGAATGTTCGGAATCGATAGGGAAAATGTTCACACCATGCTGCATTGCAAGTCCCATAACATATTCACCGGCAGCTACAAGCGTTTCTTTGTTGGCAAGTCCAATAGGTTTGCCCGACTTAATTGCGGCAATGGTTGGTAACAATCCGGAATAGCCTACCAAGGCAGTTACCACCATATCAATAGTATCCATTTGAACCACTTGTGAAATGGCATCATATCCGGTATAAACCTTAATATCAAGTGGTTCAAGAGCAGATTTTACTTTATCGTAGGCAAGTTTATCGCCAATAACAACCGTGTTAGGGAGAAATTTCTGTGCTTGTTGAATCAGTAAATCTGCATTACTGTTAGCTGTAAGTACCTCCACACAAAAGCTTTCGGGTTGCTCCTGAATTACTTCAAGAGTCTGGGTTCCAATTGATCCGGTGGAGCCGAGTATTGCAATATGTTTTTTCTTGATTTCTTTCACAGCTAAAAGGTCATGTAATCAACCGGGTTAACAGGGCTTCCATTATACCAGAGCTCAAAATGCAGGTGGGGTCCGGTGGTTAGTTCGCCGGTATTGCCTATGATAGCTATTACTTCACCAGCCTTTACATAATCACCTGGTTTTTTAAGAAGTGCTGAGTTGTGTTTATAGATGGAAAATAAGTTGTTGGAATGCTGAACAGCAATCACATAACCAGTTTCTGAGGTCCAGTCTGCCAGCACAACGGTTCCATCTAACGTATTTTTGATGACCTCATTGGGGGATGCAACAATGTCGATTCCAAAATGTTTGGTTTTATCATTAAAGAAATTGGTGATAGTACCTTTAACAGGAGTAAAAAAATAAAAACTACTGATACTTGAGTTAGATGTTCCGCCACCGGCCGCAAGACTGAACCGATCTTGAGATTCAATTTGCTGTCGGATAGCAGAGTCGGCTGTAGAAGCAGGTTGAAACTGAATGGTATCAAAACGAACCAGTTTTGGAACGCTTTCTTTGGAGCTATCAAGGCCCGCATCGCCATTAATTACGTTTCTCAGATTTTCCATATAAAGATCTCGAGTATTCAAAGAAGCTTCTAATGAATCGGTTTTCATGGTGAGACTTAATAACTTACGTTGCATATTCACATCGGCATAACCTGGAATATATTCCCTTAAAGGAGTAAACGCAATGATATAAATAGTAAAGGTGATAAGACTGATGATGATAGTTCCGGCAAAAACGAAAACATTAAGAGGTGCTAGCGTTATCGAAACTTTTTCCTCAAAAGTTTCATCATTCATAATTACCAGCCGGTATTTATTCCTTAATTTCTTATAAATTTTCTTCTTGGGCTTGTCTACCACCTGCCTTAAATATTGGTTAAACCAAAAACTATCGTTAAGTTTGCCTCGGTTTGTTAAGTGTGCAAATATCGTAAATTCCATGAACCTGTTCACGGTAATTATTCCGTTAAATTGATTCATTCATAACATACTAAAAATGTAATTTTATTGTTATTTTGATTTACCTGTTATTATTTATATTTTGAACTTAAGAGTTACGTTTAAGATTTCGGCAGTTCTTGCCATACTGGTGGTGATACTTACTGCACCATCCTGTTCGGTTAAAAAAAACAATGTTCTTAGCAGAGCGTATCATAAAACGCTGGCTCATTACAACGGTTATTTTAATGCCCGTGAAAGAGTCAAGCAGGGGGCCAAAACTCTCGCTGCCTCGCAGATAGATCGTTACGATCGCATCCTTACAGTTTTCAAATATGCCGATCCTGCCTTAGCAAAGGCCGTTTTTCCGGATATGGATGAGGCCATCAAGAAAGTTTCGCTGGTTATTCAACGCCATTCCATGGATATTGATGGCAAGGAACGTAACAAATGGATAGATGACTCCTATTTGCTCATTGGAATAGCTCAGTTTTATAAACATGAAACCTGGACCGCCATTGAATCTTTTCAGTATGTAGCAGCGCAGTACCGAAGCGAGCCTATCCGTTATAACGCGCTGTTATGGCTCACACAATGTTATTTGCGATTAGGCAAAATGCCCGATGCCGAATACCTGCTAACCACTTTGCGTGATGACCCTAAAATGCCTATGGAGTTAAAGGCTACTTACCATGCAATTTTTGGCGATTATTACCTTCTGCAAAATGAGTACGAAAAAGCTGCCGAGCATCTGGAAAAAGCCGTTGCTATGTCGAAAAAACGTCCGGATAGAATTCGGTATTCTTTTATTCTGGGACAGATTTATCAGAAGTTGGGTGAATACCCGAAAGCAGTTACCAAATATGAGCGGGTGATTAAATTAAATCCTGCTTATGAAATGGCCTTCAATGCAAGAATTAATCGTGCTCGGTGTATTGATGTGAATAGTCCTGATGGAAAAGAAATCAGGAAAATGCTGGTGAAGATGTTGACGGATGATAAAAATCTGGAATATCATGATCAGATTTATTACGCTCTTGCGGAAATATCCTTAAAAGAAAATAACATTCCTGAAGCGATTGATTTTTTGAGGAAATCAGCCGCAAGCAGCACCACTAATACCAATCAAAAAGCACTCTCTTATTTAAAGCTGGCTGAAATTTATTTTAAGGAGCCTAATTATAAATTAGCACAAACGTATTATGATAGTACCGCTACTTTTCTTTCGCAGGATTATCCTGATTATTTGACCATCATCAATACCAAAACAAACCTTAATAAGCTGATCAAAAATCTGAATGTTATCTTAACAGAAGACAGCCTTCAGAATCTTGCTTCGAAAAGTCCGGCTGAAAGAGAAATGAAAATTGATTTGATGATCGCTAGTGAAAACGAAGAAAAAGAGCGCGCCGCACAAGCCAAGGCTGAACAACTGAAAGCCCAGGAAGATGCGAAACAAAACCAAACGGGTGAGCCCTCTTTTAATCCACAAGATAACCGACCAGGTGCCACTGTGCCCGGGGGAGGTGGTTCCTGGTATTTTTCAAATCAATCGGCAATTAGTTTCGGCTTCAATGATTTTTTACGACTGTGGGGTGACAGAAAATTAGAAGATAATTGGAGAAGAGCCACTAAAAGCTCCTTTGTGGAAGCCAATAACCCGGAGGAATTAGGTGAAGAAAAAGATAGTACCGAAGTGGTAGATGTTGCTACACGTGATTCTATTATGGCACTGGATAATTCCAAAAGAAAAGAGGCCTATCTCGCTAGCATACCGGTAACTCCGGAACAACTAGCCCGTTCCAATGAAAAAATTGTAGAAGCCTATTATAATGTTGGTTTAATTTATAAGGAGCAACTGAAAGATAACAAGGAGGCAGGAAAAAACTTTGAGACACTGCTTTCAAGATATCCCGAGAACCAGTATAAAATTCCAACAATTTATAATTTGTATCGTGTTTATTTAGCGCTGGGTGATCAGGAAAAATCGGATTATTATAAAAATATTATTCTTAACGATTACCCTGATACGGAATACGCAAGAATAATTCTGAATCCCGATTACTTTAAGGACATGCAAAAGAAGGTCGCAATTCAAAAAGTGTTTTATGAAAATACTTACAGAGCCTATCTCAATAAACAATATCAGGATGTAATCGACCGTAAAACAATGGCCGACTCTCTCTTCCCCGGTACCGACCTTGCCCCGAAATTTGATTTTTTGAAGTCGATGTCGATTGGTAAAACGAGACCTATGCCCGAGTTTGAGGCATCATTAAAATCAATTGTTACCAGATATCCTGATGATTCAGTGTCTGTGAGAGCTAAAGAAATACTTGCACTGATGAACCCAGCGATGATGAACGCTCCGAAAGATACTTCCGCTTCATTAAAAGGTGATCAGCCGGCTCCGAAACCGGGGGTAGTAGAGCCTCCTAAGCCAAAGACGATGTTTGTAGTTAATTCCGATACTGCTCAATATGTGCTGTTCGTTTATCGCAACAACGTGATCAGCACCAATGATTTAAAGATCGATTTATCTAATTATAACAACAAGTTTTTTAGTGTTAAGAAACTTCAAATCAGCAGCGCCTTTCTTGGCTCAGAATTTCAGTTTGTGCTAATTCGTGAATTTACGAATAAAGAAGATGCTCTTCGTTATCTCGATGGGCTTCTCAGTGACGCTGAAGCGCTTTCGAATATTGATGTTCCAAGTGCCAAATCGGTCATTATTACTCCTGATAACATGATTTTGCTGATGCAATCGAAGGATATGGATGGCTATGAGCAATTTTACGAAGCGCATTATCTGAATTAAGCGTCCTTCATACCAATGTTCTGTTTTTTTCGTTTGAAGCAGTATAACTAATATGTTAAAGTTGCATTTTTTATTTATTAACTTTTTAACATACCTTTGTCAACAAATTCAATTATCCGGGAAATCATGTTTGAAAACATCAAAAACAAAGCATCGCAGTCCAAAAATGGCGAAAACGGTACTTCCATCAATCTAATTGGAGCAGGAACTGTAATTGAAGGTGAAATTAAAGCGATGGGCGATCTTAGAATAGATGGTACCATAGTTGGATCTGTTTCATCAAAATCTAAGGTTGTAGTAGGTTCTACAGGACAGATTCAGGGAGATGTATATTGCCAGAATGCTGATATTTCAGGAATAGTTAAGGGTAAAATGAATGTGGTGGAAATGCTCTTCCTTAAAGCTACGGCTAAAATTAATGGCGATATCAGCACCGGCAAACTGGTAGTTGAGGTAGGAGCAAGTTTTACCGGCAATTGCAATATGGGTCCAATGATTAAGGATATGAAGAATGCCGACAAACACACCGAAATTCAAATCAAAGAAAAAACCGCTTAACGATTACGCCCGATATTCCGCCCTTGGCTTGCAAATGGCGGTGATAATATTTTTATTTACCTGGGGTGGCGTTAAACTCGATGCATTGCTTCATCTAAAAATTCCGGTCTTTACATTAGTCTTAAGTCTTTCCTCTGTTGTGCTTTCATTATATTTTTTCCTTAAAAATGTAGGAAAATAAAAGTTGTATTTAACTGTCGTGGGTGCTCCTTTGGCAGGAAGTTCAAGAAACTATGAAATTAGCGAATGCATTTTTAGCCAAACTGATAATTTTTTCAATCATTGTTGCGATACTATTTTTCTTCCTCGAACCGCATTTCACCGGCAAATCCGCTTATCCCAATCATTATTACATCCAACTATTTATCATGGTTATTACCTGGGTAATCCATTTAGGTTTGATGCGGGCTGGAGAAAGAAGCGATGCGGCCTTTATCAGGTTTTTTATGGGTGCCACCGGCATGAAGTTATTACTGTTTTTATCAATTATGATGGTTTATGGCCTTCTTAACAAAGAACAGGCTTTTGGCTTCATCCTTCACTTTTTTATCTACTATTTGCTCTACACCACTTTCGAGGTGGCTTTGATGTACAGCAAGTTCAGCGGGATGAAACGCTCCTCCTGAAAATTGACCCCGATTGCCGTGAATTGTTGAAAAAAATGTGAACTTCTGTTTCAAATTTGATAGCAAAACAATTTTGTAAAGTGTTGTTAATCAGTAGTTAATGAAGGCACTTTTCCATATTTAATTTCACTTGTAATTTTTAAAACAAACCTGTTTTTTATTAGCTTTTACTTGCTACCTTTGCGGTCGTTTTAAAAAGCATTCTAGAGCCAAAATAAATGAATTCTGATTCAGCGCCATACTCCTTGAAGATCAATAAAATAATTTCGTTATTTCTGCTTTTTTGTTTGAGCATTGTGGTTTCTCCGGTTTTAGCCGGTGAGGGTCATGAAGAAGGTGCTAAGTTTAATCCGGGTAAGATGATTACGGAGCACATTTCTGATTCTCACGGATGGCATGTATGGGGTGAAGGCGATAATGCAGTAGCGATTCCGCTTCCGGTTATTATTTACTCTGCAGAACGGGGAGTTGCAGTTTTTATGTCATCGGCATTTCACCACGGGCATGAAGTTCACAATGGTTATGCTATAAAAGAAAACAAAGTAGTTGCTACTAACGAGATGGAAGGCGATGCAGCAACCGCTACCGTCAACGAAGAACTTACAGCAGGCTTATGGGATTTTTCAATAACCAAAAATGTGATGTCGCT
>JBBQVM010000142.1:0-8530 GCA_038211525.1 Bacteroidia bacterium
AAATGCCTGGTAAGTTGAGAATACTAATATCCCGTATTTTCCGTTTGCAAGGCATCAACCACCTGAAAACTAACATGAACCTAAAACATTTATCAGTAGCTAGTGCACTGTTTTTGTCACATTTTGCCGTTGCGCAGGATGCCCCAAAGTATAGTAATGAATTTCTTTCCATCGGTGTTGGCGCGCGCGGACTGGGCATGTCGGGAGCACAAGTGGCAACCGTTAACGATGTTACTTCCGGTTACTGGAACCCTGCAGGCTTGGTGCTTGGCAAGGGAGATCTGCAAATTGGATTAATGCATGCCGAATATTTCGCCGGGATTGCTAAATATGATTTTGGCGGACTGGCAGCCCCTATTGATGCCACCCGTACCGTTGGGTTTTCCTTTATTCGATTTGCTGTTGATGATATTATTGACTCCACCGAACTGATTGATGCCGATGGTAACATCAACTACGACCGGTTGAAATCATTTTCTGCGGCCGATTACGCCTTCATTTTTACCTATGCCAAGAAAACTAAAATTGAAGGGTTTCGCTATGGCGTGAATGCAAAAGTGGTGCATCGTAAAGTTGGTGATTTTGCTTCGGCATGGGGCTTTGGACTCGATTTCGGTTTGCAGTATGATAAAAAGAAATGGAAATTCGGTCTTATGGGAAGAGATATTACCTCCACCTTTAATGCATGGAGCTTTAATACCGCAAAACTGGAGGATGTATTTGTTCAAACCGGTAATGAAATTCCTCAAAATGGTTTGGAGATCACGCTCCCTAAATTAATTCTCGGCGCTTCCTACAAGACTACCTTTAAAGAAAAGTTTTCTTTTGAACCTGAAATAAACATTGATGTTACTTTCGATGGTAAACGAAATGTGCCTATTAAAAGTGATCCTATCAGTATTGATCCTAAAATGGGTATTGAAATAGGTTACAGTGATTTTATTTTCTTGAGAGGCGGTGTTGGAAACATTCAAAAAATTAAAGATATCGACGGAACATCTAAAACATCGGTTCAACCTAATTTTGGACTTGGTGTGAAAATTAAAAATGTTTCTATCGATTATGCTCTTACTAATATCGGAAGTGTGGGCGAAACACTTTATTCCAATATATTTTCATTACGATTTGGATTATTCAAACAGAAAAAATGAAAAAATTTTACCAATTACTTTTTGTATTTATTGGATTAACCGGATTGCTGAAAGCTCAACCTTATGGCAACGAGTGGATCAACTTTGCCACCAACCAGCCCTATTCTATTCAGCAGTATTTTAAGGTGAATGTTTGGCGCGATGGAGTTTATAGAATTACTTATGCCGATTTGCAGAGTGCAGCTTTCCCATTAACAATAAATCCAAAACAGCTTCAGCTTTTTTATATGGGTCAGGAACAGTTTATTCATGTGGAAGGTGAATCCGATGGCGTTTTAGATCCGGCAGATTACATTGAATTTTATGGATTAAAAAATGATGGTCGTTTTGATAACCACTTGTACAGAAATCCCGATGATCAATTGAATAAAAACTTTAGTTTGTTTACCGATACTTCTGCCTATTTTTTGACTGTTAATGCAAATCCCTTTGCGGTGAATAAAAGAATGGTGATGGAAACCGATGTGAATTTTATCGGTTACAATCCCATTCCCTATTTTATTAGAGAAGCATTTCAGGATTATAAGAACGAGTACAATGTATCCAATATTGCCACTGTGGTGGAATCGGAATATGATTTGGGTGAGGGTTGGTTTGCAGGCCAAATAACCAATTCACCAATTCCATTTCCACTTGCAACACCTAATGTTAGTCAGGATCCAACTGCCCCCCTTGCCATTGCAACAGCTACCGTTATGGGTGGAAATAATACGGGTGAACAACATGCTATTTCACTCACCGTGGCGGGAACAACTGTTTCGAATAATTTTTATGCTTTTGAAGTTACTCGTTTTAATTTCCCGATCGCCTCCAACACCGCACTCACCGGCAATAACACCAGCTTTACTTTGACCCCCGGTTCCGGTGTTACTAACAGAACCATGACTTCCTTCATACAACTAACGTATCCGCATACACTTAGTTACGCAAACGAGAATGCCAACGTGCGTAAGATGACTATTCCCGGAAATTTATCTCCTAATAAATCGTTGCTCAGCTTCACAAATCTAAGCATGACCGGCCCAAAGCTGTTTATGCTTTCCAATGATACCGTAAAGCAGGTTACAGTTGTCGGATCAGGTACCTCCTGGCAGGCACTTGTTCCTACTTATAATGCAGATAAATTCTGTTTCATAACGGATACCGTATATACGCAAGCAAATGGAAATTTGTCGATTACTCCAATTACCAACGATCCATCTCACTTTGCGCAGTTTATCAATTACCAGTATATTTCACAAGCTGATTATCTTATCATCACCCATAAAACATTATGGAATAAAGCAACCGATTATAAAAATTACAGAACAACTACCGGGTACAATACTCTTTTGGTTGATGTAGATGAATTGTACAATCAGTTTGCCTATGGTATCGCTAAGCATCCATTAGCCATCAGGAATTTTTGTGAATTTACTGTCGACACGTTTACTGTTAAGCCTCAATATTTACTCCTTCTCGGGAAGTCGGTAAGCCCTGTGAGAACTCGCATTGGTGCCAGCAATCAGAGCCCAACAGCAACCCTAAGCAATTACAACAAAAATCTGGTTCCTACATTTGGTTATCCTCCTTCCGACATGCTTTTGGTTTCAGGATTTAATGATACCATCCCAAGGCCAGAAATAGCAGTAGGAAGAATTTCGGCTAGCACCGAAGTCGATGTGCAATCCTATTTGGATAAGTTGGTAGCTCACGATTTGCAGTTGCAACAATGTCCGCAGGAATGGATGAAACAGATATTGCATTTTGGCGGCGGTCAAAATATTTATCAGCAAGATCAGATTAAAACTATTCTTCGTGGATTTGAAAATATTGTAGAAGATACTTTATTTGGTGGTAACGTAACTACCTTTCTTAAAACCAGCTCCGATCCTATACAGGTTAATTTGTCGCAATACCTGCAGGCACTCATTGATTCAGGTGTAACCATGATGACTTTCGTAGCACATGCATCAGGAACCACTTTCGACATTAGCACCGACCTGCCACAGAATTACAGGAATAAGGATCGGTATCCATTAGTATTAGCCAATTCTTGCTTTGTGGGTGACATTCATGACCCGGCAAGAAGAATAGTGGAAGACTTTGTATTGCTTCCTGATAAAGGAGCAATTGCCTTTGTTGCCCAACCGAGTGTAGGATATCTGGAAAATCTGGAATTGTATAGCAGCGAGTTCTACCAACAAATTGCATCCACTAACTATGGAGGAACCGTTGGGCGAACGATGCGTAATGTTATTGATTCTGTTTTTAATAATCCTGTAGTCAATGCTACGCAGTACACCTACTATATGTATAAGTCGGTTTGCACCGGAATGACTATGTCAGGCGATCCGGCATTGGTATTGAATTCTTTCGATAAACCCGATTACGAACTATCACAAGGAAATGTCTTTTTTACTCCGCAACTCATCACCACCGAACTTGATTCGTTTGATGTAAATGTGGTGATTAAAAATCTTGGTCGGATGCAAAATCAACCCTTCGTTTTGCACATCGACAGAAAATTTCCTGATGGAACAGTGTATCACAAAGATACCATCCTTTATAATGTAGCCTACAAGGATACCATCATCTTAAGACTACCTGTTGATGCTATTAAAGGTGTTGGTCCGAACCAATTTGATGTGTTTGTTGACTACCTTTCTAACATTGACGAATGTCGTGAGTACAATAATAATTTATTGGGTATTTTGTTGCTGATTCAATCTTCAGATATCATTCCCGTTTATCCTACCGAATTTGCTATTGTTCCAAACAACAACATAAAATTAAAAGCATCAACAGCGAATCCGTTTGCACCGGTTCGGAATTATGTCTTTCAAATTGATACCGTTGATCGCTTTAACAGTTCATTCAAACAAGAAGCAATTGTGAGTAGTCCCGGCGGTGTAGTGCAATGGCAATTACCATTTACCCTGCAACCCGATTTGGTTTATTATTGGAGAGTAAGTCGCGATTCTTTGCCAACAGATACTATCCATCCTACCTGGAGAGAGAGTTCGTTTATTCATAAACCACAATTAACCGGATGGTCACAGGCGCATTATTCGCAATTTAAGAAAGATAAATTTACCAATGTAATTTACACCAACGATTACGATTCTACATTTAAATTTGTGGAATCGGCATCCACTTTATTTATTAGAGATTTTAAAAATCCATATTCACCAACTAAATCACCTACTGTTGAAATTAATAATGTAGTTGAAGAGTATGATATGTGTGGTGGTACACCATCTATCCATGTGGTGGTGATTGATTCGGTGTCACTAGCGCTGTGGACAAACGAAAATCACAATTTTGGAAATTATAATGTTTATATTCCCGGTGTTACTGCTACCTGCAGGCAGCGTTATGAAAAGTATTTTATTTTCCGAGATAATCCTGCCCAACTCGCACTGATGAAAACGATGCTGGAAGATTCCATTCCGAATGGTGATTTTGTGGCAGTTTATTCTGTATTCAATGTAAATTATTCTGCTTGGGATCCTGCACTAAAGGCTACTTTTTCTTCTTGGGGAAGTGATTCAATTAATTTTCTTGATGATGGCGATCCTTATATTTTCTTCACTAAAAAAGGTGATAATTCTAAAACGCAGGAATCTGTCGGCGATAGCATTAACACCTACATCACTTTAAGTGCAACACTGGGAGGAAACTGGTCGAAAGGTTTTGTGAACTCGGTGGTAGTAGGTCCCGCAGTAAATTGGGATTCGTTCCATTGGCAGCAGGCTCCACTGGAAAGTACAGCAGGTTCAGATTCTGTAGCCGTTGATATCAT
The DNA here is from genome assembly GCA_038211525.1 of Bacteroidia bacterium. GTDB lineage: Bacteria > Bacteroidota > Bacteroidia > AKYH767-A > OLB10 > JADKJB01. Next base: position 4,936 of record JBBQVM010000142.1, read on the forward strand.
TGGGATCATGGCTAATGGTCAGGAGGTTCCTTTATCCGGATTTACCGGCATACAAACAAGCACCACCGATTTGAATATTAACTCGATTGATGCTACTACCTATCCTAAATTGCGATTGCAAGCTTATGTGCAGGATGAACAATTATTTACTCCGCCGCAGTTAAAAAGATGGCAGATTTATTATGATGAAATTCCTGAACTGGCACTCAATCCGGCGAAGTATTTTAAATTGAATAAAGATACACTTGCTGAAGGTGAAGAGGTGAGCATGCAAATGGCAATTGAAAATATTGGTGATGTGAATGCGGATTCGGTACTGGTTGATTTTTATGTTTATGATAAAAATAGGGTACGACATAATTTGTCTTCACCCCGTTATAAGACAATGGCGCCGGGCGATACCATAATCGGTTCTGTGTCATTTAGCACTACCGGTTACCCTGGATTGAATTCGCTGTGGATAGAAGCCAACCCGAATTTTGATCAACCGGAACAGTACCATTTCAACAACCTTGCTGAGATACTCTTTGATGTAAATCGTGATATCACTAACCCGATTCTTGATGTAACTTTTGATGGTACACATATTTTAAATGGCGATATCGTTTCCGGAAAACCGTATATTCAAATCAAGTTGAAGGATGAGAATAAATATCTTGCATTAAATGATACCAGCGACTGGCAGGTGTTCCTGAAAGATCCTGAAGGAATACAACGTAAGCTTTCCTTCGAGCCGCTCGCTTGTGCGGGAATTGGCGGTGCGCAGCTAAAATGGTGTCCTGCAAACCTGCCACAAAATACTTTCAGAATTGAATTTAAACCCGAGCTATTGAAAGATGGAGTATATGAATTATGGGTGCAGGCCTCTGATGCTTCCGGAAATATTTCAGGTGATAACAATTACAAAATAACCTTCGAGGTAATTAATAAAGCAACCATCACTGAAGTAGTAAATTACCCAAATCCATTTTCCACTTCAACGAGGTTTGTGTTTACACTTACAGGTTCCGAAATTCCTGAGTACATCAAAATTCAAATCATGACCGTTACCGGAAAGGTGATTCGTGAAATTACCCGTGATGAATTAGGTCCCATACGCATTGGACGAAATATTACCGAGTATGCCTGGAATGGTAAAGATGAATTTGGTGATCAGTTGGCGAATGGTGTGTACCTCTATCGTGTCATCTCTTTACTGAACGGCGGAGCAATTGAAAAACGCGAAACCGAAGCCGATAAGTATTTTACTAAAGGCTGGGGGAAGATGTACCTGATGAGGTAGTTCATTTGTCATTAGTCATTGGTCATTAGTCATTAGTCATTCGAAAGAGTAACATGCTACACTTTTATGTATATCAGTGCGGCGCTTTTCAAAATTTGGCGCATAACACACTTCGGCATAGTTCAGTGCGGCGCATGTCACTTTTTAATACCTTTGCTTAAAATTTAAGCATTCTATGAATTTCCTCTATTCCAGATCCGGAATATTCTTATTGTCATTTTTATCAGGGGTATTATTGTCTTTGGCCTGGCCTGCAGCAGGTTTTGCGCCTCTTTTATTTGTGTCTTTGGTGCCTTTGCTGCTTGCAGAAGATATCGTATACCGTAATCGAACAAAATTTAGTGGATGGTTTTTGTTTTTGATAGTTTACTGTTCCTTTTTTACTTTTAACATACTAACCACCTGGTGGGTAAAGTACGCAAGTTTTTTTGGTGCGGTGGCAGCAATCTTTTTTAATGCTTTGTTCATGACCATCGTGTTTCAATTTTTTCATCTGACAAAGAAAAAACTAGGAGCTACTTACGGATATATTTCGCTTGTTTTATTTTGGGTAGCCTTTGAGCATTTGCACATGGATTGGGATTTATCGTGGCCCTGGCTAACATTAGGAAATGGATTTGCAGGTTGGGTGAAGTTAATTCAATGGTATGAATTTACCGGAGTTTTGGGTGGTACGATTTGGATTTTAGTAGTGAATATTCTTTTATGCAGATTTATTTCAGCATGGTTTTTTAATGTCCTACATTTCAATAAAAAGAAAAATTTTACTGTAGTAGCATTGATTGTTTTTGTTCCGCTTGTTTATTCTGTGATCCGCTATTACACCTATGTGGAAAAATTGGATCCGGTGAACGTAGCAGTAATACAACCTAATATTGATCCTTACAACGAAAAATTTTCAGGCATGAGTGCAGGCGATCAGCTGGAGCGTATTTTGAGCTTGGCCGGTAAGGTGACTGATGAAAATACTGATTATGTGGTAGCTCCCGAAACGGCACTACCGGAGGGGATATGGGAAGAAGAGCTCGATTATCATCCGCATATCGAAATGCTTCGTAAATTCCAAGGTCCCTTTCCGAAACTTAAATGGGTAATTGGACTAGCATCTAATAAACTGTATCCTGATTCTAATTTGCGTTCGGCAACAGCAAGAAAATTCACTAATTCCGACGGCTATTACGATTCATTTAATACCGCAATGCAATTGGATGAGACCGGTAAAATTTCATTGCATCACAAATCTAAACTGGTTCCCGGAGTGGAGAAAATGCCCTTCCCGGCATTATTTAAACATCTTGATGCCTTTGCCATCGACTTAGGTGGAATATCAGGAAGTCTTGGTATGCAAGAGGTGCCATCGGTTTTTGTGAGTAACTCAGGCGATACCCATATTGCACCCGTTATTTGTTACGAATCTATTTATGGCGATTATCTTACAAAATACATCCGCCAAGGTGCAGCGTTGATATTTATTATTACCAATGACGGATGGTGGAGCGATACTCCCGGTTATAAACAACACCTCAAATATGCTACACTTCGCGCTATTGAGTGTAGGAGAAGTATTGCAAGATCCGCTAATACCGGTATTTCCTGTTTTATTAATCAACGTGGCGACATCCTTCAATCAACAGAATGGTGGAAACCGGATGCCATAAAAGCAACCATAAATAAAAATAGTTTTATGACACTCTACGCCAGAACCGGCGATCTGCTTGGGACAGTATGCTCCATCGGAACAGTTCTTTTTGTGATCGCATTTATTTTCATCCGTAAACCAAAACAGAATTAAATTTAAATTGTATTATAAAAGCGTACTCCATTATAAGCGTATAGTTAGTAATTTAACTCAACTAATTTCAAGTTATCATTAAGTCTAAAAATAAGTACCAATAAGACCGGTAATTAAAACGTCCGGAAGAATAAAAAGCAAAAAAAATATGAATACCTACGACGTAATAGTAATTGGATCAGGACCGGGAGGATATGTGGCTGCCATTAGGTGCGCGCAGTTAGGAATGAAAACTGCTATCATTGAAAAATATCCGTCCCTTGGTGGCACCTGTTTGAATGTAGGATGTATTCCATCAAAAGCGTTGCTCGATTCCTCTGAACATTATTACAATGCAGGACATACTTTTAAAACTCATGGAATAGAAATATCAGGATTGAAACCTGATCTTAAACAAATGATCGCTCGTAAAGATGGTGTGGTGAAGGATAATGTTGACGGTATTAATTTTCTGATGAAGAAAAATAAAATTGAAGTCCTTACAGGAACAGGGAGTTTTGAAAACTCAAATTCAGTGAAAA
>JBBQVM010000143.1:0-8512 GCA_038211525.1 Bacteroidia bacterium
TAGACTTTCCGCTCCACAAAACCATCTTTTTCGAGCTGCCGTAATTGTAGCGATAACATTTTCTCAGTAATTTCAGGAATATGCCTTTTTAATTCACTGAAACGGAGTTTTCCTTTACGGAGATACCAAATTACCACAGTCTTCCATTTGCCACCAATAAAACTCATGGTAATATCCAAGGCGCAGTGATAGGTGTTGCCGTTAAGTTTGTAAGAATATTCTTTGCCGGAGATGATCATTTGCTTTATTTTATTTTTTATTTCCCCCAACGAAAAATTAATTTACTGATAATTAATAATTCCGTCAGTTTTAACCGATACTATCATTTATGACAGCCCTTGTAAAAAAGAAATGGACTGCCTATTTTTACATCTGCAAAAATAAAAAAATTAAATTATGAAAATTGGAATTCTAGGAACAGGTGTGGTAGGAACTACCATTGGTTCAAAATTGATAACGTTAGGTCATGAGGTAATGATGGGTTCACGCAGTGCTACCAATGAAAAAGCTGCTGCATTTGTACAAAATGCCGGCAAAGGAGCTTCTCAGGGTACCTTTGCGGATGCTGCAAAATTTGGCGAATTACTTTTTAATTGCACCAAAGGCGAATTTTCACTGGATGTGCTTCAACTGGCCGGAGCAGAAAATATGAGCGGAAAAATTCTGGTAGACGTGGCAAACCCTCTCGATTTCTCGAAAGGAATGCCACCTTCGCTCACTGTTTGTAACACTGATTCACTTGGTGAAACCATTCAACGGGCGTTCCCTTCTGTTAAGGTGGTGAAAACCCTGAACACCATGAATTGCTTTTTAATGGTGGATGCCAAAAAAGTAGCCGGAGAGCATGATATTTTTATATGTGGTAATGATGCAGCTGCGAAAGCTACTGTTGAAGAAATTTTACGCAGTGGTTTTGGATGGAAAAATGTTATTGATCTTGGCGATATTACCAATGCAAGAGCTACCGAAATGTTGCTACCTATTTGGGTGCGGTTGTATGGTAAATTTCAAAATGCTGATTTTAATTTTCACATAGCCAGGTGAAATAGTCATTGAAGGAAATAGTCATTGGGTCATTGAAGAAAAGGTCATTGAGTCATTTGACTCGCTGGCGAACGCCGCGTATGTCATCCCGTGAGCCTTTGTGCGAACGGGAGAGTCATTGAGTCATTGAAGAAAAAGTCATTGGGTCATTGAAGAAAAGGTCATTGGTCATTGAAGGAAATAGTCATTGGGTCATTGAAAGAAAAGGTCATAATGTCATTGTAGAAATGGAAGGGCGCCGCACTGCGCTGCACTGAGCTTGCCGATGTGAGCCTGCCGAAGTGTCATTGAAGAAAAAGTCATTGGGTATTAATATTAACAAATACCGGTGACTCACAAATTAAATAATACAAAAGTTTATACATCCATTTTAATAATTTATTTTCCAATCAATCCTCTAATTCCCACAACAAATCCGGTTTGGGTTTGGCCTTTGTCGTTGAACGCGATTACAAAATCGGCGCGGAAGGTGTGTAATTTTTCAAGACCGATAGCTGTTTCGAAATGCTCATTTTTGCCCGGAACATGGAGGTAACGGAATCCGGCGATTTCATTTAGCTTGAGTTTCCGTAACAACGGTATTTTGTTCAGAATAAATCCTCCGAAGTCGTGTTCTGCATAAGCAGCTATATATTCATCGGATGTGCTATAACTGTAATAATCGAGTAAATCGAAACGCATTTTTTCAAAGCTCGAAAAGAAAGTTTGGTTGCCATTGAAGTGTGCGTAATCCATTAAATAAATTTTGTTGCTGTTCAAAAATTTTCCATAGGTAATGTTGTAACTGAATTTACCAATCATTCCTAAAGTTACGTTATCGCTCACACCTAATTCAATTTTATCATAATCGACATCACTACCAAAAACACCATTTATTCCTTTAGCATACGACACCATAAAGTCGGGATACTTTGATCCAATAATGTAATTCATATCGGGACGATCGATGTATTTTTGTTTGATACGGATGCGTGCGCTCACATCTAATTTCAGAGCATCATTGCTTTTGAAGGAGCCTAATGGTGGTCGGGGATCGTTACTTGTGTACGAACGGGAACTAACATCCACCAAAGTGTAATCTGTTGTATTGCTAACCGCTTCACGATGCGAATATTCGATGTTACCGGTAAAGCGAATGCCGTTCAAGGGTTCAATACGTGCCGATAGTTTTCCATACTGTTTACGAAAATGTTTCATATAATTTTTTTCTCCAAACAACGTATACCCGGTGTTAATGAGCGGACTTATAGGAGCCGATTCGTTAAACTGTACCAAATTATCGCCACCCTCCAATCGTGCGAAAGCGAATTTTTTAATGTTCCAATTATACTGCAATCCGGCAACAGCATTCCATTTTTCGTTGGAAAATCCATAACGAACTGTTAGATCTGTTTTAAGGAGTGAGAGGTTCTCAAATTTTTTGGTGAAGTCCATTCCTATTCCTACACTTAATCCTTCAACAGTATTAAACTGCACATTCTCGAGCATAGAAGAAAACGAATATTCTGTTTTACTAAATTTATCTTCATACGTATATCCGCTGAGTAAATTAACCGGTTTAAACTTATTCGATATTCTGTCGAGTGAATCAAGGTAAGGTTTCGATTCTTTAATAACCTGCATACTGTCGCGACGGGTGTAATCGGTGAGCTCTTCGGGAGTGAGCGGAATGGGTCGCATCTTTTCCCAGTAGGTGGTATCTCTTTTGTTAGCATCCTCATTAATTTTCATCACACTGCCATTAAAAAATTTCTTACGAAATTCAGGGTTCACATCATACCCGGAAAACACGCCTACATAACTTCCATTTCCTGCAAAGCCAAAAGCACTAAACACAAACCGGAAGGTTTCTGAACCAATTTTCCAGATATCTTCCACCTCACTAACCGGAATAAAAACCTGGTTTATTCTTAGTGTATCCACGAATTGCATTTGCGACTCTTTGGTAAGATACAAATCGGTGCTGTGAATGCGCCAAGTGCTATCCTGTATAAAAATATAACCCGCAAACACAGGATCATTTTTTCGTTTGGCAATTACTTCAATACGATTTACCCAATGTCCGTTTTCAAGAAACGAACCATCCAAACGGTAGCGGTAATAAAATAATGCATTGGAAGAAATTGGGGAGATAAAGCCGCGTTCACTTAAACCACCAATACCGATAATATTTTCATAAAAATTAAAATCCATGTCGGAAGCCTGGTTGAAACTAAAAGCCTTGTTGCTGCCGCTCACTTTTGATGAAACCATAACTTCCTTAATATCGTTTGGTTTTTTAAAATGATATTTAGATACCGATTCCGAGAGGTAAATTATTCCGGTGGTGCTATCAACAAATTCGCTGAGATTGATATCTATTCCCATAAATGTTTTGGGGATGCTGGTCAATTTTTGCAATCCTTTAATATACACATCGCATGAAAATTCATCTACCTGATTGAGATAAAATTTTCGTTTCGCAATAGCCTTTCTAATTATTGGATAGGCAGGGTCCTCAGCCTGAGCTTTAATATTTACCTCTGCCAAAGTATAATTTTCGGGTGCTAATTGTACATCAACAATTAATGGTGACTGCGCAATTATTAAGTTCTCGACATGCATTTTGTAGCCCAGATAGCGAAACACCAGTTCACAACTTCCTTCGGTAATATCGAGACGGTAGTTACCTTCAATATTTGTGGTGGTGCCCTTAGTAGTTCCTTTCACATACACGTTGGCGAAAGGGAGCGCTTCTTTATTTTGTCCGGTTACTTTCCCTGTTACAATTATTGCTTGCGCAGAATTATAGAATCCTAAAAGTGTCAGTAAAAAAAATAAAATAATGAGGAACTTAAATTTCATAAAATTTTAAAACTAATATCAATATAAGTAACTTTCGACTTTTTGACTGTTTATCATCCTAAAATTACGCAACTATTTCATGATCCTATTCGAGGTAAGAGAATGAAAATAATTGCTAAAATAAACTATTTCTCTGAATATTAGAATAGAATTAGTGTTGGACAAAAATATTTAGTATTTTTCGCTTTCAGAAAATTTAATTCGAAAGCCATGAAAAATCTATTAATTGTATTGCAACTATTTATTGTTGTTGGTGTTTATGCCCAAACTGCAGATACGTTGTATTATGAACGTTTTGAAACAGGAGGCAGTACTTTTAGCCTCAACACTGCCGATGAGGGTGGTGTAAATGCGGCAACAGGGTACAATCAGTGGGTTATAAATGCTGAGTATACCGGTGGAAATGGTCAACTGGTATGCGCTGGTTTTCCCACTACTTTTACCATTCCCAATACCCAGTTGCAACCAGCCGGAGTTACCGGAGGACCGTCAACATTTTATATGCATATTTACAGTGATGCAGCACAAAGTTCGGGCATATTAAACAACTCATTCCTCGCAGCAAACGGTTTGTGTGGAAACGATGAGAGTTACTTTTCAGCTATGAATCAAGATATTTCTACTGTGGGTTACAGCACCGTGGATTTTTCCTTTTTGTGGCTTTGCGGAGGTGGGAATAATTCCTATGGTGAAGTGTATTATAGCACCAATAGCGGAGTGAGTTGGAATTTGGTAACCACTACACCGGCACATTTTAACAATCAAGGTACATGGGTTCCGCAACTGGTAAGTATTCCGGTTTTCGCCGGACAAAATACATTACGATTCGGTTTTCGGTTTGTTAACAATAATACTTTTAATGCTTCGGATCCGGCATTTGGCATTGATGAGGTGTTGGTTACTGCCGAGAACGCCGTTGCTCCGGTTGTTGCCGCATTTGCAAGTTCCGACTCTAGTTTTTGCGAAGGCAACTGCATTAATTTTACTGATGTATCATCAGGAAATCCGGATACCTGGCTGTGGATTTTTCAAGGGTCCACCACCGCATTTTCAACGCAGCAAAATCCGGGCAACATTTGTTATACCATTCCCGGCATCTACCCGGTTACACTCATCGCCGGCAATGCTTCCGGTACCGATACCATAACAGCAAATACGATAACCGTTTTCGCTAGCCCTGCTGCTCCTGTGATTACTGCATTGGGTGATACACTTATTGCAACACCGGGATTTGCGAGCTACACCTGGTTCCGCGACAGCGTTGTGATTGCAGGTGCCGACAGTAACAGTTATATTTCGGTACAAAGCGGAAATTATTTTGTTATCGTGAGTGATACTAACGGATGCACTGCCACTTCATTACCAGTTTTACTGAATACCGGAATTGCTGAAAACAATTCAGTACAATTCGAAATTCTTCCAAATCCTACCACCGGAATATTTTTTATTAGATCATCCGAAAGAATTGCTTCAATAAAAATCGTTAACGTATTAGGAGGAACGGTCTGGAATAAAAATGAAGGGAGCAACTCGGCACAAATCGACATTTCTAATTTAAGCCAAGGCAGTTATTTTATTAAAGTAACCGGTGAAAATGGAAATGAAACAACACGAAAATTGATATTGACAAAGTAATATTGTAAAACAAAAAAGCCGCTACAAAAAGTAGCGGCTTTTAAACTTAAGGTTATTATTTTTACTTACCTTTTTTCATTTCCTGAATACGGTTCCACTCAGTCGTTGTCATTCCGCGCATAGCGTAAGTAACCTGTTGACCACTTTTGTTAGTAATAATAATCATACCATCAATAGTGTTACCTTCTACTTTACCTCTGTATAAACGAGTTCCTTCAGTTGGACTGGAAAGGGTAAATTCAAAGTTAGAAGTGTTTACTCCGTTTTTCTCAATGTATTTACCACTTGTGTAACCTGTTTTACTGAAATTTTGTGAACTCACCTGATTGTTTTCAAAGGTAATTTGATCGAAAGTTTCTTCGCCGCCGTTGGTAGCGTCTTTCATCACGAAAGTGTAACTGGTACCATTTAATTTAGATGCTGATTGCGCCTTTACTGTTCCAACAGTAAATAAAGCAACAATAACAAACAGGGTGCTGATGTATTTCATTTTTTTATGTTTTTTAATTTGGTTTATTGATTTTGGAGGTTTAAAAGTACTACTAATTTGGAAATAAATCAAGATGTAAGGAGTGTATTTACAAGCAAGAAACCCTTACAACTAGTTAATTTATTAGTTTACAGTCAATTATAACTTTACGGAAGCTTAAAATCATACTAAAATCAGCCGTAAAAGTTATCCTCTTTAGGATATTATCATTGATTAATGAGGTACTCGGAGCCTACCAATTTACGCACGGCATTCATGATAGCATTGGTATCAAAACCACAGTCCTCATAGAGTTCTTTTTGTTCACCGTGTTCAATAAACCTATCGGGCACACCCAAACGCGTAATTTGTGCCGTGTAGTTATTATCGATCATAAATTCCGCAATAGCGCTACCAAAACCACCCTGCACAGAATGATCTTCAACGGTAATTACTTTTTTATAAGTGGTAAATACCTCATGCAGTAATGTTTCATCCAATGGTTTTACAAAACGCATGTTATAATGAGCGGGATAAAATCCTTCCTTAGCTAATAGATCGCACGCCTGAATAGCAAAATTACCCGGGTGTCCAATAGTAAGAATGGCAATTTCTTCACCACCTCTCATCTTAATACCTTTGCCCACCGGAATTTTTTTCATGGGTGTTTTCCAATCAATCATAACACCATTTCCTCTGGGATACCTAATTGAAAACGGACCGTTATGAAGTGTGGCGGTGTACATAAGATTGCGCAGTTCCTCTTCGTTCATAGGAGCGGAAACAACCATATTAGGAATGCAACGGAAGTAGGCATAATCGAACACGCCGTGATGTGTTGGACCATCGGCACCAGCCAAACCTCCCCTATCGAGACAAAATACAACATGTAAATTTTGCAGCGCCACATCATGCACCACCTGATCGTAGGCGCGTTGCATGAAAGAGGAATAGATATTACAAAAAGGAATGAGTCCCTGAGTAGCCATACCTGCCGAAAATGTAACCGCATGTTGCTCGGCAATACCAACATCAAACGCCCTTTCGGGGATGGCTTTCATCATAATATTCATGGAGCATCCCGAAGGCATTGCAGGAGTGATACCCACAATTTTTTTATTTTTCAGCGCCAGCTCTACGAGTGTATTTCCAAAAACATCCTGATACTTTGGAGGCTGCGGGCCTTTATCAACGGGTTTAAATATTTCACCACTAATTTTATCGAAAAGTCCGGGAGCATGCCAGCGGGTTTGATCCTTTTCTGCCAGCTCATAACCTTTCCCTTTAACAGTTACACAGTGCAGAATTTTGGGTCCTGGAATGTGTTTAAGATCATTAAAAACTTTCACTAAATGGTTCACATCGTGCCCGTCAATAGGTCCGAAATAACGGAAGCGTAGCGACTCAAACATGTTACTCTGCTGAAGGATAGCCGATTTAAGTGCATTCTCAAATTTCTGAACAATAGCCTGAGCGTTAGGTCCGAATTTGCTTATTTTCCCAAGTATGTTCCAAACCTCATCCTTCACCTTGTTGTAGGTGTGCGAGGTAGCCATGTCTGTTAAATATTCCTTCAACGCTCCCACATTTGGGTCAATGCTCATGCAGTTATCGTTGAGTACCACCAGCAGGTTAGAATCCACTACACCACCGAGATTGAGACCTTCGAACGCAAGTCCTGCCGTCATGGCACCATCACCAATTACAGCAATATGTTGTCGTTTTTTATCACCCTTCAGGCGGGAAGCCACAGCCATGCCTAAAGCAGCGGAAATGGAAGTGGAAGAGTGTCCTACTCCAAAGGTATCGTATTCACTTTCAGAGCGTTTAGGAAATCCTGAGATGCCGTTATAAATTCTGTTAGTATGAAAATTCTTCCTTCGTCCGGTGAGTATTTTATGTCCGTAGGCCTGATGCCCCACGTCCCAAACGAGCTGGTCAACAGGGGTATTAAAGGCATAATGGAGGGCAACGGTGAGCTCGACCACGCCCAGGCTGGCGCCGAAATGGCCGCCATTCACCGAGACAATATCAATAATATATTGCCTCAATTCATCACTTAACTCTTTGAGTTGTTCTTCTTTAAGTTTCCTTAAATCAGCTGGAAACTCAATGTTTTTAAGAAGCTTACCGGGTTGGACTTCCATTTAAAATTATAGGACAGGTTTACAAAATTACAGTTATTTCCGGTTTTATCCTACAATAAGAATGGATAAAAGGTCCAAACTAAACAAACGGTGGAAAGAGAAAGTTTATTTTGATGGGTTTCAAGTTAAAAAGGTCATGATTTGCAGAATACTAGGCGATACAGGATGCAAGGTTGCTTATGATTTTAAGCCGGCATTTTACCAATCAGCCTTTAAAAAGCAACTGTAACTGCCCGATTCGGGTTAGGTAATGGTACAAATATGTAATTTTGGCACAAATTGAACTTATGAAATTCGGAACGAGAGCTATTCATGCAGGTCAGGAACCTGATCCTACCACTGGTGCTATTATGACACCTATTTATCAAACCTC
>JBBQVM010000144.1:0-8503 GCA_038211525.1 Bacteroidia bacterium
CAAAGTGGAATACTCGCTAACTAAAGAAGGCAAATCACTATTGCCTATGGTAGAAGAAATGGCTGCATGGGGCAGGAAAAAAGGCAAATCCGACGGCGAAATACTGGAGGTAGTGAAGAAAGAGAAGAAGTCTAAAATCCCAAAATGAAAAACATCGCACTTTCATTCCTAGTAATTGCTTCTTTTATTTCATGCACAAACAAGCCTGGAAAGTCATCATCCTTAGCAACCGACACAACCGACTCGCTTCCTGTATATGAAATTCCGACACTGGATAGTTCATACATTTCAACTTTTATTTTTGAACATCCGGAACTGATGGATCAGGAAATCCAGATCAGTGAATTTTATAAAAAGAGAAATTATAATTGTGCATGGTTTAATAGTTTTGGACTAACTGAACAGGCCGGTAAGGTTGTGAATCTTGTAACCGATTACATGGAGAGTGGAATTGTTGACACCACAGTTTTGTTGCACGATATTGTGCCATTATACGATACCGTTAGTGCAATTGATTTTGTCCCTTCCGGAAACGATTCACTCGTAATGTTGGCAGACATTATGTTTACCTCTCAGTTTTTTGTTTTTTCCAACAAGGCCTGGAAAGGTATTAAAGAGGACAAATTAAGAAAACTTGAATGGTACCTCCCTGTCAATAAATCAACGCAGATAGATTATTTGAATTCCATTCTTTCTTCGCCACCTGCAGATATTGCCGGAAGCGAACCGGTATACAAACAATACTTAAAATTGAAGCAAAAATTAAAAAACTACTCTCAGATTCAAAAAAATGGGGGATGGGAAGCTATTCCTGATTTTGTAAACGAATTAAAATTCGGTGATTCGGCTTCCGTACTTACTGCAGTTAAAAAACGGATGAAGACAACAGGTGATTTTGAGGGAAATGAAAATGATGCCGTATTTGATTCAACATTTTTGGCTGAAGTGTTGGCTGTTCGGGATCGTTACGGACTAACATCAAAGCCAGTTATTGATAAGGAATTAATACAGGAACTTAATGTTCCGGTTGAAAATCGTATCCGGCAAATACTACTCAACCTGGAACGTTGGAAGTGGATGCCGGCCGATCCGGGAACAGATTTTATTGCTGTTAATATTCCGGAGTTTATGCTTCATGTGTTTGAAGGAAATAAAATGATAAAAAGCATGAAGGTAATAGTGGGGAAAGCAGCCACTCAAACTGTTATTTTTAGTGGCGATCTTACCTATGTAGTGATGAGCCCCTATTGGGTGATTCCTGCTAGTATTATAGCAAAAGAAACACTGCCTGCAATCAAAAAAAATCATGCCTATCTTTCCAATCATAATATGGAAGTAGTTACCAACACCAATCCGCCTAAAGTAATAGCTGCAGGTTCAATTAATTGGAGCAATTACCGTGGCTATGATTTCCCATATACCATCCGTCAAAAACCGGGTCCATCTAACTCTTTGGGATATGTGAAATTTCTTTTTCCAAACAGCTACAGTATTTATTTGCACGACACACCCGGTCGAAATCTTTTCGAAAAGGAAGACCGCACCCTTAGTCATGGTTGCATCAGAGTTGCTGAACCGGCCTGGCTCGCTAACTACTTATTGCGAAACGATTCCACTTGGAACGAACAAAATATCAATAAGGCAATGCATAGTGGAAAAGAACAATATGTTTCTCTCAAGAAAAAAGTCCCTGTTTACATTACCTACTTCACCACATGGGTCGATCATAACGGTAAACTCAACTTTCGTAACGACATTTACGGTCACGACAAAAAACTCGCCCAAGAACTCTTCCGATAAAAACTAAACCCATGTTCATACCCTGTTCATAACTTCAATGACAAACAACCATCAACGTTTAGCCGCAATCGATAGGTGTCGGTTATTCAAAACTGCTTCAGGATTTTTACAATTTGCTAGTATTCAGTTTCTGTTATTGATTTGTTTTACACCTGACAGGTGTAATGATTTAGAGTCTAATGATTGGTAAAGTGGTGGTGATTGGTAATGCCTGATTATCACTTTTCGAGAAAAATTAAGAATTTTATTGCTTTTTGTTACCTAATTAGCTAACTTTGTATTGGGAGTGATAAATTTATCAGACAGGTGGTCTATTATAGGGACTATTACCTAGACTTTTTTGTAAATGGATTTCAGAAGAAATCGCAAAAGACACCATCCAATGAATTGGAGCTTGCTGATAAAATTTAAAAACAATATTTCAAAGAAAAAGACACGTAACATAACAACGTTTTCGGAGCACCTTGACAAACAATATGGGAAAAGAAGGACAAAGAAACGAGAAAAATATGAGCAGGAGTTTGAGGCATTTAAACTTGGGGTTATGCTGCAAGAACTGCGTAAGGAATTAGGCATGACACAAGAACAATTGGCTGCTAAGTGTGGAACGACAAAAACTTACATTTCCTGAATTGAAAATGATGCAAGTGATATAAGATTATCCACCTTGATGCGAATAATAAATGAAGGTCTAGGAGGACATTTAAGACTCAGTGTAGACATGTAAAACCTCGCAGAAGGCACTACCAATAACACGTGGTAACCGCAGGGCCGGCATCATTTATTTTAATTTTTAACTTTGGTGGTCGGCCATGCGGCTACAATGAAACCTTTGAAAGATAAATCAGAATTGAAACCTTATTGAGAGGTAATCAAATAATTCATTCTGAATAGCTTTTAGAACCAATTTTATTCCTCATTAAAATAGAATGCCGAAGGTAATTCGTACATTCGTCCTTCAAAATAATGCTTACCACTTCAGTAATCTGAATCTTTTAGAAACGGATGCAGATTTAGGAAAAAATCCGTTTCTGATTCTACTCAATACCAATCATTAAAAAAATCCCCCATGCTTCGTCTCACAAAAATTTTCAACTTCGAAATGGCTCATGCTCTTTACGGGTATGATGGTCCTTGCAAAAATATTCACGGCCATTCCTACCAGTTGGAGGTAACCATTGGAGGCACGCCGCTCAACGATCCCGCTCACCCCAAGCACGGTATGGTGATGGACTTCAGTGACCTGAAAGCAATCGTAAAAGAACAAATTGTCGACCGTCTCGACCATGCTTTGTTACTGAATGGCAATTCGCCACACCGCGATATTCCGGAACTAGACAGCAACTTCGAAAAGGTCACATTCGTTGATTATCAGCCTACTTGCGAAAATATGCTCCTCGATTTTGTGTTCAGAATCAAGTCGTTGCTGCCAACTCATGTTTCGCTGGTGAGTCTTAAACTCAAAGAAACCCCCAATTCCTTCTCCGAATGGCACGCCGCCGACCAGAGTCGGTAAATGTTAATATCAGCCCTACTTTTCAACATATTCTTATAGCCGGACATAGTTTTGTATATTCGTCAATCCGCCTATTGTCGAATCATTTATGTCAAAAAAACTACTCTTACTTTTTGCCGCAATTTTATTTTTCTTCCCAGCCTTTTCACAGCACAACAGGCTGCTACCTGTACCTTCTAAGGTCACCTGGGGGGAACAACGATTTCAACTTGGAAGGGGATTTTATGTAGTGCTGAGCGATTCCATTTCCGGAAGAGCAGGAAGGGCTACTGAACGTTTTTTGAGAAGACTCGATAACCGAACCGCTTTGCGGATGGGCAACATTATTTATCGCAAACCCGTCACCGGTATTGGCCCCTATCTGCTAGTTCAATACAATCGTGTGGGTGAACTAAAACCGGGTGAGGATGAATCGTATTCTATAAAAATTACCGGCGACCAGGCAGTTCTAAAGGCCGCTACCGATATTGGCGTTGTTCGCGGACTGGAGACGCTTCTGCAACTGGTCGAAAACGATGCAAATGGATATTATTTGAAGGGCATGGAACTTAATGATGAACCTCGTTTTGTTTGGCGGGGTTTGTTGATGGATGTGGGTCGCCATTTTATGCCTGTTGAAGCCATTAAAAGAAATATGGATGGAATGGCCATGGTGAAAATGAATGTGCTGCACCTGCACCTTTCCGAAGATCAAGGCTTTCGAATAGAGAGTAAAGTTTTCCCGAAACTGCATTTAAATGGATCTAACGGCGACTACTATACGCAGACACAAATTAAGGAACTGATTGCTTATGCCTCCGACCGAGGAATACGGGTGGTGCCCGAGTTTGATATGCCCGGACATGCCTCCGCCTGGTTTCCCGGCTATCCTGAACTGGCTTCCGGTAAGGGCCCCTATGTAATCGAGAAAAAATTTGGTGTTTTTAATCCCACTATCGACCCCACAAAAAAAAGTACCTATAAATTTCTTAAAAAATTCCTTTCGGAGATGTGTGCGCTTTTTCCGGATGAATATTTTCATATTGGTGGTGATGAAAATAATGGGAAAGAATGGGATGCTAATAAAGACATTCAAAAATTTATGAAGAAAAATAATTTTACAAGTAATCATGAACTGCAAAATTATTTCAACAATAAAATATTAAACATCCTGCAAAAGAATCATAAAAAAATGATAGGATGGGATGAGATTTTGCAACCCGGTTTACCTGCCAATGCACTCATTCAATCGTGGCGAGGTAAGGAGGGTTTAATAGCTGCTGCAGAAGCCGGCCATGAGGTGATATTATCCAATGGTTATTACATCGACCTGATGGCACCGGCATGGAAACTCTACATCAACGATCCGCTGCCTTTAAATATTTCGTTAACAAATGAACAGCAAAAGTTGGTTTTAGGTGGTGAAGCAACCATGTGGGCAGAGTTAGTAACCAATGAAAATGTTGACTCCCGCATTTGGCCTCGCACCGCTGCAATTGCTGAACGTTTATGGTCACCACGTGAGGTACAGAATGTTGTGGAAATGTATGAACGACTTAGTTTTTTAAATATTGAGTTGGAAGAAGCCGGTTTGTTACACATCAAAAATCAGGATATGATGCTGCGACGCCTGGCACAATCGGAAGCTATTTTGCCTTTGAAAAATTTGGTAGATGTGGTAGAGCCTTTAAAAGATTACAACCGCTCCGCTCAAGGAATTGATTATAGCACCGACTTACCACTTACGCGTTTACCTGATATTGCAATAGCGGATCCTGCCACAGCAAGAGCGTTCAAATTACTTTGCGAAAAATTTGTGCAAAAAAAAGATACTACCGTTAAATTGGCAATTGAGATGCAGTTATTATTTTGGAAAAATAATCATGAAAATTTGTTGAAAATTACTGACGGTATCCCCGCATTAAAACAGTGGGAAAAGTTGTCGCAAACATTGTACGATATTGCTGTTATTGGATTGGAAAGTTTGGAGAAAATGAATAACCCTACACTAATTACTGATCAATGGGTGAGTGAATCACATAAAAAACTTAAAGACGCTGAATTGCCTGTTGAAGAATCGGAATTAGTAATTGTTGCACCTATAATGATGTTGTTTCAAAATGCTTTACCCAAATAAAACTATAGTTGAAGTAGCTGTTGATAGTTACGAAATGGCCGTTGCTGCTGAGGAAGCTGGGGCCGACAGAATAGAACTGTGTGTGGCACTTTCTGAAGGCGGCATCTCTCCTCCCTTGTCGCTGGTTCAAAAAGTGTGCGAGGCAATTACAATTCCCGTACATGTGATGGTGCGTCCGAGAGGTGGTGATTTTTTATATAGTGAAGTGGAATTTGAAATGATGAAAAAAAGTATTCATCATTATTCTAAAGCCGGTGCCAAAGGATTAGTATTTGGAATACTTAAAGAAGATGGAACTATTGATAAGGTTCGTTGCAAGGAATTAATGGATCTATCGTTCACAAAAAAAATTGTTTTTCATCGTGCCTTCGACATGACGGCGGATCCATTTTTGGCAATGGAAGAAATAATCGCATTAGGTGTTCATACTATTTTAACTTCCGGCCAACGACAAACTGCCGAGGATGGATTGGAGCTTTTAAAAGAGTTAGTAAAGCGTTCTGTCAACCGTATTAATATTATGGCCGGTAGCGGAGTGAATGCGCATAATGTTCCCTTATTATACGAAGCCGGCATCCGCACTTTTCATTTTACTGCACGAAAAAAAGTGGATGGGAATATGAAGTATCGAAATGATTTACTTCAATCTATGGGCAGCGGAACGACTTACAGTGAATATGATAAATTTGTTTTTGATGCTGAAAAGTTGAAAGATGTTATCAATGTCATCAAAACCCTATGAACAAAATCAACATCTTACTGATTTGTTGCGCCTTTTTTGTAACCTCATGCGCCGATAAAGTATTGAATGTTGTTTCGAAATCTGAATTTAAAGGTGATTGGGAGTTTTCTAAAAAAAATACCAACACCTGGACTAAAGCTACCGTTCCCGGTGATGTTTATACCGATCTTTTAAATGCAGCGCTTATTCCCGATCCTCTGTACGATAACAATGAACAACAATTGCAATGGATAGGACTTAGTGACTGGACCTACAAATCAAATTTTGAGGTAACTGATAGTTTGTTGCGCTATAAAAGTATCGATTTTATTTTCGAAGGACTCGATACCTACGCCTCAGTTTATTTAAACGATTCGCTGCTGCTGAATACGGATAATATGTTTCGTGAATGGCGTGCTGATGGGAAACGGTTTTTGCATAAAGGAGAAAACACGCTGCGAGTAGAGTTTTATTCACCTGCTTTGCGCGGAAAACAATTGATGCAGCAACTTTCCTATCAATTACCCATGCCAAACGACAATTCAAAGGAACCTGTTAGTGCCTTTGTCAGGAAAGCACCGTACCAGTTTGGATGGGATTGGTCGCCACGATTTTTGACAATGGGAATTTGGAAGCCCGTTAAAATTGTAGCGCACGACAAAGTTTATATTTCCGATGTGTTTGTAAAAACAATTGAGATTGCCGATACCTGTGCCTGGCTGAGCGCCGATGTTACCGTAAATTCGCAAGAAGATATTTCAAATGCAACAGTCACTGTGCAGGAGGGATTTAAGCAGGTTAAAATTAAAAAAGGTTTTACCACAGTGCAAGTTAAAATAAAAATTAATGAACCTGAACTGTGGTGGCCCAATGGCTTTGGAACTCATAAATTGTATTCTATTACTTCCAAATTATTTGTGAACGGCTATCTGGTCGATTCCGTTCAGAACAAAACAGGAGTTCGCACCGTTGAACTTGTTCAGGAAGAGGATGAGTGGGGAGAGAGTTTTTATTTTCGAATTAATGGATTGCCTATTTTTATGAAAGGTGCGAATTATGTTCCACAAAGTAATTTTCCGGCCAACGTAAAACCCGATAACTATAAAAAAATTATTAATGATGTTGCTGAGTTGGGCATGAACATGTTGCGGGTATGGGGCGGTGGCCTATACGAAGATAAATTGTTTTACGATTTATGTGATGAAAAAGGAATATTAGTTTGGCAGGATTTTATGTTTGCATGCAGCATGTATCCAGGCGATTCGTTGTTTGTTCAAAATGTGAGTAAGGAGGTAAATTACCAGGTAACACGTTTGCGAAATCATCCTTGTTTAGCCTTGTGGTGTGGAAACAATGAAGTAGATGTAGCCTGGAACAACTGGGGATGGCAGAAAGAATTTAACTACACAACAACAGATTCCACTGCTATTGCAACTAACAACACGAAACTTTTTAATGAATTAATTCCCGATGCATTACAACATCTCGATCCCTATCGGCCCTACATTTCAACTTCTCCATTAAGTAATTGGGGTAATCACACTAATTTTCTTAAAGGTGATATGCATTACTGGGGTGTTTGGCATGGCGAAGAAGATATCGATTCATTCCGTGTGAATGTTCCTCGGTTTATGTCGGAATATGGAATGCAATCGTATCCTTCTTACTCCACATTAATAAGAAATACTACTTTAAATCCCATTCCTTTGACATCGCCTTTCATCCAAAACCGACAACGTAGTTATAAGGGAAACGGACTCTTAATAAAATACATCGAAAACAAATTTGGAAAGGTGGGTAATACCGAAGATTTGTGTTACTTGTCGCAATTAAATCAGGCGGAGGCTATGCGTATTGCGATTGAGAGCGAGCGTAAGGAAGCTCGGTTTTGTATGGGATCGCTCTACTGGCAACTTAACGATGTTTGGGACGGGGCCTCGTGGAGCACGATTGAGCATGGTGGTAAATGGAAAGCTGCACATTATCAACTCAAAAAATTGTATGCCCGTGATGTTATTATTGCCGAAACAAATAATGACACTACCACTATTTTTATTCAAACAGATAATATTGAAGGTGTAGCAGGAAATTTAGTAATTGATGTACTCGATTTTAAAGGACGTTCCATTGGGAATTATCAGAAGGAGTGTTTTGCCGGTTATTTAGTTGCTTCCAAAGTAATTGAATTACCTATAACTACACTACTAGGCAAACGCAAACGGCAATCGTTTTTTCTTCGCATCCGATTAATTTTTAACGATAAAATTATTGCTGAAACAAATCATTTTTTCACTGCTCCCAATCAACTTACGTTGCCAACACCTAACATTACTAAAAGCATTTCAGCAAT
>JBBQVM010000145.1:0-8413 GCA_038211525.1 Bacteroidia bacterium
TGCAATCAAATCATTCGTGATTGAAAAATCTGTTTCCATGGTAATAGTTGGTCCTGAAGATCCACTGGTAAATGGGATACGTGATTTTTTTGAGAACGATGCAGCATTGAAATCGGTGGCGGTAATTGGTCCCGATAAAAAAGGTGCGCAACTGGAAGGCAGTAAAGATTTTTCAAAACAATTTATGCAACGGTACAAAATTCCTACTGCCGCCTACGCCTCCTTCACCAAAGACACTTTGCAATCAGGCTATCAATTCCTGGAAACGTTAACTGCTCCCTATGTTCTCAAGGCAGATGGCCTCGCTGCAGGTAAAGGTGTTTTAATTTTGAATGATCTGGCAGAAGCCAAACACGAACTAAAGCTGATGCTGGAAGATGCGAAGTTCGGAAATGCAGGAAGCAAAGTAGTGATTGAAGAATTTCTGGATGGAATTGAAGTAAGTGTTTTCGTTGTTACGGATGGCGTTCATTATGTAATTTTACCGGAAGCCAAAGATTATAAAAGAATAGGTGAAGGTGATAGCGGATTGAATACGGGAGGAATGGGTGCTGTATCTCCTGTTCCTTTTGTTGATACTTCCTACCTAAAAAAAGTGGAGGATAAAATTATTAAACCAACTATAACCGGACTCCAAAAAGAGGAAATCGTTTACAAAGGTTTTATTTTTATTGGTTTAATGAATGTAAAAGGTGAACCCTATGTAATTGAATACAATGCACGAATGGGCGATCCTGAAACTGAAGTTGTTATTCCGCGATTAAAAAATGATCTTGTTGAAATTTTCCTTGCCGTAAAAAATCAAACGTTGAATACCATTCACGTGGAATCCGATCCGCGTATAGCCGTAACCGTTATGCTGGTGTCGGGCGGTTACCCGGAAGATTATGAAAAGGGAATGGTGATGTCGGGGTTGGAAAATTGTGAAGAAAGTATTTTATTTCATGCCGGTACCGAAATCAAAAACGGCGAAACAATAACATCAGGAGGGAGAGTCTTAGCAATTACTTCGTTTGGAAATACGATTAAACAAGCAGCAACGATTTCAATAAAAAACGCTGAAAAAATTCAATACACAAAAAAATATTTTAGAACGGATATAGGAATGGACCTGATGAATTAAATGCGGAACGAAAAAGGTTATTTTTTATCAGCGTTATCGGCCAAAAAGTTTTTACCACCTTTACGTGTCGACTCATTATACCAAAGCCAAAAGGCGATACCGATAAAGCCAAAAGCGATAAAAAACATATTCATATACCTTCCGAAAGGTTTAACGATTGCAAAAACCCCTTCAAAAAATGCTGCTATTCCATGCCAAACTGCGTCCATATTCAATTTAATTAGTCTGCAAAAATAAACCATTTTTCTAACCCAACCAATTTTTTCATCTTTGAGGTACAAAAAAGTCGGGCAAAAAGCACAAACTTATGATTGTCAGTACATTCAAAAATTCCCAATTAGCGGCTTATGTACTGATTCCAATTTTTATGGGGGTTCTATGGTTTTTATCGTGGCATGGATCGTCGGATTTGCTCATTGAAAACCCCATGCCTCTTTACAATGTGGTGGTTTGGATGCTGGGTGGAATTCCAAAATGGCTGACCGGGTTTTTAGGGTTTTTAATTGCCACCTCGCAGGTTTATCATTTAAACTATGTTATTGGGAAACATGAAGTTCTGTATAAAAACTCCTCGTTACCGGCACTGTTTCTCATTTTATTTTTAGGAATGATTCCTCAATTCCTCACCTTTCATCCTGTATTGCTGGCTAATTCCATCTTCATATTTGCGCTCGATAAACTGTTCAAATTATATAAAAACCCATCTCCCCTTCCTATCATCTTCGATAGTGGTTTTCTGATCGGCATTGCCACACTTTTTTATCTTCCCTCCATCACATTCGTTTTGCTTATTGCCATCAGCATTTTCATACTAAAAACTTTTGCCTGGCGCGACTGGATCGTAGGTTTTATGGGATTGGTGTTACCCTTTTTTTTCACTTTCGTTTATTATTTCTGGGTGGGTGGGTTACCGGAATTAAACGCTCGTTTTTTTCCTAAAGATATCTCTCAACTTATTGACACTAGGAGTATTATGCTTCAAGGATATCGTATCACCATTTCAGTTATTGCGGTTATTCTATTTTTAACATTTTGGCGGATCCGCGAAAACTTCTATAAAAATGCCACCCGCATCAGGAACTTCCAACAGATAATATTAATGTTTTTACTGGTCGCCATTGCCTCCCTTGCCTTTACCGGATCGGCTTCGATTTACAGGTACAGTATTTTGGCAATTCCTTTAGCTACAATGATTTCATATTATTTTTTGTCGGCGAAAAAAGCCTGGTGGAGCGAATTGCTTTTTTGGATTCTCGTAGGAACGTTGGTGTTCAATCATATTAATTCCTATTCCCATTAATACTTTGGTGCTTGAGCTGAGAATAAGGAATTATATGGAAGTATGGGTATGGAGAAGGGCTGGATAGTGGTGGGAAGTTTTTGTATTTTTGCAAGATAAATCTGATAAACATGAAATTTGGTGTAGTAGTATTTCCGGGATCGAATTGTGATCGTGATATGGAGCACGTACTGGGGAATGTGATGGGACAAAAAGTGGAGATGCTTTGGCATAAAGAACATTCGTTACGCGGTTGTGATTTTATTATTTTGCCGGGTGGTTTTTCGTACGGCGATTACCTGCGTTCAGGAGCTATCGCGCGCTTCTCCCCGATCATGCAAGAGGTAATTGAATTTGCAAACAAGGGCGGATTCGTTTTAGGCATTTGTAACGGATTTCAAATTCTTACCGAAGCACAATTGCTACCGGGAGTTTTAATGCATAATAACTCGCGCCAGTTTATCTGCAACAATATTTACATGCGTTCCGAAACCGATGAGAGCTTGCTCACTTCAAAAATGGATATTGGTCAGGTGATAAAAGTTCCTATCGCTCATGGCGAAGGTAAATACTATGCGGATGATGCCAACATCAAAAACTTAAACGAAAACAATCAGGTGTTGTTCCGGTATTGTGATGCTGCAGGAAACTTATCAGATGCTGCGAATCCTAACGGTGCCACCGATCATATTGCGGGTATATGTAATAAAAATAGAAATGTTTTTGGTATGATGCCGCATCCTGAAAGAGCCAGTGATGTTGTTTTGGGAAATACGGAAGGCAGGATTATTTTTGAATCGATATTGAATATGGTGGAGGGTTAGTTTGTTAGTTTATTCGTTTATTGGTTCTTCAGTTTATTGGGTTTATTAGTTCTTTAGTTTTTGGGTTTATTAGCCTGCCTGCCTAAGCGTCAGCAACGGCAGGTTCTTTAGTTTTTGGTTTTTTAGTTGGCTTGTTTAGGATAAAACTTAACAGCCAATCACCGTTTTCGTAGGAGATAATTTGGGTTGACCATCACCACCTCATAATCGGGATTATTTTTAATTTCCTTCATCATTATGGCACTTCCGAATGGCATTCCATTGCCGGAATCATCCAGCAATATATAACCACCTTTGACCAGTAAATTATTCACGTTATCAAAATCTTTCTTTGCCTGATCGTAGGAGTGATCGCCATCAATGTAAGCAAAGCTAATAGTGCCACCTAACTGTTTTTCTCTCCCAAATACATCTGTTTCTATTGCACGATGGTTCCAATTAGTAAAGAAATCATTTGATGTTACCCGAAATGAAAATGGCAAATTCTGTGGATTTAATAACTGCACTGAATTTTTAAAAGACTCTACTACGTAATTCATGTAATCGATTCTTTTCACCTCCAACCGTCCATCCATAGTTTCACTTTGTATGCCCTTGTAATCTTCGTAGCCTTCATAAATCCAGGGGTCGCAACAAAATAATTCTTTCTGCACTGAATATTTCTGCAATAAATATAATATCAAATTTGCAGATAGTCCGCCATACGAACCAATTTCAACAATGACACCTTCAATAGGTAAGTTTTTAATGGCATAATCCATCAAATAAATATTTCCATCATGCAACATTCCTTCGCCAATCACACTACACCGCAGCCTATTAATAAACAGATCATCAGAAATAGTTTTTGTTTGGGAAGCGATAATTTTGGAAATTAGTTTTTTAAGCATGAGCGAAAATAGGAAATAATTCTTGATTGGAAACTATAAGCATCTTTGCATATACTTTCATTTTCGAACAACCTATAAATGGCATTTGGGCAGGCATCGAAAACTCGATTTTTACATAGGACCTTTGAATGATGTTTTTTAGAATATCCGGTTACATCCTACCGGTTCATTGGTGGCATTATTGATATTATTTCGGATTTAATTTTTAAATTCTTTCAATGTTTGTTCAATTAAGTGCTCGATTTCAATAAAATTGCCTGAAAGCTTTGTAATACTATTTTCAAGAGTTTCATCTTCTAATGCTATCCAACCTTCCATCAATGTCAATGGCCCAAATTGTACACTTACATTTTCCCATTTGTTTTGATGCTTTTTAAACTTTTTTCTGAAACTATCTGCAAATGCGCTACTTAATATTGAATAGCCTTTCAGTTTTCGAAGTTTTAATGCATGAATATTATAAAATACTTTGTTCTGATTTAATGTTTTTATCATTTACCCAAATCGAAAAAAATATTCTCGCCTCGGCATTTAATGGGTTAATTAAATCATTTGTCCAGGTTCGTTTGAATAACTTCAAATAAACAGAATCTAATACAATTCCAACTGAAATTTCAAGCTCTGTTTTATCAAATCGACTTTTATCGACCAGCTTTGCAGCATTTTTAAATTTGTCTAAATAATATTCAAAGTTCATATTTTAATTTTGAGTTGGCAAATGTTTTTATTGTTACAGTTTATTTGAATAAGTTTCGAGTTGATTTAGAAGATGACCACAAATGAATAAATAGCTATTAAAAGCGGGCGACTTTTCAAGAAATCCTGTTGTTAATTCTCCGACAAAATTGCCAACAGATTGTTCCTTAACAAAGTGTTATGTTGTAGGAATACAAATATCAAATGTGGCACCTTTGTTTGGTTCACCCTTTGCAGTGATGAAACCATGGTGGTTATCTATAATTTTTTTTACAATAGAAAGTCCAATGCCTGTTCCTTTATAGTCATTTTTACCGTGGAGGCGTTGGAAAACTTCAAATATTTTTTCGCTATATTGTTGTTCAAACCCGATGCCATTATCAGATACTGAAATGTGACAATACTTTATTTCGGGAGAAAGATTTACTATTTCAAATTTTTCACCGTTCGCTATTTCACATGTGATTTGGATGTGTAACGATTTTTTAGGACGGGAAAATTTCAATGAATTTCCTATCAGGTTATGCATGAGTTGTCGAAACTGGAATGGTATTACCGCTACTTCACATAATTGGTTTGCCTCAATAGTAGCATGTTTCTCTTTCAGTTCTTCCTTAAAGTCATCTTGAATTTCAGCTATAATTTCATTAAGGTCAATAGTTTCAATTCTTTGTTCAGTTGCGTTTGTACGTGAGTAAGCAAGTAAATCCTGAATAAGGGTTTGCATTCTTTGGGCTGAATTCTGCATTCGATTAAACATATCCTTTGCGGAGTCCGATAAATTGCTTTCTTCCTTCTCTGCAATGCGTGAAGCAAAGGTTTGTATTTTTCTTAATGGTTCCTGCAAATCATGACTGCTTATATAGGCAAATGATTGCAGTTCTTTATTCATTTTTTCAAGTTCAATATTTTTTTGTTTAATATTTTGTTCTGCCTTTTTAATTTCGCTAATATCATTGAATGCGCAAAGATAAAATTGTTTTTCGCCCATGGTGATCACTTCCGCTGATGCCAAAGCAATAAACCTTTCACCTGATTTTTTAATAAAATATAGTTCCTTGTTAACGATTTTTCCATTTGTTTTCAATTCATTAACCATGTAAGCCTGGGCTTCATGGTCAAGAAGTCCAATTTCAGCAGCTGTCCTACCTAATGTTTCTTCACGACTACGTCCCAGCAAAATTGTGAAAGCATCATTTACCATAACAATTTTTCCGGTTTCAACATCCGACAAAGTTTTGCAAATAGGGGAGAGATTGAATAAATGATAAAATTTCTCTTCACTTGCTTTTAGTTCTGCTGTTCTTTTAAGTACCTTTTCTTCTAACTCTTTGGCAAATGTTTTTTGTTCGTTAATATTTATGCCCGTTCCAATAAACCCTGTAAATTCACCATTTTCCAGCCGGGGAACTGCTTTAATATAAAACCACTCGTATTGAAGGTTTTTTGCATTTTTGACACGGAATTCAAATGAAAATGATTGTTGAAGCGATGCTGCTTCACCAAAAGTCTTGTACACCATTACAATATCTTCTGCGTGGACTTTTTGCTCCCACATATTCCCTGTAAATTCTGTATAGTGGGCAATACCCAGAAAATTAAGCACTTCGGGATTTGTATATAAAATATTTACTTCTTTATCGGTTAACCATACCCACATCGGTGCTTGATCAGCCAGCACTTTGAACTGTTCTTGTGCCTTTTTTTGTTCATTAATATCCGCAGAGGTCCCTACCCACATTTGTATCTTTCCATTCTCATCCTTTTGCGGAATAGCCCTGCTTAATTGCCACCGGTATTCCCCGTCATGTTTTCTGAAACGGTGTTCCAATAAAAAATCTTTGCCTGTTGCAATTGAATTTAACCACTGCTTTATATTTTCTTCCCGGTCATCAGGGTGAACTATTTGTATCCAACCGTCTTTATCAAATTGCTCCTTGTTTAGACCGGAATAATCATAAACGGATTGGTTGTAGTAATTTAAATTTCCTTGCGGATCAGAAGTCCATATATGTTGTGGTACAGAATCGGCAAGCAGGCGAAACTGTGCTTCACTCTTTTTCAATTCCATTTCAGCATTTTTTATGTCTGAAATATCTCGGTTGGTGCCGGTTATCGCTTCCACTTCATCTTTTTCGTTTATTACCGGGACAAAAATGTAATCGTACATACGTTTTCCTAACTTGGCATGTGGAAAAGAAACTTCACCACGGACAGGTTTTTTTGTTGAAATTACCTGATCTATTTCACGAATATGCATTTCAGCATGCCAGGGTTCGTAACCGATCTCAATCATACTTTTTCCTATAGCCTCATCCCATGAAAGGCCCCACATTTTCAACAACGCATCATTTGCATAGACAAAGCGATAGTTTAAATCAAACACATAAATAAGATCCGGTGTGTTTTGAGTGATTGTTTCGTAGAGTCGCTTTCTTTCTTCAATTATTTGAATGGAATTTTTCCTATCAGTAATATCCATGCATGAACTTATATATCCGGCAAATGTACCATCTGCGTGGAATAGAGGAGGTCCCTGTGCTAACAACCATCTATAGTCGCCATTTTTGTCAAGCACCCGAAATTCTCCGCTAAACGCAACTCTCTTTTTGTAGGCATCGAGGTAAATATTTACATATCTATCTTTGTCATCCGGATGAATTAAATCCAACCAACCAAACTTCAACAATTCATCCAATGGTCTTCCGGTAAAGTTTACCCACGCTGCATTAAAGTAAATTGCATTGCTTGTTTCATCACCCACAGCAATTAAAATATCCGAAGCTTCCGCCATGGTTCTGAAACGTTCTTCACTTTCTTTTAATTGGTTTTCCGCCTTTTTTTTACTGGTTGTTTCAATAACGGTAACCAATACACCACCAACTTCACCATTATCTTTTCTTATAGGACTATATGCAAAATCGAAAAAACAATCTTCTACAAATCCATTTCTGTTTAAGGGTAACATCAAATCCGGAAAACCCACAGCTTTCCCTTTCATCACTCCATCAAACATCGATTCTATGATGTGCCATATTTCTGAAAAGGTTTCCCGTGTACTAATACCCAAAGCATGAGGATGTTTTGAGATTCCAAGAATTGGGCGATATCCATCATTGTAAAGTTGGGTATATTCGTTACCCCAGGCAATATACATACCAAAAGGATTATCAAGCATTACGGCTACCATGGTACGAAGACTTTGAGGCCAGCCTGCAGGGTCACCTAAAGATGTTTTACTCCAATCTTTAGCTCTTATCAATTCACCCATTTCTCCTCCACCTTTGAGGAAATAGTAATCAGAATTTTTATTTCTCATATAAATTACTCAAGGTTGAAGTATAAAATTATCTCTTGAAGGTTGAATTAAATTGCTTTCAGATAAGAGTGCAATGACATCAAAAATTACTTTTTTTAAGTTACGAAATTCACTGGGTTTACGAATATAGTAGTATGCTCCCTTCTCGTGAAGCAAATTCACCATGTTTGAATCAAGTGAGGTAGAAAATATTATAACCGGGAGCTTTATAAACTTGTCTATTACTTTTATTTCTGATAAACATTCATAACCGGATTTTCGAGGCATGTTCAAATCAAGGAA
>JBBQVM010000146.1:0-8412 GCA_038211525.1 Bacteroidia bacterium
TTTGCATTAATCAACCACCTGCTTTACTTACCGATAGTTTACCCGGAAATTTGGTTTTTAATATAGTAGAAAGTGATACACTTTGTTTTACCGCCTATTATAAAGATGCTGATGGTGACAATGTGGTGTTGAGTTATGATGGTGATGCGTTTGGTGGTGGGGGAACGCTCGCTCCTTATGCAACAGCAACTACAGATTCCGGTTTAGTAAATGTGAATAGTATTTTTTGCTGGAGTACCCGTTGCGGTCATGCACGACCATTACCTTATGTTGCAGTGTTTAGTGTAGGCGATGATGGTTGTCCACTGCCTTCATCTACTAGGGATACGATGCTCATTTTTATTCATCCCATGCCAACAGCAGGTCCTGTAAATATGCAGTGCATCGGATTGGCCAATGATCATTCGAATCGGATTTTATGGATAGACACCAGTGGGGTAGGGAAGTATCTTGAAAAATATCAATTGTTTCGCTCCGCTAACGGTGGTGCATATACGTTGTTGACAGAAATCACTAATGATACCATCAATTATTTTGACGATCTCACCGCCTTCAACAATACCACAAACAATTATTGTTATTACCTTAAGGGAATAAATAAGTGTGGTGATGTTGGTCCATCATCAGATACCATTTGTTCATTTGGGCAAGATAACACCAAGAAAAATAATATTGAGTATGTAACTGTACAGGAAAAAAATGAAATCGAATTAAAATGGGAGCCTTTTCCTGATGGTCCCTATTCCACCTTTTATATTTATCGGGCCAACCATCAGCAATTATCGAATTATGAACTAGTAGCAACACTGGAGCACCCTTTGGTTGATTCGTGGATGGATAAATATGTTGAGACGGACGAAGCTTCCTATTGTTACTACATGCAAAATCGGAATTTATGTGGCGGTTTAAGTTTGTCGAGTAATTTAGGATGTTCTATATTACTTCAAGGTAATTCTGAACCCTGGAAAAATCATTTGTCGTGGACTCCTTACCTGGAATGGAGTAACGGTGTTGATGCATACGAAATTTATCGTAAGACTCAATTGGATGGCTCCTTTCAGTTACTATTTAACACTGCTGATTCAATCAGGTATCAGCAAGACGAAAATCTGGATCCCAATCATGGAACTTATTACTACGTGGTGAAGGCGCGTGAAAGTGCCACAGGTTCCGGGGCAATAAGTACCTCCAATGAAATTGAATTAGTACAACCGCCCTATATTTTTCTTCCAAATGCATTTTCACCAAACGGTGATGGAAAAAATGATACCTGGTTAGGATTTGAAAATTTTGTAAAAGAAATTAAAATTCAGATTTACAACAGATGGGGACAACTACTTTATACCGGTGAAGGAATTAATGCATCTTGGGATGGAACTTATAATGGGACCAATGCACCGGAAGGATTGTATGTTTATTACGTAAGTTATTCGGGATATCACAAGGGGGAGAATTATTCATTTCATGGAACAATTAGTTTAATTAGATAAGCTGATTTTGATTACATTCTCTAAAAAACTATCTTTGTAAAATAAAATATTAAGAAGATGATTGCTCAAATGACCAGTAAACAAGCCATTGAATTAGAAGAGCGTTACAGTGCACACAACTATCATCCATTGCCGGTTGTTTTGTCGAAAGGTGAAGGTGTTTATGTTTGGGATGTAGCAGATAAAAGATACTACGATTTTTTATCGGCCTATTCCGCAGTCAATCAGGGACATTGTCATCCACGTATTATTAATGCACTTATTACCCAAGCAACTCAATTAACGCTCACCTCCAGAGCATTTCATAATAATGTGATGGGGGAGTATTCAGAATATATTACCTCTTTGTTTGGTTACGATAAAATGTTGCCTATGAATACGGGAGTAGAAGCTGTTGAAACGGGTTTGAAACTGTGTCGCAAATGGGCTTATGAGGTAAAGGGTGTTGCAATGAACAAAGCAAAAATTATTGCATGTGAAGGAAATTTTCATGGCAGAACGCTAGCTGCAATATCAGCATCAACAGATCCCGATTCCAACCATAACTTTGGACCATTTCTTCCCGGATTCATCATTATTCCATACAACAATCTGGATGCATTAGAAAACGCGTTGAAGGATCCTGAAGTAGCAGGCTTTTTAGTGGAGCCCATTCAGGGTGAAGCGGGAGTAGTAGTTCCTGATGAGGGCTATTTATCGAAATCGTTTGAGTTATGCAAAAAGGCTAATGTGCTTTTTATTGCTGATGAAATACAAACCGGAATTGCGCGCACCGGGAAAATGCTGGCGTGTGATCATGAAAATGTTAAGCCGGATATTTTGCTTTTAGGAAAGGCTCTTTCAGGTGGAACATTACCTGTTTCGGCGGTGTTGTGCGATGATGAAATTATGCTGGTAATAAAGCCCGGCGAGCATGGATCCACCTATGGCGGCAATCCCCTTGCTTGCAAAGTAGCCATGGAATCGCTTGCTGTTGTCACTGATGAGGGTCTCTCTCAAAATGCACAACGATTGGGAGTGATTCTGCGCGAAGCACTCAAAGCGATACCTTCGGACATGATTACACTGGTTCGTGGAAAAGGTTTGTTGAATGCCATAGTTATTAAACCTAAAGGTGGTAAAGATGCATGGGATGTTTGTTTGAAGTTGGCAGAAAATGGTTTGCTTGCCAAGCCAACGCATGGTGATATAATTCGTTTTGCTCCACCACTTATTATCACCGAAGGGCAATTGTTGGAATGCGTAGAAATAATCACAAAAACGATTCTCTCTTTCGGCGACTGATCAAGAAATCTGAGCCGAAGGATCTTCTTTTTTGAGAATCCCACCACAAACCAGCGATATCACGAGTCCGATAATAATTAATCCAACAAATGAAAACGCTGCCATCATAGGAGGAGTAGTAAACATTGCCATTTTTTCTGCCATTTTCGCAACTTCACTATCGGACATCCCCTTTTCAATCAGCTTTTGTTCCTGCATCATCCTAATGTAGGTTACCATCCCCGGGTTGATTACCGCGAAATAGAGGTAACTGAATATTGCTGAAATAATTCCTGAGATGGCTGAAATACCCATGCCGGTAGAAAATGCTTTCCCGAAGGAAATGAACCCATTCATTTTGTTATCGCGCTGATCTTTAATACCTAAATAAACAATAATCGCAATAATAATGATATTGATAAATGTAGTTACATTTTGAATAGTTTCATCCTTTTCCAGTCCAAGACTGAAATATATTAACGGTATTGCTGCTAGTATGCCTCCTAAAATTAATCCGAATCTTAATGATGAACTCATGTTTTTACAGGTTTAATAGGTTAGACTTAAATGTTAACAGTGACAAAATTAAACTTTTCACAGAGAATCCAAAATTAGTTGAGCGCCTAATTCACCAATCCTGCTACCAATGGCTATTCCCATTCCTCCCATCCGCACCGAACAAAAAATATTACCCTCTACACACTTTAATATAGTTGATTTTGAAGTACCTACGCCCATGATGCCACTCCACCGCATATCAATTGTAAATTTTGTTTGAGGGAGAATCATCTCTTTTAGCAAACGATCCAGTTGATCCTGAATTTGTGGGGTAGTGCCAAAACTGGTAGTGGTTTCCTTCTCAAAATTTAAATTCCTGCCTCCGCCAAGCAAAACACGATCTCCAACATTTCGAAAATAATAGAATCCTTTTTCATAATGAAAGCTTCCTTTCATTTGAAGATTTGCGACAGGGTGAGTGATCAGCACTTGAGCGCGTGCAGGAAGCACCTCCAATTCAGGAAGCAATGCACTAGCAAAACCATTGTTAGCCACCAACACCCGTTTCGCTGAAAAGGAGAAGCCCGGAATGCAATTTATCTCCACTTTGTTGTTGGTATTCTTAACTGCACTTATCCCCAGACCGTTAATAATTTTAACACCTGATTGATGAGCAATTTCCAAAAGCGCATTCATCATTTTACCGGTGTTAATTTGTCCTTCGCATTGGTTCACTATTACGTGATTCACTCCTGAAAAACCGAAAGAATCAATTTTTCTATCTTCAATTTTGTAAGTATCAATCACTCCGGTAACAGGTGCTACCAATCGATTGAAATAGGTGATTTTTTGTTGGCACTCTTCGAACACTTCAGCATCACTGGGAGTGAAAATTTCATGTCCACCAAATGGTTCAAAATCGAGGTTAGCATCGCCAACGAGCTTCCTCAACTTTTTTAATCCCTCCCAGCGGAGCTGAATTCGCTTAAGCACTGCATCTTCAGATTCGTTTTTTAAATCATCAATTAATTCGGTAAGACTTCCAAAACAGGCAAAACCTGCATTTCGGGTGCTTGCCCCGTGTGGAAGAAATCCGCTATCTACCACCAACACATTTAAGCCCTTTGCCTTTGATTTTAAGTTAATTGCAGCATTCAGTCCAACAATACCGCTGCCAATAATGCAAACATCAATATTATTGAAAATAGCTTCTCTTTCCCAAAATCCCGGTTCGTACATGACCTTTTTTTTTGACTACTAAGGTAGAATTAAGTTCTTTGGGTTTTTGATTCCCTAACTAATCTTACGCCGGCGATGATTTTTATTGATTTGGTGCCACTTTTGAAACGCTATTTTTAGGAGTGAATTCGTATCTTAGGGCAAAATCCACGGTCCTTAAAACTATTCATTATCACGACTGTTTATATTCACTATGATAGGTTATCGTTTCAGTAATTACAATCCGCCGGACCAGACTCCATTCGAGAAATTGTTCGGAATTTTCAAACAGCTTCTTACCTACACCAGTGGTGATTTTGATGAGGCCATCAGTTGGTTGACCGAGTTAGATAAGGAGTACAAAATGACGGAGCCCGATTACGGTATTGGCGATTTCATTAATGATCTCCGAGATAAGGGTTACATACGTGACAAGGAGCCCGGTTCAGGAGATATTGTAATCACTCCAAAAACAGAACAAGCGATCCGTCAACAGGCACTCGATAAAGTTTTTGGTAAATTAAAAAGAGGGAAAGCGGGTAACCATACCACACGATTTACCGGCAACGGAGATGAGATGAGCAGCGATACACGTCCTTTTCGCTTTGGCGATGGATTAGATCAGATATCGATGTTGGAATCGATGAAGAATGCTCAAGTTAATAATGGTATTGGTGATTTTATTATTACTGAAAATGATTTGGAGGTAAAGGAGAAGGAACATAAATCGCAAACATCAACTGTTTTGATGATTGATATTTCGCACTCTATGATTCTTTATGGCGAAGACCGAATTACACCTGCCAAAAATGTGGCCATGGCTTTGGCGGAATTAATTAAGCAGAAGTATCCCAAAGATACACTGGATATAATTGTTTTCGGTGATGATGCGTGGCAGATTGAAGTCAAAGATCTTCCCTATCTTCAGGTGGGACCCTTTCATACCAATACCGTTGCAGGATTAGAGCTTGCAATGGATTTATTGAGAAGGAGAAAAAATGCCAACAAACAAATTTTTATGATTACCGATGGTAAACCAACGTGTATAAAAGAAAATGGAAGGTATTATAAAAACAGTTTTGGACTGGATAGAAAAATTTTAAATAAATGCCTTACACTCGCTCAGAGCTGCCGTAGATTAAAAATTCCGGTAACTACTTTTATGGTGGCAACAGATCCTTATTTGAAAGAGTTTGTGCATGATTTTACTGAAGCCAATCACGGCAAAGCATTCTATACTTCCCTGCAAGGACTTGGTGAATTTATATTTGAGGATTTTGAACGAAACAAGAAAAAAAGATTTTAAATTTCTAACATACCAACAACAAACAATTTTTTATTACACTAATAAATTTATTACCTACCGCAATAAAATAGCAGCAATTAATTTATGAAAAATATTCAAACACTAGGTGAGTTAAAGAAATCGGGATACGCCAGTAAATCCATTAAGGATGAATTGCGTGATAATTTAATTTCGAAAATCAAAAATAAAGAAAATGTTTTTAAAGGAATTATCGGTTTTGAAGATACTGTTATTCCCGAAATCGAAAGAGCGATTCTCTCCCGGCACAATATGAATTTGCTGGGGTTGCGCGGACAAGCAAAAACACGTATAGCCAGACAAATGACCGAGCTATTGGATGAGTATATACCAGTTATTGAAGGCAGTGAACTCAACGACGATCCACTGAATCCAATTTCGGCATTCGGTAAACAAACTATAGCTGAAAAGGGCGATCAAACTCCCATCACCTGGTTACACAGAAATGAACGTTATGTTGAAAAATTGGCGACTCCCGATGTGTCAATCGCTGATTTGATTGGTGATGTGGATCCGATTAAAGCGGCTAACCTGCGACTTAATTATGCCGATGAGCGAGTGATACATTATGGAATTATTCCACGTAGTAATCGTTGTATTTTTGTGATTAATGAGCTTCCCGATTTACAAGCACGTATTCAAGTTGCTTTGTTTAATATTTTGCAAGAGGGCGATATTCAAATTAGGGGATTTAAAATCAGAATTTCATTAGACATTCAATTTATTTTTACTGCGAACCCTGAAGATTATACGAATCGTGGAAGTATTGTTACTCCGTTGAAAGATCGAATAGGTAGTCAGATATTAACGCATTATCCGAAGAGCATTGAATTGTCGAAAAAGATAACTGCTCAGGAGGCCAAATTACCAAAGGTACAGCTTCAGAATGTTGAAGTGGGCGACTTGGTGGCCACCATTCTCGAGCGCATTGCATTTGAAGCGCGCGAGAGTGAATTTGTAGATTCTAAGAGTGGTGTTTCGGCACGACTGACTATTTCAGCTTATGAGAACTTGGTAAGTACTGCTGAAAGAAGAATGTTATTGAATGGAGAAGAAAAAACGTTCGCCCGCATCAGCGATCTTATGGGAGTGATTCCTGCGGTGAATGGAAAAATTGAACTCGTTTATGAGGGAGAGCAGGAGGGAGCCGGCATTGTTGCGATGAACCTTCTTGGTAAGGCCATCAGAAATCAGTTCACTCAATTATTTCCTGATCCCGGGAAATTAAAAAAGAAAAAAGATGTTAATCCTTATCAGCCTATCATTGATTGGTTTGGAGAGGGTAATGTGGTTGACCTGATGCTGTTGGAGAATGAGAAAACTTATAAAAAAGGATTGGAAGCAATTCCGGGATTAGCTAAAGTGGTGGAGACCTATGCCGGCAAAACTGAGAAAAATGAAAAATTGTTGCTGATGGAGTTTGTGTTGTTTGCCATGGCAGAACACTCGTTGATAGGTAAAAATCAACTTGAACGTGGTGTTCAGTTCAGAGATATACTGGGATCGATGTTATCGGAACGTGATTTTTTTGGTGACCAGCAAAATAATTGATTTTTTCCAAGCTCCCATTAACTTTGTATTTTATGGGTGCCTTGGTAAAATTAAATTAGATTATTTTACCTTAGCGGGATGAATACCAATTACAGTTTGAGTGAAATTAAAAAGGAATTACAAACCTTACCTGAACAGCATCTGGCGGACCTGTTAATTTCATTGGCAAAATACAAAAGAGATAACAAGGAGTTTCTTAATTATCTCCTCTATTATTCTTCAAATCCTGATGTATTTGTTGCCGGAATCATCGAAGAAATTGATGAGTTGTTTATTCCGATAGATAAGCATTCCAATTTATATTACTCGAAAAAGAGTCTGCGGAAAATTTTGAGAATCATCAATAAATACAGCAAGTACATGGGTGATAAAAGTAAAACAGCACGTTTGCTGCTCTACTTTTGTACTAAATTAAAATCGTCGGGGTTGCCTTTTAGAAGTAGTCAGATTTTAGTGAACATGTACGACAACCAGATTAAAAAAATAAACAAGCTGATTGATTCCTTACACGAAGATTATAAACACGATTTTCAAACAGATTTGGATACTTTACTAGCATCCTGATAGTACTAAGAACCTGAACGTGGGAACCGAAGAAAAAATTTACGACTTTGCTATCATTGGTGCCGGTGCTGCGGGATTGCATCTTGCTCATGCTATTCTTCACGATCCATTCTTCAACAATAAATCAGTGCTTCTGATTGATAAGGATGCCAAAGAAACAAATGATAAAACATGGTGCTTTTGGGAAGCGGGAGCGGGTAAGTGGGATGCTATTTTATTTCAGTCGTGGGAAAATGGTTTCTTTATTACTAACGATTCACAAAAGAAGTTAGATCTTGGAAAATATAAATACAAGATGCTCCGTTCCATCGATTTTTACAAGTATGTTAAGAGCGAAATTGAGGCATCAACAAATTTTACCCGACAAACAAGTAGTGTTTTAAATTTAACAGATGGTGATACGGTGACTATTCAATGCGAGAAAGAAAAATATTTTGCGAAGCAGGTTTTTGATAGCAGGATTGATGAGGATTTTTTTAAATCGAATGATCACTTCACCAGAAT
>JBBQVM010000147.1:0-8224 GCA_038211525.1 Bacteroidia bacterium
CTTTGGTTTTATTAGGTCAATTGTTAGAAGCAAGAGCCCACAGTCAAACCAGCGGAGCAATAAAAGAATTATTGAAATTAGCCCCTACACAAGCTGTTTTAGTGGAAAACGGAATTGAAAAAACTATTTCAATTCACGATATTAAAGTAGGCGACTTACTAAGAGTAAAGCCGGGCGATAAAATTCCTGTTGATGGCAGTATTACTGAAGGCAGCAGCAATGTAGATGAATCTATGATAACAGGTGAACCTATTCCCGTAGAAAAAAATGTGAATGATATGGTTAAATCGGCGACTATCAACGGCAATAAATCTTTTGTAATGAAAGCTGAAAAAGTAGGTGATGAAACCTTACTTGCTCAGATAATTAAAATGGTTAACGATGCGAGTCGTAGCAAAGCACCTATACAGAAGTTGGCCGACACGATTTCTAAATATTTCGTTCCTACAGTTATTATCGTCTCAGCAATTACATTTATTATATGGAAATTCTTTGGTCCAGAACCTTCTTATGTGTATGCACTTGTAAATGCTTTAGCAGTGCTGATTATTGCTTGTCCCTGTGCTTTGGGATTGGCTACACCTATGAGCGTAATGGTGGGTGTTGGCAAAGGGGCTCAAAGTGGTGTGTTGATAAAAAATGCAGAATCTTTAGAAAAAATGGATAAAGTAGATGTGCTAATAATAGATAAAACAGGCACCATTACTGAAGGAAAACCTTCATTAGAAAAAATCCAATCATTCAATAATTTTGCAGAAAATGAACTTTTGATTTTTGCTGCGTCAATCAATTCTCAGAGCGAACACCCATTGGCAGAAGCCATTGTAAATAAAGCACAAAAAGAACAGTTATTATTAAAACCTATTTCAAATTTTGAAGCTGTTTCAGGAAAAGGCGTAGTAGGAATTGTAGATAACAAAAGCATTGTTATTGGTAATGATAAACTGTTATTGGATAAAAATATAACTATTTCCGAAATTCAAAAACAACAAATTATTGCCGAGCAGAAAAAAGGAAAGACCGTTTCGTATTTTGCTATTGATGGCAAATTAGAAGGCTTTCTCATAATATCAGATGCCATAAAGAAAAGTAGTAACGATGCTATTCAAAAATTGATGGATGAAGGTGTTGAAGTAATTATGCTTACAGGCGATAATTATAATACTGCAAAGGCTGTTGCTGCGGAATTAAAACTCACGAATTTTAAAGCTGAATGTTTGCCTCAAGATAAATTGGAAGAAATTAAAAAGCTGCAAGCCCAAGGTAAAATAGTAGCAATGGCTGGAGATGGTATTAATGATGCTCCGGCTCTTGCACAAGCAGATATAGGTATTGCTATGGGTACAGGAACTGATGTTGCCATTGAAAGCGCTAAAATCACTTTGTTAAAAGGTGATTTGCAAGGTATTGTAAAAGCAAAAACATTGAGCCATAAAGTAATGCGGAACATAAAACAAAACTTGTTTTTTGCTTTTGGTTATAATGTTATAGGTATTCCAATCGCTGCAGGTATTTTGTATCCTATTTTCGGAATACTGTTATCTCCAATGATAGCGGCTGCCGCTATGAGCTTTAGCTCGGTTTCAGTGATTGCTAATTCTCTTCGATTAAAAAATATTAGAATCTAACAATAAATCCTCAAAAAAAAAATGAAAAATTTAATCTTGGCAATTGCCACAACCACAATCTTTTTAGCGGCATGTAACAATGACCCAAAAAAAATCTCAACATCAGTCAAAGTTCAAAATGCTAAAGAAGAAGCATTGTATGCTTGCCCTATGCACCCTGAAGTAACAGGTAAAAAAGGTGACAAATGTAGTATATGCGGTATGGATTTAACCGAACCGGTAGCAGCAACAGAAGATGAACACGATGCTTCACAACATCACGATGTTGATGGTAATAATAACGGTATGAGCCATAATGAAATGAATGACGAAAAAACGGAGTCCACTAATTCAACAATGGATTCAAAACAGATTTCTAATTCTTTAGCATCAGTTTACAGTGCCTACTTTTCACTTTCTAATGCTCTTGCGGCAGATGATGGCAAAGCGGCACAATCTGCAGCTGAATCATTGTTTTCAAATATCGCTAATGTAGATGTAAGCAAGATGAATGATGACGAAAAAACAACTTGGACAAAATACAAAACCAAGCTGAGCTATGATGCTGAACACATAAAAAATGTTGATAAAAACGAACACCAAAGAGAACATTTTGTTTCGCTTTCGAAAAATATGTATTCGGTAATGAAAGTGATTAAAGCGGATAAAACAGTTTACTATCAGCATTGCCCAATGGCAAACGATGGCAAAGGTGCGAATTGGTTAAGTTTAAATAGCAAAATTAGCAACCCTTATTTGGGCAAATCTATGCCAACTTGTGGTAATACCATTGAAACACTAAAATAAAAATATGCAAGAATTATTTAAAGATTTTCCAAACCTGCATCCCTTGTTTGTACATTTTCCAATAGTGCTACTGCTGTTAGCACTATTGGCACAGTGTATTGTTTTGCTTTTTAAAGACAATAAAACATTCAAATGGATTTCATTCTTTTTTATAGCTACCGGCTGCCTTACAGCATATATTGCTATGCAAAATGGTACGCATGTATCTGGCGATGCTGATGAAAAGGCCTTTGCCATTTTTGAAACGCATTACCTGTTTGCAAATATTACTTTATGGAGTTCTCTTGTTATTTCAATCGTTAGATTTATAATAATTAAGTGGTATCCTAAACGATGGATGGAATCGGTATTACTTGGATTTTATTTATTTACAGCAATTACCGTAAGTATAACGGCACATCATGGAGCTCAATTGGTTTATATTTATGATGTAGGCCCTAAGGGAAATGGTGTTTTATCAAAATAGGAAAATGAAATTAGTTCAAAAAACAATTAGTATAATCAAGTTGCACTTCAAAAAGCTCTTTACTAAAAATTGTTGCCGATAATAAATAAAATGAAATGGTCGAAAAATTAATTTCTTTTGCTCTTAAAAATCGTATGGTTGTTTTGCTGCTTTCTGCTGGCTTATTTGCTTGGGGTATTTATAGTGTGCAACAAAACCCTATAGATGCTATTCCCGACCTTTCAGAAAATCAGGTAATTGTATTTACTGAATGGATGGGTAGAAGTCCGCAAATAATGGAAGATCAAGTAACTTATCCTTTGGTATCTAACCTTCAAGGAATTCCAAAAATTAAAAATGTTAGAGGCACCTCTATGTTTGGGATGAGCTTCATATATATCATTTTTGAAGATGGAGTGGATACTTATTGGGCAAGAACCCGTGTTTTGGAACGACTAAATTATGCCCAACGGTTACTTCCTCAGGGTGTGGTGCCTACTCTTGGACCCGATGGAACAGGAGTTGGTCATATATTTTGGTATCACTTGGAAGCAAATGGAATGGACTTAGGAGAGCAAAGAGCGTTACAAGATTGGTATATTAAATTTGCCTTGCAAACTGTTCCCGGTGTGGCTGAAGTTGCTTCTTTTGGAGGTTTTGAAAAACAATATCAGTTGGTATTAGACCCCATCAAATTGCAATATTATAATGTGAGCATGATGGATGTAATGAAATCTGTAAAATCAAATAACAATGATGCGGGAGGAAGGAAGATCGAAATGAGTGATATGGCCTATGTGGTTAGAGGATTAGGATATATCAAAAATATAAAAGATGTGGAGGGTATTGCCATCAAAAACTTCAATTCTGTTCCAGTAAGATTAAAGGATGTAGGCACGGTACAAATGGGAGGCGATTTACGACTAGGAATTTTTGACCAAAATGGCGAAGGTGAGGTTGTTGGAGGAATCATTGTGATGCGATATGGAGAAAATGCGGACCAAGTTATAAAAGCCGTCAAATTAAAAATGAAAGAGGTGGCAAAGGGATTGCCTGAAGGAGTATCATTTAAAACTTCTTATGATAGAAGCGAATTGATAGAAAGTGCCATTGAATCTGTAAAGGGAACTTTGATAGAAGAAATGATTGCCGTATCTATTGTCGTGCTTTTATTTCTCTTTCATTGGCGTAGTGCGGTTATTATTCTTATTCAAATTCCAATATCCGTAGCTGTCGGTTTTATTTTATTGCAGGCTTTTGGAATTTCTTCAAACATAATGTCTTTGACAGGTATAGCACTTGCTATAGGTGTTTTGGTTGATGACGGGATAGTAATGGTTGAAAATGCTTATCGTACCATTTCTGAAAAACAAACAGAACTGGAAAACAATATCAAATCATGAAGAAGTTAATCAAGAATATATTTCAGAAATATAAAGATCCACTTAGTTCCGAAGATAAATTGAAACTGATAGAACAATCGTCAAAAGTTGTAGGTCCGGGTGTGTTTTATTCTACGCTAATTGTTATAGCATCTTTTTTGCCTGTGTTTTTATTAAGTGGCATGGAAGGAAAATTATTTAGTCCGCTAGCATGGACAAAATCTTTCATATTAATTGTAGATGCGTTTTTTGCTATAACATTAACACCTGTTCTTATTAGTTTTTTATTGAAAGGGAAGTTGCAACCCGATTATAAAAACCCATTAAATAGAACTTTGGAACGCGGATATACACCTATACTTAAGTTTTGTTTACATTGGCGAAAATCGGTATTGGGTGTTAACATACTTGCATTAATTATTGGTGGTATTATGTTTACACGACTTGGCTCTGAATTTATGCCTCCATTAGATGAAGGTTCTATACTTTTTATGCCTGTTACATTACCCGATGTATCCAATTCTGAAGTAAAAAGAATTTTACAAGTCCAAGATAAACTCATTAAGACTATACCGGAAGTGAATCATGTATTAGGTAAGGCAGGAAGAGCCAATACCGCAACTGACAACAGCCCTATAAGTATGATCGAAACCATCATTTTATTAAAACCTCGAAATGAATGGGGGATCGGAAAAACTAAGGAAGATATTGTGAATGAAATCAACAATAAGTTGCAAATTCCCGGTGTAACTAATGGGTTTACTCAACCTATTATCAACCGCATCAATATGCTTTCAACAGGCATTCGTACCGATGTGGGCGTTAAAATTTATGGAGAAAATTTGGACACAATTAATGCTTTGGCTCAAAAAATAAAAAAAACACTAGAAGGCACGGACGGAGTAAAAGATTTATATGCAGAACCAATTACCGGTGGAAAATATATTGACATTACCGCTAACCGCGAGGAGATAGGACGATATGGATTAACTATTGATGATGTTAATAGTGTTGTTGAGGCCTCTATTGGAGGCATGAAACTTACCACCACTATTGAAGGAAGACAACGATTTTCAATAAATGCACGCTTTAGTCAAGAGTACCGAAACAGTATTGCAATGTTAAAAAAAATACAAATTCAAACCATGGAATATGGGCCTATCCCTTTAGAAGCTGTTGCTGATATTAAAATAAGTGATGGACCGCCAATGATAAATAGCGAAAATGCCATGCTGAGAGGAAGTGTTTTATTTAATGTAAGAGATAGAGACCTTGGAAGTACAGTAAAAGAAGCTCAAAAGAAACTAAATGAACTGATGACTAAAATGCCTAAAGGTTATTACATAGAATGGAGTGGGCAATGGGAAAATCAAGTAAGAGCAAACAAATCTTTGACCCTGATCCTTCCTTTTGTCGTAGGTATTATATTTCTTATCTTATATTTCACCTACAACTCTTTGAAAGAAGCAGCAATCACCATGATTACCGTTCCTTTTGCGCTAATTGGTGGCATTTTTATGGTTTATTTCTACGGTATAAATTTGTCTGTCGCAGTAGCAGTGGGCTTTATTGCATTATTTGGTTTAGCAGTAGAAACCGCTATGCTTATTACCATTTATTTAAATGAAGCTATGATAAAAATGGTAGAAAAACACGGAAATAGTAGAGAAACTTTAAATGAAGATATTATTAGAGAATTCGTAATATTTGGTAGTGCTAAAAGATTAAGACCCAAATTGATGACGGTGTCGGTTGCCTTATTTGGACTAATTCCCGTTTTATGGGCTACCGGAACAGGTGCAGATGTAATGTTACCCATAATAGTACCCTTAATAGGAGGAACCATTACTTCCACCATATATGTACTCTTGGTTACACCGGTCGTTTTTGAAATGACAAAATTACACGAATTAAAAACAAAAGGTAAAATATATATTATACATGCAAGTCATTAAATTCTTCACAATAAATTTTTGTGCTATATGTTTAGCAACAAATAGTTGGGCACAAACTATTTCATTAGACGCTGTTTTAATAAAAATAAAAACAAACAATCCTCAACTTAAAATGTATGATGCAGACATCTTGAGTAGTAATGCTGCTGCTAATGGAGCAAGGAGCTGGATGCCACCTCAAGTAAGTACAGGTTTTTTCATGACTCCGTACAATACTGAATTGTGGAAAGCAAAAGGCATAAACCCGGGAATGGGAAATGTGATGCTGGGCTTTACACAAATGATACCTAACCCATCAAAATTAAATGCTGAATTTAATTATATGAATGCGATGTCATCGGTTGAGGTTGAGAATAAAAATTACACTATAAATCAGTTATATTCGTTAGCAAGAACAAATTATTTTCAATGGATAATTGTTGATAAAAAAATAAATGTACTGAAGGAAAATTTATCTCTGATAGACTACATGGTTAAAAGCATGGAAATTAGGTATGAGTATAATATGGATAAGCTGCCTAATTATTATAAAGCAAAGTCGCAATATAGTAGTTTTCAAAATAAGATAATCATGTTAGAAAATGAGCGAGAACAAAAAAGGATTACGCTCAATACGCTGATGGCTGCAGACAAAAGCGCAGTTTTTGCAATTGATACTAATTACACTTTGCTTGATGTTAATTTTTTGCAATATGACTCGCTTTCCCTCATCGAAAACAGAAGCGATTTGCACGCTATTGAAAATACTATTAAACTGAACAATCTAAAAATTGAAATAGAAAAGAAACAATATTTGCCTGAATTTGGATTAAGATATGACCACATGTTTGCTTTTGGTAACCAACCACAGAGATTTAAT
This sequence comes from Bacteroidia bacterium, assembly GCA_038211525.1. Lineage (GTDB taxonomy): Bacteria > Bacteroidota > Bacteroidia > AKYH767-A > OLB10 > JADKJB01. The sequence continues at coordinate 7,056 of JBBQVM010000147.1, forward strand.
TTAATGGGTATGGTAACAATTCCCATGCCTTGGTCAACTAAAATGAATGCTGCAAATATTGAAAGTTATAAAATCAAGAATGAAAGTTTGATTGCTCAGAAGAATATGACTCTCAATGAAGCAACCGGAATGCTGGAAAGTATGAAAGTGGAGTTCGAAAATGTTAAACACCAATTTGATAATACGAACAATTATATTATTCCAAGTTTGAGGAATAATTATGCTACCGCATTAATTGCCTGGCAAAACAATACGGGAGATTTATTTATTGTTCTTGATGCTGTTGAAGCATTAAATATGGCACAAATCGATGCCCTAGATAAGTTGCAAATGCTTTTGACCATACAAGTGGAAATTGAAAAACAATTAGAAATAAAATAGTAATGCACAAATATTTAAAATTTAGTTTGATATCAGCTTTATTTCTCGGAATAGGTGTTGGTATGTTTTATTTTGTGAGAAATTCATTTTCCATTGAAAAGAATCATTCTCAACAAAAAGAGCTATATACTTGTTCTATGCATCCCGAAATTATTAGAAATGAACCAGGAAATTGCCCAATTTGTGGTATGAAGCTTATCAAAAAAGTTTCTGGAAATGAAGCTGTTAATGAAAATTCTATCGAAGCTCAACTTAAACCTACTGATCAATATGTTATTGGAAATTTTGAAACTATTTCTCCAATAGATACTCCTATTACATCCGAAATTGAACTGCCAGGAATTGTAACGTATAATCCTAATTCTTCCCTTAACATTGCAGCTTGGGTTGGGGGTAGAATCGAGAAATTGTATGTTAATTATAAATTTCAAAAAATAAATAAAGGACAGAAATTGTTTGAAATTTATAGTCCGGAGTTACTTACTGAGCAACAAAATTATCTTTTTTTATTATCACAAAATGCTGACAATGAAAAATTAATTGCTGCGGTGGAAAAAAAAATGACTCTTTATGGAATGACCACATTCCAAATTGAAGAGTTGAAAAAATCAAAAGCAACAAAACCAATAATATCTGTATATAGCAATGCTGCAGGTATCATTTCTGGCACAGAAAGTTTAATGGTATCACAAGGGGCCTCAATGAAAACGACGTCACAATTTACCGAAGCATTAACCATAAAGGAAGGTGATTATGTCCAAAAGGGACAAATAATTTTTAGGCTATTA
>JBBQVM010000148.1:0-8210 GCA_038211525.1 Bacteroidia bacterium
TGAAACTGCCATAAACCGTCAGCGTTTATCCGATCATCCTGAAATGCGGGAGCGGATGGATCGTTTCGAAAAATTATTTCAGGAGTTTAGAATGGAATTATTGAGGTTCCTTTCTAAATATATGTAATAGTTTCTGAAAAAGCATTCGTTTTCATAAGATACGGATTACGGATTTTTACGGATTACGGATGTTTGATATTTTTCGATAAAAAATTTAACCTGTAGCTACAAAATTAATTGGTAATTTTTTATTTTGTTTTAATAAATTCCAGCAATTTATTTTTGCTGCTTGTGGTGTAGAAGGATTCGGTGAGTTGGTAATAATCCTGTGTATTGGTGCAATAGTCGTAGCTGAAGAGCGCAATTTCCAGACGCGAGCTTTCAATGGAAAACAGGTCAATAATGCCGGCGATTTGGCGTACGGTGAAACATTTTTTAGTGCTGATTACTTGTTTGGCTAGAGTAACACGCGTACTGTTAACCGATACATTGGAAATACTTTTTTTAATATCGTTATAATCCTGCTCCGGTACTTCGCAAATGATGGTAACAGGTGGTGGGGGGTTCTGATTTGAAAGATCAAGTATAGTTGGACAATAGGCCAGCCAGTCGTTTTTATAGGGAATATTGGTAAAAATTTCAGTAGCAAATGAATAATCTTCCAGATCATATAATTTTGGAAATACCTCTTTCATAAATACCAGTCGATTCGACTCCAGTTCCATTAAAGTAGCTAGTTTCATGGCCTGCGCCAGTGTAAGACAATTGGAAGCTACCAATTTCATCGCCTCGTTACGACGTGAAGCATCTGTTTTTTGAAGTACCGCCGTTTTACTCAACACCTCAAAATCATTATCGGCAAGAGGAAGACCACAACCGGTAGCTCCTTTATATCCTATGGCAACAGGGTAGGCTAGGTCGGGATACCAGTTTGATGGAACATAGGGAGGATGATGAGGATCGGGGTCAGGTTCATTATTAGTATTGGCATGATTCACAAAATCGTATAGACGGATTGCGTTAGAGAGGTTTCCAAATGCATCGTACACATCATAAAAATTTCCCGGATCAAAAACATGCCTCCAGGCACGTTTGCAAAATTCATAGCGGTAATAATCAACGGCAAAAACCATAGCCATATCTTTCACTTGAGAACTTAAAAGGCAAGCTCCCTGCAACATATTTTTCGCAACCTGCAACTTTTGCTGATCATTGGGTTGTAGTGCCAGTTGATTTAATTTCTGTTTAAAGACTCCGGCCTGCATAGGCGATTGACAATTTTGAGCCTTCAACACAAATGGAACCAACAAAAGAAGTAGTAATAGTTTTTTCATGGTTATAGGTAGCTATTTTATTACAAATGTAGGAATAAACTGGTTTTATGGCCTGCTTGCTGTAGGTAGTTTTTTTTAGTTTTTTGGTTCTCTAGGTTATTGGTTTATTGGTTTATTGGTTTATTGGTTTATTAGTTTATTAGTTTATTGGTTTATTGGTTTTTGGTTTATTGGTTTTTTGGGTTTAGTTACGGCAATGAGGATTCAGTAATTGGTAGAAATATGAATCAGTGTTATTTAGAGACTCAAGTATTTTCGGGAAAAACTAAGCTGTTTGTGATTCGTTAAAATTTGCGTTGTACTGATATTGCCCATTGGCAAATTTTAATTAAACCGAGACGTATGTATTTTTGGGGAAAGTTGTTTTTATTCCGTAGGCAACTTCACGTCATCTTTTACCAAAAAAGCGGTGGCATAAAGAGGTTGCAGTTCCTTTAAAAATTTCATGGCTTCCAGGCGTGTTTTGAAATCGCCTACCCTTATTTTAAAATTGGGTTGTTGGTAAACAAGGTAGGCACCTACGTTAGGATAAATTTGTAAAAAGTCGGTTTTAACTTCATTTGCCATGGCACGCTGTGGACCAAAGAAAATTTGAACCCGGTAACCCTGCATCGATCGGTTAGCCTGACTGATAGCAATGTGTCGGTTCACTAATACTTTCACCAGGCTGTCTTGCGATTTCATGGAATACTGTCCGAATCCCTTTGCGGGGATCAAAATAAGCAGAAAGAGCGTGGCTGAAATGAAGAAGATGTTTTTCAAGATGGGGTAAAATTAAAGGAATTATTCACTTCAGCGACTTTTGAACTCAATTCTCTCCTTGACAAAAATATGACAATCTGATTCAAATTTGTCTGAAATCCGACTTCCCACCAAATCACTTTTAGTGAAGAGTTCTTCATAATTGGGTGGAAATTAGTTTACAAGCTCAAATTGTAGGTATCCCCAAAGGTACAAAAACCAAGGCTGAAAAGTTTAACTAAATGACCATCAATATCATTACCAGCATAGCACCTATTAAAGGAATCATCCTTATTTAGAATCAATTTAAATTACAAAAGACCTACAAGGCCTTTTCAAATCATAAATGTTTGTTTTAAATTTGCCCACCCCTTAGCAGGGGTACTATTTCTATTAATAAGCATCCATAACTAAATCAATCCTATGAAAGGTAGCGTGTTCGCATCCAAAATCACGTCGGTTTACCTCATTTTTTTCGCACTGTTTTTCTTTTCTGCACAAGAAAGTAATGCACAAGCCGACGGTGCAGCTCTTTTCAAAGCTCAATGTGCTCAATGTCACAGCGTAGGAGCAAACAAAATAATTGGTCCCGGACTTAAAGACGTTCACACTCGTAGAAATGAGGCGTGGATTTTAAAGTGGGTTAAAAACTCCCAATCAGTTGTTAAATCAGGTGATCCTTATGCAGTTAAGTTGTATAATGATTATAACCAAACGGCGATGCCCTCTTTTGCCTTGGCTGATGAGGAGATACAAGCTATTTTTGGTTACGTTAAAGCCGAAGGAGAAAAAGCTGCAGCTGCTCCGGCACCCGGCGCACCTGTTCCCGGGGCCGCACCTGCCGAGCCCGGATTTCCCTGGTTGTTGTTGACCATCATATTAGCATTATTGGTTTTGTTTGCTGTTTTAGGAAAAGTAAAGAGCGGACTAGAAAGAGCTTTAAGAGCTAAACAAGGAATTCCTGAACCGGTTGCCTTAAACCCTAAACAAAAATCAAAAAACTGGATCCGCGGAAACAAGAAGTTGATTGCTGTAATGATTATTGTTCTGGTTACTTTGGGAAGTGTTAAAGGATGGTATGCATTGGCGAGCATTGGAATTGCTCAAAATTATGAACCTGCCCAGCCAATTAAATTTTCGCACAAGCTGCATGCCGGCACCAATGGAATTTCATGTATTTATTGTCATTCAGGTGCCGAGAAAAGTCGCCACGCAAATATTCCATCTCCGAATGTTTGTATGAATTGCCATAAATATGTTCAGCAAGGTGCTCAATACGGTACTACCGAGATTGCAAAAATTTATGCCGCTCTTGATTACGATCCAAACACCTCTAAATACGGACCTAACCCAAAACCCATTCAATGGATTCGAGTACACAACCTTCCTGATTTCGCCTATTTTAATCACTCACAACACGTGATGGTTGGTAAAGTGGAATGTCAGACTTGTCATGGACCGGTTCAGGAAATGGAAGTGGTGAAACAGTTTTCTCCTTTAACAATGGGATGGTGCATCCAGTGTCACCGTGATACCGAAGTAAAGATGGATGGTAATGGATATTATACCGAACTGCACGAAAAACTTAAAGCAAAATATGGAGCCGATGCAAAACTCACCGTTGATAAAATAGGTGGTTTAGAATGTGCCCGTTGTCACTATTAATAAAGTACCAATTTTAGATACAATCCTATAATCAATATGGAAAAAAAATACTGGAAAGGTGTTGAAGAACTTCGGAATGACGCGGAGTTTGTTAGACTGAAAAACAATGAGTTTTTCGAACATCTTCCCGTTGATGAAGTATTAGGCAAAAAAGCCGAATCTTCGGATGCGACCCCAAGGAGAGATTTTCTGAAGTATTTGGGTTTTGGTATGGCTGCTGCTACACTTGCTGCCTGCGAAGCTCCTGTTAAGAAATCTATCCCATATCTTATTAAACCGGAAGAAATTACTCCGGGTGTTCCAAATTATTATGCATCTACATTTTGGGATGGTCACGATTACTCAAGTGTATTGGTAAAAACGCGTGAAGGTCGTCCGATTAAAGTGGATGGGAATGAACTTTCATCTATCTCTAAAGGAGCCACTCATGCCCGTGTTCAGGCTTCTGTACTTGGCTTGTACGATAATAATCGTTTACGCGGACCGTTAGTTGCAGGAAATGAATCTACCTGGGCTGTTGCCGATGCAGCTATTAAGTCGAAGCTGGAAGCAGCATCACAAAAAGGAGGAAAAATCAGAATCCTTTCTTCCTCAATTATAAGTCCATCAACGAAAGCCCTTATTGCGGAATTTTCTGCAAAATATCCGGGAACAGAAGTGGTTACTTACGATGCTATTTCTTGTTCGGGAACTTTAAAAGCGAATGAAATGTCGTTTGGCAAATATGCGTTGCCAACCTATCATTTTGAAAATGCAAATGTAGTAGTAGGTTTCAACGCCGATTTTTTAACTAACTGGACCAACTCCACACTCAATGCACGTCAGTATGCGGAGAATAGAAAACTTTTTGGCAAGAAAAATATGTCGCGCCATTACCAGTTTGAATCAACACTTTCTTTAACAGGATCCAACGCCGATCATCGTTACAAAATTAAACCAAGCCAAGAGGGAGCCGCAGTTGTTTCCTTGTATAATAAAATTGCCTCATTAGCTGGTGCCGCTTCGGCGGGAAGTGTCACTACCGGTGTGGATGATGGTATTTCAAAAGCAGCACGTGATCTTTGGAACAGCAAAGGAAAATCAGTTGTGATTTCGGGCTCCAATGATGTTAATGTGCAGTTGGTTGTGAATGCAATCAACAATTTATTAGGCAATTACGGAAGTACCATTAATATTGATCAACACTCGAACCTTCGTCAGGGAAGCGATGAAAAATTTGCTGCTCTTATTGCTGAAATGCAAAGTGGTGCCGTTGATGTGTTGTTATTGAATAACGTTAATCCTGCTTATACCTACCCTGGTGGGGATGGATTTTTAGGAGCTATGAAAAAAGTAGGTACTGTGATTTCTTTCGCAGGAATTTCTGATGAAACGGCTTCACTTGCAGGTTATGTTTGTCCCGATCACCATTATCTGGAATCGTGGAATGATGCAGAGCCGGTGAAAGGAATTTATAGTCTTTCTCAGCCTGTTATCAGACCCTTGTTCATGACTCGTCAGATGCAGGACAGCTTAATTCAATGGGCAGGATTACCTTATCAGGATTACCTTACCTACCTTCAGGCCAACTGGGGTAAAAATATGTATGCCCTTCAAACCGGAATAACTTCGTCAGATGCATTCTGGAATAAGTCGTTGCAGGATGGTGTGTTCGAAATGAATTCCGGAACAAGTTCTGCTACTGCATTTAGTGGCGATGTAGCTGCTGCTGCTGCTGCCGCTGCTGCAGGAAAATCAGAAGGACTGGAACTTATAATGTATGAAAAAACCGGAATCGGAAACGGTGCCCAGGCGAACAACCCTTGGTTGCAGGAACTTCCTGACCCGGTTTCAAAAGTATGCTGGGATAATTACTTTGCCATGTCTCCTGTTTTTGCAGAAGCACAAGGTTACAAGCAAGGAAATGTGATTGAAGTAAAAGCAGGATCTGTTTCTATGAAAGGACCTGTTTATCTTCAACCGGGAATTGCCGATCAGACCATAGCCGCAGCCGTTGGTTACGGTCGTACTAGCGCCGGTAAGACAGCTAACAACGTTGGCTTTAATGCTTATCGTTTCGCAACAGTTAAAAATGGCAACATTTTTTATTCAGCTAACGGTGTGTCTATAGGAAAAACAGTTGATGACGATTACGAATTAGCTTCGACACAAACTCACCATACTATGATGGGTAGAGCAATTGTGAAGGAAACCAATCTTGATCAATATATAAAAAATCCAAAGGCAGGAAATCCTGATGTACTAATTGAAACCTACAAAGGAAAAAAGAAGGCGAAGGAGGTAGATCTTTGGGCTACAGAAAAGAATCCCGGTTTCGATAAACCCGATCATTTCTGGGGAATGTCAATCGATTTGAATTCATGCATAGGTTGCGGATCATGTGTGATTGCGTGTCAGGTAGAAAACAATGTCGCAGTTGTTGGGAAAGATGAGATTGGTCGCTCGCGTGAAATGCATTGGATACGAATAGATCGTTATTATTCAAGTGATACTACCAAGGAAAGTGCTGAGAAAAAAGGAGAAGGTAAGTTGGATATGCTTTCCGACATGGAAATTCCATCCGACAATCCGGAAGTGGTATTCCAGCCCATGCTATGTCAACATTGTAATCATGCACCTTGCGAAACAGTTTGTCCGGTAGCTGCTACCACTCACAGTTCTGAAGGATTAAACATGATGGCTTACAACCGTTGTGTGGGTACACGTTATTGCGCTAACAACTGTCCTTATAAAGTAAGAAGATTCAACTGGTTTAAATATTCTGACAACAATCAGTTCGATTACAACATGAACGATGCATTGGGTAAAATGGTTTTGAATCCTGATGTTGTAGTACGTTCAAGAGGAGTAATGGAAAAATGTTCGATGTGTGTTCAACGTATTCAATACGGTAAGCTGGATGCGAAGAAGCAGGGACGTCGTCTGAAAGATGGTGAGATTAATACCGCTTGTGCACAATCCTGTCCTACCAATGCAATCACTTTTGGCGATTACAATGATAAGGAGAGCAGATTATCTCAGCAGGCTAAAGATGAGAGAGCGTATCATGTTCTTGAAGAATTAGATGTACAACCTTCTATATATTATCAAACCAAGGTTAGAAATAAAGATGTAGGCGGAAAAGCCTGATGACAACAGTGATTTTGAACAATCAGACACAGAAATTTAAATTATGCACTACGAATCAGAATTAAGGGAACCGCTCATCCTTGGTGATAAAAGTATTCACCAGATCACAGAGGATGTTTGCAGACCTATTGAAGGTAAAGCCAATAAATATTGGTGGTTCGCCTTCTCCATAGCATCCTTAGCACTTTTATGGTGGATTATTGCTGTTTCCTACACTTTAGGAACAGGATTGGGAGTTTGGGGATTAAATAAAACAGTAGGTTGGGCATGGGACATTACCAATTTCGTTTGGTGGGTGGGTATCGGTCATGCCGGAACATTAATCTCCGCCATCTTGTTGTTGTTCCGTCAGAAATGGAGATTATCTATTAACCGTTCAGCGGAAGCAATGACCATCTTTGCCGTTATCTGTGCAGCCTCGTTCATTGTTGCTCACATGGGTCGCCCATGGGTTGCTTATTGGCCATTGCCACTTGCTAACCAGTTTGGTTCGTTATGGGTAAACTTTAACTCTCCACTGGTGTGGGATGTATTTGCCATCTCTACTTATTTCTCAGTTTCATTGGTGTTTTGGTATACAGGCCTCATTCCTGATTTTGCTGCTGTTCGTGACAGAGCAAAAACAAAAGCTTCTAAATTCTGGTACACTGTTTTAAGTTTCGGCTGGACCGGAACCGCAAAGAACTGGCAGCGATTTGAAGAAGTATCTTTGGTACTAGCCGGACTTTCAACACCACTTGTACTTTCTGTTCACTCGGTGGTATCAATGGACTTTGCCACTTCGCTGGTACCTGGATGGCACACTACCATCTTTCCACCTTATTTTGTTGCAGGAGCTATTTTCTCGGGATTTGCCATGGTGCAAACACTACTTATCATCACCAGAAAAGTTTTGAATCTGGAAGATTATATTACCATTTATCACATCGACATGATGAACAGAATCATTCTGATTACCGGTTCGATCGTGGGTGTGGCTTATTTAACTGAATTCTTTATTGCATGGTATTCAGGTGTTGAATACGAACAATATGCTTTCATTAATCGAGCAACCGGTCCGTACTGGTGGGCCTACTGGAGTATGATGACTTGCAACGTTATCACACCGCAGTTATTCTGGTCGTCGAAATTGAGAACAAGTGTATTTGCTACATTCTTTATTTCCATCTTCGTTAACATTGGTATGTGGTTCGAGCGATTTGTAATTATCGTTACCTCTTTGCACAGAGATTATGTTCCTTCCAGCTGGGCTTATTTTTCACCTACCTGGTTTGATATTGGAGATTACGCCAATTCATTTGGTTTATTCTTTACACTATTTCTATTGTTTTCTAAATTTCT
>JBBQVM010000149.1:0-8190 GCA_038211525.1 Bacteroidia bacterium
TAAACCATTGATGTACTTCATCTGGGTCAAACTCACAAAGCAACATGAAATTTCCAAGCACCATTAATCGTTCAATATGATGACAATACCCGGTTTGTAAAACTTTCTTGATGGTACTATCAATCGGTGTAATTCCGGTGGTTGCTGTCCAAAACGATTTTGGGATTTTTCGTTTAAATTTCCAATAATTCAAAGTACGTTGTTTACTACCCTCCAGTTCATATACGATACGTATGAATTCCCGCCATCCAATTATTTGACGAATAAATCCTTCCAATGTATTTAATGGAATATTAAATTTTTCAGAATGATCAAATACCTCAGTTAAAATATATTCAGGGGTAAGTAATCCTGTATTGAGCATAGGGCTAAGGACAGAGTGATGCAAAATATTTTCATTTGCAACAATCGCATCTTCATAATTCCCAAATTTTTCAAACCTGTTTTTCAAAAAATCATTCAACCATTCTTTACTTTCTTTAAATGAACTCGTAAATAAATGTGGAGCATTTGCACTTCCATAATTTTGAGGAAAATGCTTCAGCACATATTTTGTGGCTTCGTGAACATAATTGCTACTTTCCGGGAAGTGAATCGTAGGTGCAATTTCTTTCTTAGGAAACTTCTTCCTGTTATCTGAATCAAAAGTCCACTTGCCACCGGTTGGTTTGCCATTGGCTTCTAATAATATATTTCGCTCCTTTCGCTGCTGAATATAAAAATCAGTTTGAAAATAAGTTTTTTTATTTCTAAAAAAATCAGCTGCTTGATTTATTGTATTCAGAAAAGATGGGGATTTGTATAAGATTAAATCTATACCATATTTTTTGCAAGCTATTTTAATGCGTTTGGTTAGCCAGTTATCCACAACATCGGCAACATGAATACTGGTGATATTTTGTGAAGATAAAAATGCTATCAAATTGCCAACATCATTTCTTTCATCAGTGGTTTCAATATAATGTACCTTATAATTTTGCTCATTTAGATAGGCCTCATAAAACTTCATACCGGAGCGATGAAGTATCAGTTTCTGCTTATGAAAATTATATTGGCGAAAAAATAGCCATTCCTCAATCAAATACACCACCCTATTTTTTTTTAGAGCCGGATGTTGCTCGAATAACTGATTAGGAAAAACTAAAACCGCTTCTTTCATACGATTTTAAAACAATTTTGCTGTTTGTTATGTTTAAGTTTTCTAATAATTTATCGGAATGGCTTCTTTTAGCACTTCAAACATAGAATCATGGGATCGTTTTTACCGGGCTAATTTTATAAATAGTCTGACGGGCTTTAAATCGGTAAGTCTTATCGGTTCCATAAATAGTGCAGGGCAAGCTAATCTTGGCATATTTAGCAGTATTGTACACATCGGATCCAATCCACCTTTGATTGGCTACATTAATCGTCCATTAAAAGCAGGACCTGACACAATTACTAACATAAAGGCCACCGGGGTTTACACGGTCAACCATATCCATTCTTCTTTTGTCAATCAAGCACATCAAACCAGTGCAAGGTATGCATATGGAGTTAGTGAATTTGACGAGGTAGGTTTGACACCAGAGTACCAGGAACATATTGCAGCACCTTTTGTAAAGGAAAGTAGTATTAAATATGCACTATCCTTACAGGAAATCATGCCTATTCAATTAAATGATACATTTCTGGTAATCGGAAAAGTAATATCCATACATATTCAAGGGAATATTTTATCCGAAGATGGGTTTCTTCATCTTGATATGGCAAATTCAATATGCAGTAATGGTATTGATGGCTATTATTCAACTGAACTGATAGATCGATATCGATATGCCAAACCCGCTGTTCAACCGCAAAAATTAGGATAGCATGCGTTCAGATACATTTTTAACTGCACGTTGGGAATACCTTGCTATGTTTAATTATGAAATAGATGCATCTATCCTTAAACCGCACTTACCTCCTTATACTGAAATTGATTTATATAACGGTAAGGCATTAGTGAGTGTGGTTGGATTTCTTTTCAACAATACCAGCGTAATGGGTATAAAATGGCCGGGTTTTGTAAATTTTGAAGAGATTAACCTTCGTTACTATATCAAAAAATTTGATGGAAAAGAGTGGAAAAGAGGAGTAGGCTTTATTTCTGAAATAGTTCCTCGGTTTTTGGTATCAGAAATTGCTAACTTATTTTATAATGAACATTACAGTACAGCCCGAATAAATCATTCTATCAGCCAAAATAATAACGAAATAGAAGTTACTTACAATTGGAAAGAGAAATATCGGAATTGGAATTTGATGCGGGTAAAAGCAATTCCTGTATTAGAGGACATTATACCCGGATCACAAGAAGAGTTTATTTTTGAGCACTACTATGGCTACAATAAACTAAATGAAACTACTACTATAGAATATTCACTTGCTCATCCTCGCTGGGAAGTATATCCTGTCATTGATTACCAACTTGAATGTGATGTTGAAAAGTTATACGGTCCATCCTTTGCGCCTTTTATACAGTCTATAAAACCCGTTTCTGTATTTCTTGCAAAAGGATCTGATGTTCATGTAAAAATGCCTAAAAGGCTTTATGAGTAGAGGTATATCAAGTTTTATGGAAACAGTTTCGCCTTTAGCCAACCTAACGACCGATAGTAGAAAGTTGAAAATAAGGCAATGATCAAGAAAAGGAATGATCAACCAAAATAGAATATTTGAATATATAAAGTGGAGACCAGAACCCACTAAATAAACGGGGAGTGACCGAAAATCCAAAAGAGTAGGGCAATAATAATAATAAATAAAAATGTTTAACAAATTTAACTTAGCGGATAAGTTTCTTTTTGTAGCTGCGATGCTATCGCTGGTGTTCTCAGAAATCTTATTTTTTAATGGTCACGAAAATCAAGCCATTTTTATAGGTCTTTGGGTGCCCTCAATACTGTGTTTTGGAATATATTTACATCTAGTTAAAAACAATAAAAAATGATTGATTTTATACCTTATTTCGCAGGAATAATTTCCTTACTGTTTGGATTTGGATTTGGTTTTGGTTTGTGGAGTATAAGTAAAGAAGATGTAAAGAAAATGTAAAGTCTTCATTGAAAATATAATTCTTCAAATGGCTTCATTTCTAAAGGAGAAAAAAATTGAGATGTGTAATTTGAATTTTAAGTTCAATTAATAACTTGATGATGTTAATTGTTAATATTCAGCAAAAGCAAATAGTCCTTTTTGTTGAAGTTATAAACCGGTTATTATTTTTCGGTGGCATTGTTATTGTTAAATTTTGTATTCAAAGTTTAATTATATATCCATGGCTTACCAAACAATAAACCCCTATACGGGGGAAGAACTAATTTCATTTAAAGAAATTAACAATCACCTATTAGACAAAAAGGTTCAAACATCGGCCTTGTGTTTTGAAATCTGGCGTAAAAAAAGTTTTAATGAAAGAAAACAAATAATTCAAAAGGTTGCAGCTCTAATGCGAACAAGATCAGTTGAATTAGCTTCTCTCATCACTCTGGAAATGGGAAAACGCATTAAAGAAAGTAAAGGCGAAATAGAACTAAGTGCTTCGATTTATGATTATTTCGCGGAGAATGCCGAGCAATTTTTGGCTGACAAACCTCTTTTCCCGGAAAAAGGTTCGGCTTATGTGAGAAATGAACCGATTGGTGTTTTGCTTGGTATAGAACCATGGAATTATCCATTTTACCAAGTTGCCAGATTTGCTGCACCGAACATTATGGCAGGAAATTGCATCCTGCTCAAGCATGCTTCAAATGTTCCCCAATGTGCATTGGCTATTGAAAAATTGTTTTCAGATGCAGGGGCACCTGAAGGTTTATATACCAACCTTTTCATCAGCACCGATTTGGTAGAAGAGCTCATTGCAAATCCTGTATTAAAAGCCGTGTCACTTACCGGGAGTGAAAAGGCAGGAGCCAGTGTTGCTGCCGCTGCAGGTAGAAATTTAAAAAAATCTGTATTGGAATTAGGGGGTAGTGACCCATTTATTATTTTGGAAGATGCTGATATGGATAAGACAGTGAAATGGGCCGTTTATGGCAGAATGCAAAACTGTGGACAGGCATGTATTGCAGCAAAGAGATTTATTGTGATGGATAAAGTTTATGACGAATTTCTGGAAAAATTTAAAGCAGGGATGGAGCAAATAAATCCCGGAGATCCAATGCTTGAATCAACAAAACTTGGCCCGCTTAGCAGTAAGTCTGCATTGGAAAACTTGGAAAATCAAGTGGAAAAATCTGTAAAAGCTGGAGCAAAACTACTAGTTGGTGGTAAGCGTTTTGACATGCAGGGATTTTTCATGCAACCTACTATTCTTACTGATATTCCTCTGGATGCAGAGGCCTATCACGAGGAATTATTTGGACCGGTTGCTTCTGTGTTTCGAGTCAAATCTCATGATGAAGCCGTAGCTTTAGCTAATGCCACCCGGTTTGGTCTTGGAGGAGCCATTTTTACCAAAGACGAAAACCTCGGACAGCAATTGGCAGATAGAATCAACACGGGTATGGTATTTATAAATCACCCTACCGGTTCACAACCTGATCTACCCTTTGGTGGCACGAATCAAAGTGGTTATGGCAGAGAGCTTTCTTCGTTCGGAATAGAAGAATTTTTAAACAAAAAAATGGTCCGTACCAGCAACATTAACGATAAATAATCTCATTAAAAAAATTAGAGCAAACATGTAAACAACTACTTATTACAATCACCCAAGTATTTTCATATATTGTTTGCTCGTTTATCTTAATTTTCTCTATTAATAAAACTTAATTTCAAAAAATGACTACTCAACAAATTGTATTGTCTTCAAGACCGATTGGGGTACCCGTAAGTGAAAATTTTCGAATAGAACAAGTTGTTTTGCCTGAATTAGAGTCAGAAGAAATCTTGTTAAAAGGCATGTATTATTCAGTTGATCCATATATGCGTGGTAGAATGAATGATGCTAAATCATATGTTCCTCCTTTTGAAATAAATAAACCTTTAAATGGAAGTGTTGTAGGACAGGTAGTAGAAAGTAAATCGCATAATTACAAACCTGGTGATGTGGTGTTGGGGAGTTTGCCATGGAGAAAAGATATCATTGCTTTAGAGAAGGATTTACGAGTGGTGGATACTAATTTGGCTCCTCCTAGTTACTACCTAAGTGTTTTAGGAATGACAGGATTGACTGCTTATTTTGGATTAATGCATATAGGTAAACCGAAAGCAGGCGAAACAGTGGTTGTTTCGGCTGCAGCAGGTGCTGTTGGAATGGTGGTAGGGCAAATTGCAAAAATACAAGGTTGCCATGTGGTGGGAATCGCAGGATCTGATGAAAAGGCAAAACTACTGACAAACGAATTTGGTTTTGATGAAGTCATTAATTACAATACTGCTCCCGATATGAATAAGGCTATTGCGGCAGCTTGTCCCAGATTAGTTGATGTTTACTTTGATAATGTAGGAGGTGAAATTTCAGATGCTGTGATCAAGAATATTAATTTTCATGCAAGGATACCATTGTGTGGACAGATATCATTATATAACAGTACGGAAACTCCCATGGGGCCACGGTTGCAGCCAATGCTACTCACAAGAAGTGTTTTGATGCAGGGATTTATCATTGGAAATTTTAAAGATCAATTTCCTGAAGGTATTCAAATGCTGGCTAGGTGGCTGAAAGAAGATAAATTGAAATTCACCGAAACAATTGAACATGGATTTGAAAATTTACCAAAAGCATTACTCGGTTTATTTAAAGGAAAGAATACAGGTAAAATGATAGTAGAAGCTTAAAAAATATTAGAAGAATAATTCAAAGTGTTTCTAGCTAGCCGTTTTAGTGGCACCTTGTTTGTTTTCTTAAAGAAGAACATAATAAATTATTCCTGTTAAAAATTTATTTATCACAAAAACAATAAAATCATGAAAGTATTATTTGTATTAACCTCACATAGTGAGTTAGGGAATACCGGTGAGAAAACCGGGTTCTGGGTAGAAGAGTTCGCAGCACCGTATTATGTGTTGACTGATGAAGGTGTGGATGTTACCATAGCTTCCCCAAAAGGTGGTCAACCGCCAATAGATCCCAAAAGTGAGGCGCCTGATGCACAAACTGAGGAAACTAAACGATTTTATGCTGATAAGGATTTGAAAGAAAGAATGGCAAACACTAAAAAACTTTCAGATGTAAAGGCCGAAGATTTCGATGCAGTTTTTTATCCCGGTGGTCATGGACCAATGTGGGACTTGTATGATGACAAAAATTCTATTGCATTGATTCAGGATTTCTGGTCTGAGGGTAAGCCCGTTGCAGCAGTTTGTCATGCACCATCAGCATTGTTGAATGTAAAAGATATAAATGGAGATCCCCTAGTGAAAGGAAAAAAAGTGACCGGTTTTACCAATAGTGAAGAAGCGGCTGTGAAGTTAACGGAAGTAGTGCCTTATCTGTTGGAGGATGAATTAAAAGCATTGGGAGGAAATTACTCTAAAGGAAGTGATTGGAGTTCTTACGTGGTAAAAGATGGTATGCTCATAACTGGGCAAAATCCTGCTAGCAGTGCCGAAGCGGCGAGAGAATTATTAGCTATACTAGAACAAAGTACTTTGTCGAAAATTTAGTAATATAAATCGATTTAAGGCGCTATCAACGGATTGTTTCGGTGATAGCGCCAATTTTTCCAATAGTTAAAGGTCACAGATTTCTAAAATTAGTTCGCTTTATAACTCAACTTTATTACTCTTCTAAAATTACTTCTTCATTATTAAGATAAAGGTATGCACTTTTTCTAACGTGTCGTATATTTAGTAATCCTGAAATTTTTCAATAATTTTAAAAGTTAAAAAGAAAATAGTCTAAACTCTTTTTGTGAAGCCTTGCTAGTAATTAAGAAATTTATAAAAAAAACTACGTGGATATACTTGGCATATTTGTTTTTTTTAATTAGTCAGTTAAAAAGATTATTATTTTTTTAACAATTTGGTATAATTTTGAAATACAATACTGAATGCAATTCCCTTTAAAAAACATTTCAGACCACGAAATTCTTTCTTTGATTGCTCAACATAGTCTCGACGGTTGGGGTCAACTTTATGATAAATATGCGTCTGCTATGTTTGGTATTATTTACAATCTTACGAATGATAACAACCTATCTCAAGAAATTTTTAAAGCTGCATTTTTACAGTTAAAAGAAAGCGGGATTCTTGAAAAAGTCACGCATGCACTTTGTCCCTTTTTATTGAGGTACTCAAATAATTTTACACGACAACAACTACTGGAGCAGGGTATTCCTTGTGCAAATAGTTTAATTGAAGAATCCTCGCTTATTGACATTCTTTGTTCAAGCGATCATTCTATCCAAAGTTTAGCACTAAAATTAAATAGTACACAAGATGATATCAAAAAACAAATTTACCATGAATTTTTAGCACTTCGTTCATAAACTAAATTTGAGGTATCTGTTGAAACGATAGTTACTATAGACCAGCCGGACATAACTAAAGGAATTTAATTTATATTTTAGAGTAAATTGGGCTTTTATTTTTGACTTGCAACTTTCAAATTTTTTGTCATATATTTACGGAACCGAAAAGGTAATTACCCCATAATTGCTTTTTCGGCTGGACTCACTAACTAACCAAGTACTTCTATGCGTAAAATTCTATTTACTCTAGGGATGATGATTTTTTGTCATTCCCTGATGGCTCAATTATTTACAGGAGCTGATGCCATTAAATTTCATCCTTCTGCGAAAGCTGTAAGAGTCGACAACCGGTCTCACGCTCCTTTGTTTATTTCATTTGCGGAGAATAGCTTCGTTGCTGCGTCTTCAGGAATGGAAAATTTGAGAAATGCCCTTAAAATGAGGAGTTTGGATAGTTGGCAATTGATCCGAAATGATGCAGATGAATTGGGAATGAATCACTTAAGGTTTCAGCAATTGTATCAAGGGGTCCCCGTGGTAACCGGTGAGTATATTTTGCATGAAAAAAATGGGAAGCTGGTCGCTGCAAACGGGATCTTTTATGATGGATTGAACCTTTCACCGGTTCCATCGGTTCCGGAATCTGCGGCAATTCAAATAGCTATTAACAATATTGGAGCAACAAAATACATTTGGCAAGAAAGTAATAAAGAGCAGGAAGCCCTTGTAGGTCATTCTAATGGCTCCCGACTCC